>DASYFD010000204.1:0-34228 GCA_036498625.1 Xanthobacteraceae bacterium | reverse complement strand
TCCAACTCCGAGCGCGACACCCGCATGCGTCAATTGATCGAGAGCTACATTCCCCAGGCTGCAACGCAGCGCACCGCCCCGATGATCGTCGAGATGGCCGCACCGGACGACCTCAACACCGGCATGGCGGCGGCGACCAAGGTGCGGTCCGCTCCCGCAACCACCCCGGCCGCAAGCAGCCTCGAATTAAACTTCGAAGAATAGCTTGAGCGACAATCTCGGCGCGCTCTTTCCCCTCCGCCTGAAAGGGGAAAGCAGTAAACGTTTGCGTCTTCAGGGACGCACACGCAATCGATTCCTGCTCGGGCGTGCGGGAAAGATCAAAACCGCAGCAGCTTGGCCTGCTGCACCTGCGGCAGCGCCCGCACCGCGGCCAGCACCGGCGGCGGCAGCTCGCCGTCGATCTCGATCAGCGAAACGGCGTTGCCGCCCGGCGCTTCGCGGCCCACATGGAAGGTCGCGATGTTGATGCCGGCTTCGCCCAGCGTCGAGGAGAAGCGCCCGATGAAGCCCGGCTTGTCCAGGTTGGTGATGTAGATCATCGAGGGGGCGAACTCGGCATCCATGCGGATGCCCTTGATGTTGACGATGCGCGGTCGCCCGTCGGCAAAGACCGTGCCGGAAACCGAGCGCGATTGATTCTCGGTGACCACCGTCACCGTGATCAGGCTGTCGTAGTCGCCAGCCGCCTCGCGCGTCATCTCCTCGATCACGATGCCGCGTTCCTTGGCGATGCTCGGCGCCGAGACCACGTTGATGTCCTGCAGCATCGGGCGCAACAGACCCGCAATGGCGGACGAGGTCAGCGCCTTGGTGTTCATCTGCGCGACCGCGCCCTCATAGGCGAGCTGGACCTTGCTGATCCCGCTTTCGGTGAGCTGGCCGGCGAACGAGCCGAGCCGTTCGGCGAGCGCGATCAGCGGCTTCAATTTCGGCGCCTCCTCGGCGGTGATGGAGGGAAAATTGACCGCATTGGATATGGCGCCGCGCAACAGATAGTCGGACATCTGCTCGGCGACCTGCAGCGCCACGTTCTCCTGCGCCTCGGTGGTGGCGGCGCCCAGATGCGGCGTGCAGACCACGTTGGGGTGCCCGAACAATGGGTTCTGGGTGGCCGGCTCCTCCACGAACACGTCGAAGGCGGCGCCCGCGACCTGCCCGGAATCGAGCGCCGCCCGCAACGCCTTCTCGTCCACCAGCCCGCCGCGCGCGCAGTTGATGATGCGCACGCCCTTCTTCATCATCGCGAGCGCCTTGCCGTCGACGATGTCCTTGGTCTTGTCGGTCAGCGGCGTATGCAGGGTGATGAAATCGGCGCGCTTGAACAGCTCGGCGAGCTCCACTTTCTCGACGCCGAGATCGATGGCGCGCTCGGGCGACAGGAACGGATCGTAGGCGATCACCTTCATGCGCAAGCCGTGCCCGCGATCGGCGACGATCGAGCCGATATTGCCGCAACCGATGACGCCCAGCGTCTTGCCGGTGATCTCGACGCCCATGAAGCGGTTCTTCTCCCATTTGCCGGCTTGCGTCGAGGAATCGGCCTGGGGAATCTGGCGCGCCAGCGCGAGCATCAGCGTAATGGCGTGCTCGGCGGTCGTGATCGAATTGCCGAACGGCGTATTCATCACGATGATGCCCTTGGCGGTCGCGGCCGGGATATCGACATTGTCGACCCCGATACCGGCGCGCCCGATCACCTTGAGCTTCTTCGCCTGCTCGAGAATTTTCGGCGTGACCTTGGTGGCCGAACGGATGGCGAGGCCGTCGAAACCGCCGATCAGCTCGGCGAGCTTGTCCTTGTCGCCGCCGAGCTTGGGCTGAAAGTCGACCTCGACCCCGCGATCCTTGAAGATCTGCACGGCCGCGGGAGAGAGCGAATCGGAGATGAGGACTTTGGGCGGCATGGCGGCTTCCTGCTTCGAGCTGATGATCTAAGGCCGGGCACGGCGGGGCGGACCCGGCTCGCGGACCTGCTCCGCTTATCCGATGCTCACGCCACCTTGGGCAGCGCGGCTTTGGCCTTGGCGAACGCCCAATCGAGCCAGAGCGTCAGGGCTTCGACATCGTTCCGTTCGACCGTCGCCCCGCACCAAACGCGCAGGCCCGGCGGCGCATCGCGGTAGCCATCGATGTCGTAGGCGATATTTTCCTTCTCCAGCGACGCCACCAGGCCCTTGATGAAGACGGCTTGCTGGTCCGCGCTGAGCGCAGTCACCGCCGGATCGACGATGCGCAGGCACACCGACGTGTTGGAGCGGATCGCCGGCTGTCTGGCCAGGAAATCAACCCACGCCGTCGCTGCCACCCAATCTGCGATCGCCTTGGTGTTGGCGTCGGCCCGCCCGATCAGCGCCTTGAGGCCGCCGATCGACTTTGCCCAGTTGAGGGTGTCGAGGTAATCCTCCACGCACAGCATCGAGGGCGTGTTGATGGTCTCGCCCTCGAATATGCCCTCGATCAGCTTGCCGGCGTTGGTCAAACGGAAAATCTTCGGCAGCGGCCAGGGCGGCGTGTAGCTCTTGAGCCGCTCGACCGCGCGCGGCGACAGGATCAGCATGCCATGCGCCGCCTCGCCGCCGAGCACCTTCTGCCAGGACAGCGTGACGACATCGAGCTTGGCGAACTCGAGCGGCTGCGCGAAGGCGGCCGAGGTCGCGTCGCAGATGCTCAAGCCCTCGCGCCCGGCGGGGATCCAATCCGCATTGGGGACCCGCACCCCGGACGTGGTGCCGTTCCAGGTGAACACGACGTCGTTCGACCAATCGAGCTTGGATAGATCCGGCAGCTCGCCATAGCCGGCCTTGAGCGCGGTCACGTCCTTGAGCTTGAGCTGCTTGGTGATGTCGGTGACCCAGCCTTCGCCGAACGATTCCCAGGCCAGCACGCTGACCGGGCGAGGGCCCAGGAGGGACCACAGCGCCATCTCGACCGCTCCGGTATCGGAAGCCGGCACGATGCCGATACGGTAGTCGGCGGGGACTTGCAGGACCTCGCGGGTCAGATCGATGGCGCGCTTGAGCTTGGCCTTGCCGATCTTGGAGCGGTGCGAGCGGGCCAGGACCGCGTCGGTGAGGGCCTGGAGGCTCCAGCCTGGTCGCTTGGCGCAGGGGCCGGAGGAGAAGTGCGGAACGAGCGGCCGCACGGACGGCATCGTGATGGTCATAGTCTATCCTTCCAGATAGGCGCCCCTCGGTGGGGAGGGGTGTCCCGGGCGCGCTGATAGGCAAGTGCGGGCGCGCCGTCAAGCATCCTGCTCGGACCGTGCCGCCGAATTCGCTCTTGCAGGCGTCGCGGCCGCGACCGCTGCGGCGGTCAAATGGAGGTATCAAATCGCGGTATTTTTACAGGGCCGGAGCTGTTTCCGCCCGGGCCGTATCGCCGCCCTAGAATTTCACGCCGAGACCGGCGCGGAAGTTATGGATGCCCGATTCGATCTGCCAAAGCCGCTGCCACTGGATATATTCGTAGTCCGCGCGCGCAAAAATGTTCCGCGTCAATGCGAAATCGAGCCCGCCGCCGCCGGAGAAGCCGTACAGATAGGCCCCGTTCTTGGCTTGACCGTTCGAAAAGGGGATTACCCCGATCACCACCTTCGTAGTGGGATCCCTTAGAACCACGGTGACATTGGTGGAAATCGCCTCGTCGACGCGGCCGAATGCCAGGCCGAGCGTTGCATAGGGCATGAAACTGCCGGCCGCCCAGCCGAGACGCGCCCGCGTGGTCGCGACATCGTTGACACGCAGCGAGCCGCTGGCATCGAGGGTGACGTCATTGATAGCGCCGCTGACCACCTGCGAGCGCGTGAGCGACGAGCTGGGCGCCGCGGCGTTGAGGGAGGTGTGGGTATAGTTGAGCTCCAACCCAATGATCGCGTTCTCCCATTGAAAATTGTAGCCCATGAAGCCCCCGACACCGGCCGAATTGGTGGCCCTGCTGCCGAGCACTGGCCACTGGGCGGGGTTCATCTCGGCCAGGATGGTCGAGTTGCGCAACGCGTAGGCGACCAGCGGCTGCGTCGCCCCGCTGAAATCGGATTGGAGGCTGCTGTAGCTCAGCTGGCCGCCGGCATAGAAACCCTCCCAGCTGAAATAGGTGGGATAGGCCGGCACGAAGGTCTCCGATCCGCGCAGGGTCGGCAGTTCGTAGTCGGCGGCGAAGGCGGGGGACAGGAGGCCGATCAGGCCCAAAGCAGCGAGCAAGCGACGCATAACGGCCTCATGGGTTTCGCGGACTTAGGAGCCTGCGTATTGCTGCATCATGATTGATTAACCTTAATGAGGAGTTAGCTCGGCGCTGCATCGGGCAGCCTCACAAATGAAAACGGCGCGGGAAATCTCCCGCGCCGTCGAGCATCCGGATGGATTAAGCGTTCAGCCCTTGCGAATGAGCGGCGGAGAATAGGCCGGCGGTTCCGGCTGGAACAGCCAACGCATGCCGAGCTTGAGGTCCAGCGAATCGAAATTCGTGAGCGTGTAGTAGGCGGCCGGGCCTCCGCTGCCCTGGCACCCGGTAGAAGAGCAGTTGACCACCGGGGTCTTGACCGACCCGAGATTCAAGTAGCGAACCGCCAGCTCGAGCTTGAGGTTGCTCGATACGTTGTAGGCAATCCCGGCCTGCGCCGACCAGGCGAGGTTCCAGTTTGTAGCGTCCGACGACGAGAAGCCGAAGCCGGGAGCATTGGTGTTCACGATGCCGAGATCGGAGACGGTGGTAACCGAGTTCCACGCCCCGCCCACGCCGGCGCCGACGAACGGCGTCAGGCACCACCAGGTGCCGAGATCCACATAGGCATTGAGCATCAACACCTCGGCGGAGTGGGAGCCGTCATATTGGTCGAAACATGTGGCTCCGCCCGGGCAGAACTCGCGATAGCTGCCGATCACCTTGAACTTCGCCGACGCACGGTGCTCGCCGGTGAAATCGAATCGGAACCAGTTGTTGACCTGATAACCGACGCCGAAGTCGACGAAGGCGGAATCGTCGGTCTGCTTCTGCACGATCGACCAGCTCGCCGGCCACACGAACGCGGCATTGGTCTGGAAATGGTCGAAAGCCTCGAACCTTTGCGCGCCGACGCCGACGTCGCCGCGCAAATACCAGCCGGACTCGGAAGCCTGCACCGGTTGATACGCGGGCTGGGCCGGAAGGGCGGGAGGGAAATCAGCGGCCAAGGCCACCGTGCTCATCGCTGCTGCGGCGGCTCCCGCGAGCGCCAAAATTCTCACACTACTCATGACTTCGTCCTTTCGTCCTATCGGGGCGCCGGCCCCACAGGGATGAACCAACGAAGCGGAGGATGGCAGCAAACCGTTAAATGGAGCTTAACCTTAACTCTTAACCGTGAAGTTTAACTTTTGTTATTGATTGCGTCGAAATGGCGGAGCCGTCCGCGACCGCGCTCGAGCGTTTGTTAACGATTGCGGCACGAGCGCGGCGGCGGCCACGCCTGCTTGCTCGTGACTACGCCGTGCGTGCGCGCAACGGCGCGCATGCGCCAGCAATACAATTTCCGGCGGTTCGAGATCAGGCGGTGACGTGGCTCAGGGCATCGACGATACCGTCGACCACCTCCTCGACCAGTACCCGGTCCTCGCCCTCGCCCATGACCCGGATCACCGGCTCGGTACCCGAGGAGCGAACGATGAGGCGGCCATGGCCGTTGAGGCGCCGCTCCGCCTCCCGGATCGCGGAGCGGACCTTGGCGGTCTCCAGCGGCTTGCCGCTGCGGTAGCGCACGTTTTTGAGCACTTGCGGCAGCGGGTCGAAGCGGTGGCAGACCTTCGACACCGGCTGGTTCTGCTTCTTGAGCACGGCCAGGATCTGCAGCGCGGCCACGAAGCCGTCGCCGGTCGTGGTGTAGTCGGAGAGAATGATGTGGCCGGAGGCTTCACCGCCGACATTGTGCTCGTGCTCGCGCATGTATTCGAGCACGTAGCGGTCGCCGACCGGGGTGCGCGCGAGCGAAAGGCCGATGCCCGCCAGATAGCGCTCGAGGCCGAGATTCGACATCACGGTGGCGACCACTCCCGGCTTGGTGAGGCGGCCGTCCTCCTGGAAGCTCGCCGCGATCACGGCCAGCAGCTGATCGCCGTCGACCAGATGGCCGCGCTCGTCGGAAATGATGACCCGGTCGGCATCGCCGTCGAGCGCGATGCCGATGTCGGCCCGCATCTCCTTGACCTTGGCGCACAGCGCCGCCGGCTCGGTCGATCCGCATTCCCGGTTGATGTTGAAGCCGTCGGGCTCGACCCCGATCGGCACCACGTCGGCGCCCAGCTCCCACAGCGCTTCCGGCACCACCTTGTAGGCGGCGCCGTTGGCGCAATCGACGACCACACGCAACCCGTCGAGACTGAGCGCGCGCGGCAGCGTGCGCTTGGCGAATTCGATGTAGCGATCGTGCACGCCGTCGATGCGCTTGGCGCGGCCGAGATCGGCGCTTTTTGCCAACCTCTTGGAGAGGTCGGAATCGATCAGGGCCTCGATCTCGTGCTCGACCGCATCCGAGAGCTTGTAGCCGTCGGGCCCGAACAGCTTGATGCCGTTGTCGTCATAGGCGTTGTGCGAGGCCGATATCATCACGCCGAGATCGGCGCGCATCGAGCGGGTGAGCATGGCCACCGCCGGCGTCGGCATGGGGCCGAGCAGCAGCACGTCCATGCCGACCGAGGTGAAGCCGGCCACCATGGCGGTCTCGATCATGTAGCCCGACAGGCGGGTGTCCTTGCCGATCACCACGCGGTGACGATGGTCGCCGCGGCGGAAGGCCAGCCCCGCGGCCTGCCCGACGCGCAATGCCAGTTCCGGCACGATCACGCCGTTGGCGCGACCGCGGATGCCGTCAGTCCCGAAATACTTGCGAACCATTTTTCCCCGCAACCCCGAGCCCGGATACCCTGGCGCATAATAGGCTCTTTCCCCGCACAAGTTCGCCAAAAAATGTGGGGAAATTTTGCGCCATGATGAACAAAGCCGCCGGCGCCAGCGCGGCGTGCCGGGTTCACCCTACGCGGCTCCCGCCCCCTTCTTCCGGTCGTATCTGGTCGGGGGCGGTTGGACGGCGTTGATCGCATCCGAGGCCGGAAAGCTATCTTCCAGGCCCGATTCCAGGGATTTTTCGAGGCGCTGGCGCCGCTCCGCTGGGTTTTCCGGCCTTTTTTCGTCAGCAACCTCGCTGTCCGCGACGGTTTCCTTCGATATGCCCATCGATCATCTCCTGCCGTGGCCTGGATCAACCCCAGGGCGGCCTGCGTGTTCCGCGCCGCGGCCGCGGCCATCGCGGCTTGACGGAATGCCACATGGGTGGTGATTGCGGGTTCCGCCCGATGTCAACGATCCGGCTGAGCCTGGCCCATGCGCATGATGACCTGCATCGAGGACATGCGGCTCCTGGCCCGCCGCCGGGTCCCCAGAATGTTCTTCGACTATGCGGACCGCGGCTCCTACGCGGAGGAGACGTTGCGGACCAACCGCAGCGACCTCGAGCGCATCAAGCTGCGCCAGCGCGTGCTGGTGGACGTCGCGCGGCGCGATCTGGCGACCACCATCCTGGGCGAGCCGGCGGCACTGCCGATCGCGCTGGCGCCGATCGGGCTGTGCGGCATGCAATGGGGCGACGGCGAGATCCTCGCCTGCCGCGCCGCGCAGGCGGCCGGCATCCCGTTCTGCCTTTCCACGATGTCGATCTGCGCGATCGAGGACGTCGCGGCCGCGGTCGAGCGGCCGTTCTGGTTCCAACTTTATGTGATGAAGGACCGCGGTTTCGTGCGCGAGCTGATCGAGCGGGCGATCGCCGCCAAATGCAGCGCACTGGTGCTGACCGTCGATCTGCAGGTGCTGGGGCAGCGCCATTGCGACCTGCGCAACGGCATGACGGTCCCGCCGGAGATCAAGCTCGGCAACCTGATCGACATCGCCACCAAGCCGGGCTGGGCCATGAGCGTGTTGCGCGGGCAGCGAAAAACCTTCGGCAACCTGGCGGGCCATGTGCGCGGCATGGAGGACGTGCGCTCCCTCGCGCAATGGATCGCCGGCCAGTTCGATCCTTCCCTGAGCTGGAAGGACGTCGAGTGGATCAGAGCTCTGTGGCCCGGCAAGCTGGTGCTCAAGGGCCTGCTCGATGTCGAGGACGCCAAGCAGGCGGCCGCAACCGGCGCGGCGGCGCTCGTGGTGTCCAACCACGGCGGCCGCCAGCTCGACGGCGCCATGTCCTCGATCTCCGCCCTGCCCAGGATCGTCGACACCGTCGGGTCGCAGACCGAGATCATGTTCGACGGCGGCATCCGCTCGGGCCAGGACGTGATGCGCGCGCTCGCGCTGGGCGCGCGCTCCTGCATGATCGGGCGCGCGTATCTCTACGGCCTCGGTGCCGGCGCGCAGGCCGGCGTCACCCGTGCGATCGAGATCATCGGCAGCGAACTCGACGTGACCATGGCACTTACCGGCACCAATCGGATCGCGGACATCGGCCGGCAGGTGCTGGCCGAGGCGTGAGCTCGCGACCGCCTTCCGCGCCGCGCGGGCATCTCTGCTCATTCATTCGACTGTCATCCGACTCGCTTAAACGGACTCGTTTGCCAAGCCCGGCGAGCACCGCCGCGCCTGCCCCCTTCTGCTGCCCGGATCCCTGCCATGCTTCATCTGACCGCCGCTACCCAGCGCGCCACCGCGAGCAGGCTCGCAGCCGCGGTTCACCGCAACCGGATGTTCTCGCGCGAGGGCGCGCTGGAGCGCATCTTCACGCTGGCCTTTCGCGGCCTGGTCTATCCGCAAATCTGGGAAGACCCGGCCGTCGACCTGGAGGCCATGCGGATCCGGCCGACCGATCATGTGCTGGCCATCGGATCCGGCGGCTGCAACATCCTCAACTATCTGGTGGCGGATCCGGCCCGCGTCTCGGCGATCGACCTCAATGGCGCCCACATCGCGCTCATCCGGCTGAAATTGTGCGCGCTGCGTCACCTGCCGGACTATGATGCGTTCTTTCGTTTCTTCGGCGCGGCCGACTGCCGCGGCAATCTCGCCGCCTACCGACAATACATCAGGCCGCATCTCGATCTCGGCTCGCGCCGCTATTGGGAAGCCCGCACCATCACGGGCCGCCACCGCATCGAATCGTTCACGCGCAATTTCTACCGCTACGGGCTGCTCGGCCGCTGCATCGGCATGGGCCACCTGCTGGCGCGACTGTACGGATGCGATCCCCGCAGCCTGCTGGCGGCGCGCTCGCTGCAGGAGCAGCGCACGATCTTCGACCGCGAGCTGGCGCCGATCTTCGACAAGCGTTTCGTGCGCTGGCTGTTCAACCAGCCGGCAGCGCTTTATGGGCTGGGAATCCCGCCCTCCCAGCACCGCTCCCTGGCCGGGGCGAAACCGGACGGCATGGCGAGCGTGCTGCAAGCCCGCGTCGAGCGGCTGGCCTGCGATTTCGATCTCAACGAGAACTACTTCGCGTCGCAAGCCTTCGGACGGCGCTACGCCAGCGGGCCCGACGCGCCGCTGCCGCCCTATCTGGAGCGGCGCAACTACGACGACATCAAGGGCCGCGCCGACCGCATCGGCGTCTTTCACGTCTCCATGGCCGAATATCTGCGGCGACACGCCGAGCACAGCATCGACTGCTTCGTGCTCCTGGACGCGCAGGATTGGATGAGCGGGGACGACCTCGCGCTTTTGTGGGGCGAGATCACCCGCACCGCCCGGCCGCAGGCGCGCGTGATCTTTCGCACCGCGGCCGAGAGCAACCTGCTGTTCGGCCGCGTGCCGAGCCAGATCCTCTCACGCTGGCGGTATGACGAGGAATATTGCCGCGCGCTCACGCGGCGGGACCGTTCCTCCATCTACGGTGGCTTTCACCTGCAAAGTCTGCGGGATGCCGCCTGATGGCCGACGCCGCGATCCGCATGGATCGGCAGTACCGCTGGCAGCGTCACATCTACGACCTGACGCGGATGCCCTATCTGCTCGGTCGCGACAGGCTGATCGCGGAATTGCGCCCGCCGTCCGGCGCCGCTGTCCTCGAGATCGGCTGCGGGACCGGACGCAATCTGATCCGCATCGCGCGGACCTGTCCGGACGTCGCATGCTTCGGCATAGATGTATCGAGCGTGATGCTCGATACCGCCCGCCGATCGATCGCAGCCGCCGGGCTGGAAAGCCGCATCACTCTGGCGCAGGCGGACGCCGTGACCGCCGATCCCGCGGCGCTGTTTGGCCGCGCGTCGTTCGAGCGGGTCATGATCTCCTATGCGCTGTCGATGATCCCGCCGTGGCGCCAGGCACTGGCGCATGCGGTGTCTTTGCTTGGGCCGCAGGGCGCCCTGTGCCTGGTCGATTTTGGCGACCAGGCCGGGATGCCGGCCTGGTTCCGAGTACTGCTGTTTCGCTGGCTCGCCTGGTTCCATGTTTCCCCACGCCTCGATCTGAGACGCGAGCTGGCGCAGCTGGCGCACACGGCCGACCTGCAACTGCGGGTTTGCGACCTCTATCGGGGCTATGCCTGCTTCGCCAGGCTGGAACGCGTAGGGGCGCCCCTTGTGGGCGCCCGCCGCAATCGGCGACCGTAGGGCGGCCACAAGGGCCGCCCTACGGACAGACCGCACCCATCGACACGCCATGGCGGTTCACCGGCGAAAATGGATCCAGGCTTCGCGCACCCCGAGGCCGGCGAGCGCCAGCCCGAATGGCGCCACGAAATAGAGCAGCCGGTAGAGCAGCAGCGTCGCTATCAGCTCCGCCGGGTCGAAGCCGGGCAGGCCGATGAGCATCGCGGCGTCGAGCGCCCCGATGGCGCCGGGCGCGTGGCTGGCAAAGCCCAGCAGCGTGCCGAAGATCACGATCACCGCCAGCGGGATGAAATCAACGACCGGCAGGCCCGGCATCAACAGATACATCACCAGCGAGCAACAGCTCAAATCGGCGAGCCCGATGCCGATCTGCATGAGCGTCATGGTTCCGGACGGCAGCGCCACGCCGGAGCCCTTGCGGCCCAGAACGCGGGTCTTGCGCCAGATCCAGATCAAATAAGCCGACAACCCGCCCAGGGCGGCGGCGCCGATCGCCTGGTTGCCCCATGCCGGGATCTGATCGACCGCGCGCGCGGCGTCCGGCATGTACACCATGCTGATCCCGAGCGCCGTGATATTGCCCAGCCAGAACGTCAACCCGGCGATGAAGCAGATTTTCGCGATATCGATCGGGCGCAATCCCCATCGGGAATAAATCCGGAAGCGGATCGCCGCCGAGGCGAGCAGCATCGCCCCGAGACCATGCCCGATCGCGTAGCTGGTGGCACCGGCAAGCGCGGCCACGCGAAACGGCACCTGACGCGCCCCGATGGTGCGCAGCGCGAACCAATCGTACAGCGCCAGGGTCACATAGCCGCAGGCGACGAAGAACCCGGCCGCGGCCGCATGGATGAGCGGCACGGCTCGGACCGCCGTCGCCACCGCCTCCCAGTCCAGATCGCGCAGGCGGTAGGAGAGGACGAGGCCGGAAACCAGGATGATGGTCGCGCTCAGCGCGAGCCCGACCTTGTTCCAGCCGATCTGCCTGAAGCCGACCCGGCGCAAGCCGACCTGCGTCAAGCCGATCCGTGACTGCAGCGCGCGTGCCACCTCGCCCAGACGGCCCAGCAATCGCTCACCTCATCGGACGCTGCATCGACCGGCAGTCGGCGAGCCGCCGACGCTGCCGATTCGCAACCGGCCGCACATTCCATCGCAGCTCCATGCAACAGAATGACGACGCTCCGATTTGATTCAAAAGCCGGCGATTCCGGGCCAGGGCGCGGGCGGGCCGCAGCCGGGAGGACCGTCACATGAATGAGATACGACTCACGTATCGATCGGTGGAAAGCAAGACGAATCACAGCTGGCGGGTTTGCGCATCGTGGACGTGACCGAGACAACGCGACATGTTCGTGCGCTGTTCATCTCCGACGTGCATCTCGGCTCGCGCGCATGCAAGGCGGAGCAGCTGCTGGATTTCCTTCGCCACCACGACGCCGATACCATCTATCTGGTCGGCGACATCGTCGATGGATGGCAACTGCGCTCCGGCTGGCACTGGCCGCAGGCCCACAACGACGTCATCCAGAAGCTGTTGCGCAAGGCCCGCAAGGGCTCGCGCCTCATCTACGTTCCCGGCAACCACGACGAGTTCCTGCGCGATTATTTCGGGACGCATTTCGGCGGCGTGGTGGTGGCCGAGCAAGCCACGCACGTGGCTGCCGACGGCAGCCGCTATGTGGTGACGCACGGCGATCAGTTCGATCGGACGATCGAGCGGTCCAGGCGGTTCGCGGCCTTCGGCGACCCGGCCCAGATGCTGCTGCAGGCCGCCGACATGGCGGTCAACCTCATCCGCCGGAGCCTGAGCCTCTCGCGCTGGTCGCTGTCGCGGTGGGCCAAGTACAAGGTCAAGGACGTCCTCAACTATGTGCAGCGCTTCGAGGAGGCACTCGCCGCCGAGGCGACCCGGCGCGACGCGGCCGGCGTGATCTGCGGTCACGTGCATCAAGCCTCGATCCGCGATTTTCCGGCCGCCCGCTACATCAATTGCGGCGATTGGGTGGAGAGCTGCAGCGCGGCGATCGAGCATTTCGACGGCCGCCTCGAGATCGTTTCCTGGAAACCCGATGCCCGTCGCGACCTGTCTACGGCAATGATCACCGAGGCTCATGCGGTCTGATGCGCATTCTCATCGCCACCGACGCTTGGTATCCGCAGGTCAATGGCGTGGTGCAGACGCTCGTTTCGGTCGGGCAGGCGCTCGAGCGCATGGGCGTTGAGGTGAGCTTTCTCACCCCCGAGGGCATACCGAGCATTCCGCTGCCGAGCTATCCGGACATTCGGCTGGCGCTGCCCTCCTCGCGCGCGATCGCGCGCCGCATCGACGCATTCCAGCCCGACGTCATCCATATCGCCACCGAAGGCCCCATCGGCCATTTCGTGCGCCGGCATTGCCTCAAGCGCGGGCGCGGATTCACCACCAGCTTTCACACCCGCTTTGCCGACTATGCGGCCGCCCGCTGGCCTATCCCTAAGAGCCTGAGCTGGAGCTGGCTGCGCTGGTTTCACAATGCCGGCCGGGTCACCATGGCGTCGACCGACTCGCTGACCAACGAGCTCATGGGGCGCGGATTTCGCAAGCTGATGCGCTGGCCGCGCGGGGTCGACACCAATCTGTTCCAACCCAGATCCGGCAGCGATCTCGGTCTGCCGCGGCCGGTCTTTCTCACGGTCGGACGCCTGGCGGTGGAGAAGAACATCGAGGCTTTTCTGGCGCTCGACCTGCCGGGCAGCAAGGTCGTGGTCGGCGATGGGCCGGCCAAGCGGGAATTGGCGGAGCGCTATCCGTCGGCGACATTCCTGGGGACCCGCAAGGGCCAGGATCTCGCCAACGTCTACGCCAGCGCGGACGTGTTCGTGTTCCCCAGCCGCACCGATACCTACGGGCTGGTCCTGCTTGAGGCGCTGGCAAGCGGCCTGCCGATCGCGGGCTTTCCGGTCGATTCGACCCGCGACGTGATCGCCGGCGCGCCGGTCGCGGTCCTCGACGACGATCTTCGCGCCGCTTGCATCCGCAGCCTCACGTTGTCGCGGACAGCATGCCGCTCCTACGCCAAGACCATGACCTGGGACGAAAGCGCGCGCTGCTTTCTCGGCAACCTGAAAAGCTCCGGCGCATTGCTGGCGCGGCGCGAGCCGCTATCGCCCTTGGCTCCCGCATCGGCACGCAATTTCGCTTAAGGAAGGGCCGTGATGCCGACGACGCTGCCGACAAGACTGCCGCACAAGGCCGCCCGGGCCGCGCGGCGCCACGAACGGCCTTTCGCCGAGCTTGCTTTCGTCGCCGCCGCAATACTCTATCTGTTCTTGCTGGCGTGGGATATTGCGTCGCTTGAAACGAGCTTCAGTTTGCTACCGAGCCACGACCTGCAAGGCGAGTATAATCCGATGGAGCCGAGCCATCGGCTCGCCGGCCGACGCGCGGCCGCCGAGGATGCGCGCTAGACCACGATCAAATTCAATTGAATCGGATCAAGGTCTAGATTCTTTCGTTTGGGCGTGATCTTTTCCGAAAACCGGTTTCCACTTCGGGATCACGCTCTAAAGCTTGCGAAGCTCGACCCGGCGATTTTTCGAGCGACCCTGATCGCTCTCGTTGGGCGCCACCGGCTTGGTGTCGCCGTAGCCCTTGGGCTGCAATCGCGATTTGTCGATCCCGTAAGTGCCGACGAGGGCATTCACCACGGCGGCCGCACGCGAGACCGAGAGTTTCATATTGTGGTCGGCCGCGCCGGTATTGTCGGTATGCCCCGCCACCTCCAACCTCAGCGACGGATCGGACTTGAGCAGATTTGCGACTTCCTCCAGGGTGGCGCGGCTCTCCGCCTTGAGCTCCGCCCGGTCGACGTCGAAAAGTATGCCGTAGATGTCGATCTTCCCCGTGGTGCTCAAGGCCTTGGCCATCTCCGGCGCCTTGACCTCGACCGGCCGAAAGTCGGCTTGCTTCGACGAGATCACGTCGACGCCGATCACCGGTTGGCCAAACCTGATCACGATCGGCTGCTTGACGCCTGCTTCCAGCCACTCCAAGCCGGCGCTTTCAGTCACGAAGACGGCCGCATTTACGATCTGTCCATCCCTGACCAGGCGGGCGGTGAAGTAATAGGGGTTGTCGGCATCCTGGAACGGGGTGTCCCCGTGATCCTTGCGTGCCGCATAATCCCCTTGGAGATAGAAACGTTGCTGAAAGTCCTTGGCGGTGAGGGCATAGAGCGCGCCGCTGTCGAGCTTGAAGGTCTCGCTAAACCCGAGATCGCCGAGCATCTGCCTGTAGGCTCGGAATATCTCGGCCGAGGTCGTTCCAAGCGGCGCCTTGTAGACGACCCGGACGGCCGATCCCTCCACGCGCTCCTGCTTCTCAAATCCGACCCCGATGGCGCCTTCGCCTCTGGCGAGGAAATACTGCTCGTGCGGGCTCGCCGCGTAATGAATGATCTCGGAGCCCTCAAACCGCCTGAACCCGTCGGGATCCTTGCTCCCCGGCAGATCGGCGGCGTGAACGATCGTCGCCGCCATAAACAGGCTGCCGGCAACCAACAGTGGACGCAGCGGACTCATGTGCACTCTCCCGCGCGAGACCGCCAATGATAGCACGGAGCGCTTAGCGCGAAATGGCCACCAGCGTTCCGGCCGGCTCCGCGCTGCGCGCGCTGGTGGTTTCCGGCGTGCCTGGCGGCTGCATAAGAGCCCGCCGGCCGCGCACGCCGCCGCGCCGTTGCGAAAATGCCCTGCTTGAGGTCGGAATCTGACGTGGAGAAAAAGGGGCCGGCTGGGAGGGATACGCAAAACAGCAACCCAGCCGGCCAAAACCCTTGCGGAGCCATAGCGGGGCCGGGGGGACAGGGGCTCCGAAAAGGCCGTCAGGCGGGACGCCAGAATCTATTTCGGCGTCCACCATCGGATTAGACACCGCGCGTTGCGTTTTAATGACGCTATTGCGAAATGCCCGCTTTCCGCCGCCAAAAAAACTCCGCCCTCGAGCGTGAGGGCGGAGCAGCAACCGAAACGCGCAACGCTGTCGGTCAGTTCGGGACCACGCCGTTGAGCCCGACATTGATGCGGTTGGTCTCGAACGTGCCATCCGGCTTCTTGGTCGCCGCATTGATGCTGATGGCGGCGCCCGGCTTGAGCGCGCTCGCGTCGCTCACCTGATACTGGACGATGGGCGTGTTGGGGGTGACCAGGATCTTCTTCTCGCCGCCCTTGTACTTGACCATCATGGTAAGGCCGTCGACCCCGGTCACCGGATTGCCGGCCTCGCCGTTGGTCATGGTGCCATTGGGAGCGCCCGGCCAACCGTCGCGGTGCCCGTCGCCGGTTCCGCGCTGCGACTCCGCGAAGATGTGGACCTCGACCGCCTTCTGGGTGCCGTCGGCCTGCGGCACTGCCCCGCTGCCGACGTAGGAGCCTGCCTTGATGTCGGCGAACGAGGCTTTGGTAACGCCCACGATCAGCGACTTGTCGGCGAGCGTCACAGTGACATCGCCGTCTTTCGCCTTTACCAGCAGCGAGTTGCCGGTGACCTTCTCGATGGTGCCGCTGAGACGCTGCGGTTGCTGTGCCACTGCCGACGAAGCCGCGAACGCGGCCACGAGGGCGATACCGGCCATAATTCCAATCTTGCTCATCTGTTCCTCCGAGTGACGTGTTTGGGGTGGGCAACAAGTCACGCCTTGCCAAGTCTAGCCAAAGCCGTGCCTGCCAAAGACTTGCGCGCCGTCAGGATACAACGGCGCGCATCATAAGCGAAGCCACCTGCGGGGCGTTCCGCCTGCGGGGGTTCCCGCGACCGTCACATGACCGTCGCCCTTACATGGGCGGGGTCATGCCGTCCTTGCCGTAGGAAATATTGGCGACCTCGAGCGAGCCGTCGGGCAATTTCGGGGCGCCCGCGACGAACACCTTCACGCCCGGCTTGAGCTCCGCCTTGCTGGAAGCCTCGTAGCCCACGATGGTGGTCTTGGGCGTGACCTTGATCTGCTTCTCTTCGACCTTGTCGCCGGCCTTGTATTGGACGGTCAGCACCTGCCCGTCGACCGCCGCCACCGAGGTCTGCACCGGTCCGTTGGTCATGAAGGTATTGGGTGCCAGGTCCCAGGGGAAATGCACGGCGTTGACGTTCTGCCCGGCCGGGAAGATGTGCACCTCGATTGCCGACAGGCTGCCGTCGGCCTGCGGCGACGAGGTGATGCCCACGCTGGTGCCGGCCTTGATGTCGGTGAGCTTGGCGGGAATGACCGCCCGCACGGTGGCGCCGTCCTTGAGCTTGAGCTTGAGGGCTGCGCCGTCGCGCGACTTGACCGTGACGATGTCGCCCTCGACGCCTTCGACCGTGCCGCGCACGCGCACGGGTGGCGGCTGCTGGGCAAAGCTCGCGGACCCGGCGAGCATCAGAGCGAAACTCGAGGCGCCGAACGTGCGCCGTGTCATCTTGTTCATTGTCATCCTCCCGAAGGTCGCCGACGAAGAGCTTGCGGCGATCAGTGAACGACCCCACACCGCGTTCCAGGCTCTATCAAGGAGCGGTGGTCCGAGGCTCTTCAGGGTCATTTTTCAAGGTCGCTGCCGCATCAGATCAGCCTCCACCAGGGTGCGCAAGTCCTCCGTCACCTGCGGGCGCTGGCCGAAGAACCGCACGAAGGCGCCGGCCGCCTGGTGCAGCAGCATCCCGAGGCCGTCGACCGTGCGCAGCCCGCGCGCCCGGGCTGCCGCCAGCAGCGGCGTCACCAGCGGGGCATAGACGATGTCGGCCACGATCGCGCCGGCTGAGAGCGGCGCCAGATCGACCTCGAGCGGCGGCTGCCCGGTCATGCCGAGCGTGGTGGTGTTCACCAGCAGTCCTGCCGCCGGCAGCAGATCATTCCGGTCATCCCACCGGGACGGCACGACCCGCTCGCCGAAGCGTTCGGCCATGGCGGTTGCCCGCTCCAGGCTGCGGTTGACCACATTAATATGCTGCACGCCCCGTTCCAGGAGGCCGTACACGATGGCGCGCGCGGCACCGCCGGCGCCCAGGATGATGGCGCTCTCGACGCCCTCCGCCCAGCCCGGGATCCCGGTATCGAGGCTCGCGACAAAACCCTCGACATCGGTGTTGGTCGAGCGCAGCACGCCGTCATCGAGCCACACCGTGTTGGCCGCCCCCACCGCCGCCGCCACCGCGTCGGGCTCGGACAGATCCAACGCCGCTTCCTTGTGCGGCACCGTCACGTTCGCGCCCACGTAGCCACGGCCGGCCAGATGGGTGACGAAATCGGCAAACCGTTCCGGCGGCACCGCCTCGAGCCGGTAGGCGGCCTGCAGGCCGAACTGCCGGATCCAGTAGCCGTGGATGAGCGGCGAGCGCGAATGCTCGACCGGCCAACCGATCACGCAGGCGGCTTTGAAATCCATGTTTCTTCCATAGAGAAATTTCGCCGGTCATGCGAGACGTCCGGCCGGCAATTTGACGGATGGACCGGGGTGAGCGCGCGCGTCACAATCGACGCGGCGCCGCACCGAAGGCCGTGGTGCCGAAGCAAGCAAGCCAGAAACCCAAGAGGACGCGATGGATCTCAAGGTAGGAAAACAGGCGATCCGCGAAGCCACCGACAAGCTCAAGAACTGGGGGCGCTGGGGCGCCGACGACCAGATCGGCACGCTCAACCATGTGACCGCGGCCGACATCGTGCGGGCCGCCGCGCTCATCCGCCGCGGCAAGGTCTTCGCGCTCGGCATCCCGCTCGACCGCAACGGGCCGCAGACCGGTCGGTTCGGCGGGCGCTGGAACCCGATCCACACCATGCTGGCGACCGGCACCGATGCGGTGGCGGGGCGCCAGGATGTGGTGCCGAATCTGCGCTACGCCGACGACGCCATCAACATGCCGGTGCAATGCGCCACCCATTGGGACGCGCTCGGCCACATCTTCTATGAGGAGAAGATGTACAACGGCTTCGACGCGCGCGAGGTCGATTGCAACGGCCTGGGCAAGCTCGGCATCGAGCATGCCAAAGCCAAGATGGTCGGGCGCGGCGTGCTGCTTGACATCGCCCGCCACCAGGGCGTCGCGCATCTCGCCGACGGGCATGCCATCTCCAACGACGATCTCGATGCCTGCGCCAAGGCTCAGAACGTCGAGATTGGGCGCGGCGATTTCGTGATCCTGCGCACCGGCCAGATGGAGCGCTGCCTCAAAGAGAAGCAGTGGGGCGGCTTTGCGGGCGGCGACGCGCCCGGCGTGAAATTCGAGAACTGCTACTGGTGCCAGGACAAGCAGATTGCGGCGATCTGCTCCGACACCTGGGGGGTCGAGGTGCGGCCGAACGAGACCCCCGAGGCCAACCAGCCCTGGCACTGGGTGGTAATACCCGCCATGGGGCTCACCATGGGCGAGATGTTCTATCTCAAGGACCTGGCCGACGATTGCGCCGCCGACCGGGTCTACGAATTCTTCTTCTGCGGCCCGCCGCTGGTGATTACCGGCGGCACCGGCTCGCCGATCAACCCGCAGGCGATCAAGTGATGCGGTTCGCGTGAGCTTCCCCGCTCGTTCCCGCGAAGGCGGGAACCCAGTCCTCTCGCAAAAATGATCTTGGCTTCCGCTTGCAACAAGCGTGAATGAAGTGCTCCGGTTCGACGCCGCTCATTTTGCGAAGAGAGCCGGATTCCCGCCCTCGCGGGAATGAGCGGAGGCGGTTAGCTCCGCATTAACGCCGCATCGGGGCGAGCGCCGCCTTGATCCGATGCGGGGTGAACGGCACCTGTCGAACGCGGGCACCGGTCGCATCGAAGATCGCGTTGGCGATGGCGGCGGCGCTCGGGATCGAGGCGGCTTCGCCAACCCCAAGCGGCGGATCGTCGGGGCGCTCGAGCAGCACGACGTGGATCTCCGGCACGTCCGTGAAGGTCGCGATCGGATAGCTGCGGAAATCGAGGCTCGTCACCCCGGCGTTATCGAAGCGGACCTCCTCCATCAGGGCGCGGCTGACCGACTGGATGACGGTGCCGCGCACCCCCAGCTCGACCCCTTTCGGGTTCACCATCAGGCCGGCATCCTGCGCCACCACCACGCGGGTGACGCGGACTCCGCCGCTGCCGAGGTCGACCTCCACTTCCGCGATCCAGGCCGTGAAGGCGGCGCCATAACCCGGGTAATCCCCGTGGGTGTAGCGCGCGTAGGCGACGCCGCGCCCCTTGGCGATCGCGCCCGGCGCGCGGTCCGGCTTGCGCGCTGCGCGCGGCTGCCAGTCCGCCTTCTTGGCGGCGGCCGTCAGCACCGCCGCGGCACGCGGATCATTGAGCCGCTCCAGCCGGAATTTCAGCGGATCGACGCCGGCCGCTGCCGCCAGCTCGTCGATGAAGCATTCATGCGCGAAGCTGTTGGGCAGGCTGGCTACCCCGCGCATGCGCGCCGCCCGCAGCGGCGGCACCAGGTCGAGCACGCTGACTTGAAGATTGGGAATTCCCGCATAGGGCGGCACCGCGTTGCGATCGCCCTGCGCGAGCACGACCGGCTTCGCCGCCCTGGCGTCGGTCAGATAATGCGCCAGCGTCTCGGCGCGGCCGGAGAAGCATTTGGTGGTGAACTGATAACCGGTGATGCGGCCGTTGCCGTCCAGGCTGCCGCGCACATCCATCAGCTGGGCGGCGCCCTTGGGTTCCCAGCCCTGCTCCTGCTCGCGCGTGAGCTGGACCCGCACCGGGCGGCCAACCGCCTTCGACAAGAGCGCCGCATCGAGCGAGACATCGTCGGCACAATTGAGGCCGTAACAGCCGGCGCCGGCCGCATGGATCACCCGTACGGCTTCCTCCGGCATCGCCAGCAATTCGGCGGCCTCGCGGCGGATGGCGTGCGGCGATTGCGTCGCCGACCATATCGTCAGCTTGTTGTCGGAGAATTCCGCTACCGCGCAGGAAGGTCCGATCGAGGCGTGCAATTGGTAGGGCCAGAGATAGGTCGCCGACAGCTCGATCGCCGCATTGGCGAGCGCCGAGCGGATATCTCCCTCCTCGCGCAGCAGGCGCGGCTTGCTCGGGTGCTCGCGCAGAACCGGCTCGAGCTTGGCGAAATCCGGCATGGCGGACCACGGCTTCCATTCCACCTTCAGCTCGTTCGCGGCCCGCGCGGCATTCTCCTCACGTTCCGCCACCACGCCCAGGAAATCCTCGATCCTCACCACCTTGACGATGCCCGGGATGTGGCGGACCGAATTCATGTCGACAGACAAGAGGCTGGCGCCGATCGCCGTCTCGGATCCGGTCGATGGGGGCCTGATCACGCGGGCGTGCAGCATGCCGGGCCGACGAACGTCATGCACGAAGGTGAAGCTGCCGGTGGCCTTGGCCGCAATATCGCCGCGCGGGACCGATTTGCCGACCACGGTATATTCCGAGGGCTTCTTGGTGCGCGCCCGGCCGGATGCCCGCAGATCGAACCGCTTGTCGCCGATCAGCTCGCCGTAGGAGATGCTCTTGCCGGCGCGCCCGGAAGTGATGATGCCGCTGGCGGCCCGTAGGTCGGAAACCGGGATTCCGAGCCGATCGGAAGCGAGCTTCATCAGCATTTGCCGCGCGTCGGCGGCGGCGTGCCGGATCGGAATGGCTTCCTTTTGGATGGTGTTGCTGCCGCTCGTGGCCCCCTGGTCCGGCGTCCTCGAGGTATCACCCATCACCATGGTGACGCGCTCGAGGTCGACGTCCAGCTCGTCCGCCACGATCTGCGCAAGCGCGGTGCGCACACCGGTTCCGAGATCCACCCGGCCGGTGAAGCAGGTCACGCTGCCGTCGGCTTTGACCGCCAGCCATGAATCGATGCGATCGTCGGGGATCGTCTTGGGCCAGGGCCCCAACGGCTCGGCGGCGCGCAGCGGGGAGGCAAGCGGGCAGGCGACCAGCAAATAGCCGGCCCCCAAATAACCTGCCCCCCTGAGCAGGTCGCGGCGGGCGATTTCGGGCCGAACCGACATATTGCATCCCTTCAGGCGCGCGCGGCAGCCACGCGTTGCACGGCACGAACGATCTGGGCATGCGCGCCGCAACGGCAAAGATTGCTGGCCAGCGCCGCCTTGATCTCCGCCTCAGACGGCTTGGCGGTCTGGTCCAGGAACGCCTTGGCCTGCATGATCATTCCGTTCATGCAATAGCCGCACTGGGCCGCCTGCTCCTCGATGAAGGCGCGCTGCACCGGATGCGGATTGTCGCGCGAGCCCAGCCCTTCGAGGGTGACGATCTCGGCGTCGCGGGCGTCGTTCACGGAGGTGACGCAGGAGCGCACCGCGCGGCCGTCGACGATTACCGTGCAGGCGCCGCACTGCCCTCGGCCGCAGCCGAATTTCGGTCCGTTGAGCTTGAGATCATTGCGCAGGACATAGAGCAGCGGGGTGTCCGGTTCGACCGTCAATGCATGCGTGCGGCCGTTGACCCGCAGAGAGACAGCCATGTTCGCCCGCTCCTCCCGACGCCCTGCTTTTCTTGTACCCTTTCGGAAAATTAGATCACGGCGCGCGCGCCTTCACAAGGCAATCGGGCGATCCGCCGCACCCGGGCGGGCGAGCGGCGAAAACGGCTTGAGGCAAGGGCCGTTAGCGCCGGCCGCTAGCCTCCGATCGCGGCGTTGAGCGCCGGCAGCACCTTCTCGGCCAGCAGGACCATCGAGCGGCGGCCGTGGTCACGGTCCAGCCAATCCTTGCCGGCATACAGCAACGTCCCGAACTCGCCGACCTGCTCGCGGAACGCGAGGATCTGGTCGACCACCTTGTTGGGCGATCCGGCGATGACGACGCTGTCGCATACCGAATCGACCGTCAGCTCGGAGTCGGGCTGCTCGCGGCTGGTCTTGAACACCTCGGCGCGTCCGCTGCGTTTCAGCTTGGTCAACAGCTGTGTGTAGTAATACCTATAGGGGCTGTTCGGCGCGGCGACATAGGCGCGGGCGGTCGCATCGTCGTCGGCCACGAAGATGCTCTTGGCGACGCGCCAATTGGCCGGGTCGGGCTTGCGGCCGACCCGCGCGCAACCCTCGACGTATTTCGGCCAGTGGGTCTTGACCCATTGCGGCAGCAGGAAATTGGCCGAGATCGTGTCCCAGCCGCGCGCCGCCGCCTCCGCGATGCCGGCCGAGAACGGCGCGACGGCAGTAACCACGATCGGGGGATGCGGCAGCTGCAGGGGCTTGGGCAGATAGCCCTGCCCGATATGGGGCACGAGCTGGCGCTCGATCGAGACGTTCCAGAATTTGCCCTTGATGTTATAGGGCGGCTCGCCCGCCCAGATCGCCAACACGTGATTGATCGCCTCCAGGAACATGGCGCGACGGTCGGCATCGATATTGCCGAACGCCTCGGCGTCGGACATCAGCCCGCCCGGACTGATGCCGAAGATGAAGCGGCCGTCGAGCAGATGATCCAGCATGGCGAGCTGCGATGCGGTCGCCACCGGGTGGGCATTGGGCATGTTGATGGTGCCGGTGCCGAGCTTGATGCGCTTGGTGGCATCGATCAGCGTGCCGATGAATATCGCGCAGGAGGTGATGTTCTCGGCCCGGTCGGTGGCATGCTCGCCCACATAGCCTTCCACATAGCCGAGCTCGTCCGCCAGGATGAAAGCCTCGCGATCCTCGCGCAGACATTGCCGCCAATCCTTCTCGATCGGATGGATCGGCATGGTGAAGAAACCAAGCTTCATCTTCAGATCTCCGGAACCGCAATCAACTCGCCCGCACCGGATAGACCGGCGGCTTGCCGCTGAGCACGTTCGCCACGTCGGTGGCGCATTTGGTCTGCAGCTCCTCGAGCGCCTCGACCGAGTAGAAGGCCGTGTGCGGCGTCAGGATGACGTTGGGGCGGCCGAGCAGCGGGGAATCCTTCGGCAATGGCTCGGTTGCCACCACATCGAGCGCGGCGCCGCCGAGCCGGCCGCTGTCGAGCGCCGCCAGCAGTGCCGGCTCGTCGATGAGCGGCCCACGCGCGGTGTTCACGATCACGGCGCCCTTCTTCATGCGGGCGAATGCAGTCGCATCGATGAGGCCGCGGGTCGCCGGCGTCAGCGGCGCATGCACCGAGATGGCATCCGAACGCGCCAGCAGGCTCTCGAAGCTCACGGCCTCGACCCCGCAGGAGGCGAACACCTCGCTTGCCGCATAGGGATCGTGCGCGATGACCTCGAACCCGAAGGCCTTCGCCTTGGGGGCGAGCGCGCGCGGAATATTGCCGAACCCGACCAGGCCCAGCACCTGGCCGGCGAGGCGGCGCAGCGGCACCACCGCCGGCATCTCCCAGCGGCCCGATTGCACCAGCGTGTTGGAGAACGGGATTTTGCGCGCGAGCGCAAGCAAAAGCGCCATGGCGTGGTCCGACACTTCATGCATGCAATAGTCGGGCACATAGGTGACCACGATGCCGAGCTCGGCCGCCGTCTTCGTATCGATATTGTCGACCCCGAGCCCGAACCGGCCGATCGCCTTGCAGCGCTGGAGCTGCCGCAGCAGCTCCGCCGGCAGCTTGGCATAGGTGACCAGGATCGCGTCCGCATCGCGCGCCACCGCCAGGATATCCTCGGCCGCCACGCTCTTCGACATGCGCATCTGCGGATCGAGCCGCGCCAATGCCGCCATGGCGGGATCGAGCGAGGGAAAGACACTGTCGGTAACGGCAATGACGGGTCGGGCCACGGGTCGCTCCGGGATTCAGCCGAGAAATTACTCTAGAGCGGTTTCACATGGGCCTAAAACGGAAACCGCTCTAGCATTTTTGCATTGTCGCATTTTCGGACGGAAAACCGGATTCCACCCCCGCCTCGGCGGGGGCAGGCATTTTCCTGAAAATGCTCTATCGCAGCCAGCGCACGATACCGGCGACGCTGTCGACCGCCACTTGCGCGCCATCGGGAATCCGCCGCGTGGCATCGAGCACACCGAGCACCATCGGGATGCCCCGTTCGCGCGCCAACGAGGCAAGGTGCGAGGTCGAGCCGCCGAGCTCCGCCACCACGCCTGCCACCCGCGGCAGGATTTGGCTGAGCGCCGGCCCCGCCACCTTGGTGACCAGAATGTCGCCGTGCGCGACCCGTGCGAGCTCGCATTCGCAATTCACCACCACGGCGCGGCCCGAGCCCCAGCCGATGCCGGCCGGATGTCCATTGAGACCGGGATGCTGCAGCCAGATTTCGTCCGGCACCACGGCGGGCTGCAGGTGCAGGGGCCGCGCCTGTAGCAGCTTGAAACCGGATTCGTCGAGTGCCCACTCGATCTCGACCGGCATGCCCATGAGGTTTTCGGCCTTGCGCAGCAGGCGCCCGAGCGTCACCGCCTGGCCGGCGTCGAGGCAGGGCTGCGCGACGAGCGCGTCCGGCACGGTCTGCGTCACGGCGCCCACCCCATGCATGCAGGTGTCGCGGCGATCCTTGCGGCCGGCCTCGATGGTGCGGACAAATCCCTGGCGGCTCAGCACGATGCGGTCGGGCACCACCTCGCCCTGCGCGATCGCCGAGCCCAGCCCCCAGGTGGCGCTGAGCAGCATCTGGCCGTCCGGCGTTTCGCTCAAGCCGCCGCCCGAGGCGAGCGCCGCGACCAGCGGCTGGATCAGCACCGCCATGGCGGTGCCGGCCGGATCGAGCCCGTGATTGTCCATGTAGCGGCGCGCATTGCTGGTCCACAGCGCCGCCCAGCAGGCCCGCACCGCGGTCAGAAACTCGGTCTCGTCGGTCACGCCCAGGAAGCTTTCGAACTGACCGGCAAAATTGGCGTCAGCGCGATCCTCGATCAGCGCCGAGGAGCGCACGGCGCCGGGTTGGCCGCATTCTCTCTGGGCGCGCCACGCCGCCAACAGTGGCTGCAAGATCTCGGGCGCGATCGGCTGCTGGTAGAGCGCAAGCCTGATCTCGACCGAGAGCTGGCGCGACTGCGGGAGAGAGGCGGTGGAAAAGCGCGCCAGCAGGTCGTCGAGCCCGAGCGCGGCGATCTGCGCCCGATAGGCCGCGGCGGTGAGGCAGAACCCGCCCGGCGTCGGCAAGCCCGCCCGCGCCAGCGCCGCCAGGTTGGCGGCCTTCGGCCCCACCCGTTCCGGGTCGGTGGCGGCAGCATCGGTGAGGGGGAGAATGAAAGCGGTCATTGCGCGCTTGTTGCAGCTTGTTCTTCGGTGTGGCCGAGCTTGCGCCGGCCGTCTCGCTCAGTCGGGCACAGGATGCGGGCCGGGATCACCGGGTCTCGCCGCTTCGCGGCGGCCCGGTGATGACGTCGATCCTGGCTCGACGTCACTTCACGTGATCCCCGTAGCCCGGTATCGGATCGACGACCGTGATCTGCTTGACCGGGAAGTTGGAGACGATCTCGATCTCGTTCTTGTGCACGATGAGCATCTCCTCGATGCGCACCCCGTAGCGGAACTTCTTGCCGTGCTGGGTCTCCAGCGCGAAGGTCATGCCTTCCTTGATCTCGACCGGATGATCGAGCGACCAGATGCGCGAGATGACCGGCGGATCGTATTGCGCGAGGCCGAGACCATGGCCCCAGAGGTTGGCGGCCGCCTGATCCTCGTCCTCGTAGCCCCAGGTTTCCATGGCCGAAGGCCACTTCAGGGCGATCTCGCGCGTGGTGGTGCCGGCCTTCACGGCGCCGATCGAATCGTAGAGCCAGCCGAGCGCGGTCGCGTAGGTATCCTTCTGCTCCTGGCTCGGCTCCTTGCCGACGCAATAGGTGCGATAATAGCACGACTTGTAGCCGTTCCAGGTCAGCGCCGCCAAATCCATGAACACGATGTCGCCGGGCTGGATGATGCGGTCGGAGAAGTTGCGCCAGTTCGGCCAGGTATTGGGGCCGGACGAGACGATCACGTCCTCCACGTCCTCCATGCCGGGAATGTTGTAGAGATACTGCATCAGGTGCGCCGTCACCTGGTTCTCGGTGATGCCGGGACGCAGGAATTTCATGCACTCCCAATGGGTGGCATCGCCGATGGCGCCGACAATGCGGAAGCACTCCTGCTCGTCGACGTTCTTGACGGCACGCGCTTCCATCATCGCGCTCATGCCGTCGGTCCAATTGATGTTGTTCTCCTTGAAGATGTTGATCATGTTGATGTCGATGAAATCGACGCCGAGCTTCTGGCCGGCGACGCCGTTGTCCTTCATCGCCTGCAACACCGCCTTGGTGAATTTGTTGACCTGCTGGGTCGAGGCCGGCCCGGCGGCGCCTTTGATCCAGGCGAAGGAATGGCGCACGTTCTCCTTGGGAATCCACGGCGAATGGCGCTCGATCTGGAAGCCGAGGTCGCCCTGCTCGAACAGGATCGGGGCGCCGTCGCCACACAGCATGGCGTAGCGCAGTCCCGGCTTTAGCCGGTTCCAGCCCGGCGTCAGCGTGCCGGTGATGTAGCGGACGTTCTCGTCATACATGCACAGGACGGCGCCGAGACCGTGCTTCTTCATCATCTCGCGGGCGCGCTCGGTGCGGTAGGTCCGCAACCGGTCCCAGTTGACGCGCTGCTGCCAATCAACGCCGGCGATGCCGAAATTCGCTCCCATAACGCTTCCCCTCGATGCTGCGCGGACATTCGCGCCAATTGACCCCCACCCCAACCCTCCCCGCAGACGGCGAGGGTGGGAGGTGGGCAGTGCTCAGGCCGGATCGACGCCGGGATCGGCCTTGAGGCCCGCCGCCGCGATGCCGGCGAGCGCGCATTTTTCGTCGTTGTCCGAGGTATCGCCCGAGATGCCGACCGCTCCGATGACGTCGCCGTCCGCGTCCCGCACCAGGACCCCGCCGGTCACCGGTACGAACCGGCCGTCGCTCGCGGCCGCCAATGCGGTAAAGAACATTTGCGAACGGTTGACCCGCCCCGCCAGGGTGCGGGATCCGAAACCCATGCCGAGCGCGCCCCAGGCTTTGCCGAATGCGATCTCGAAACGCAGGATGCCGGACTTGTCCTCGCGCTTGAACGCCACCAGGTGGCCGCCGGCGTCCAGCACGGCAACCGAGAGGGGGGCGAACTTGGCGTCGCGTGCGGTCTTGAGCGCGACGTCCAGAATGGTGCTGGCCTGCGCGAGCGTGAGTGATGACATGATGGCTCCCAAGGTTTTGCGGGCCCGATCACTATAGCGAATTGTTGGACCTGTCACCCCGTAGCCGCAGGCGCCAGAGCAGGAGAATTGCGGCGGGCGCGGCCGGCAGCGCGGGCAAACGATACGGGATTGCGCATTCGACTTGAAGACCGCCGCCGCCGGTGTGTAGCGTCCGCATCGGTCGCAACGGCAGGGGGGCCCATGAGCACGGCGAGGAGAAAAGGCACGGTCGGCATCGTCGGCCTCGGCCTCATGGGAGGCGCGTTTGCCAGAAACCTGGTCGCCGACGGCTGGCGCGTGGTCGGTTACGACATCGATCCGGCGCGCCGGCGGGCGCTGGCCAAGGCCGGCATCGAGATGGCGGCGGATACCGCTGAGCTTGCCGGCACGGTGCGAACCATCATCATCAGCCTGCCCAATGTGGCTGCGCTTGCGCAAACCGTTGCCGCCATTGCGGCCGCCCGCGCGCGCCCCCTCGTGATCATCGAGGCCGGCACTTTTGCGCTCGCCGACAAGCTCGCGGCCGCGCGCGCCCTCAAGGCCGGCGGCCATATCATGCTCGATTGCCCGATCAGCGGCACCGGCGCGCAGGCCAAGACCCGCGACATCGTTGTCTATGCCAGCGGCGATCGCAAAGCCATCAAGCGGCTGCGCCCGCTGTTCGCCGGCTTTGCGCGCTCGGCCCATGACCTCGGCGCGCTCGGTAACGGCAGCCGCATGAAATACGTGGCGAACCTTCTGGTCGCCATCAACAACGTGGCGGCCGCCGAGGCCATGGTGCTCGGCATCAAGGCGGGACTTCCGCCGCAGACCATCTACGACATGGTGCGAAGCGGCGCCGGCAATTCGCGCATCTTCGAGTTGCGCGCCCCCATGATGGTGCGCAACCGCTATGACGACGCCACCATGAAGGTGGGGCTCTGGCAGAAGGACATGCAGGTGATCGGCGAATTTGCCCGCGCACTCGGCTGTCCGACGCCGCTGTTTACGGCCACGCAGCCGATCTACGACGCCGCGCTCGCCGGCGGCCATGCCGCGGACGATACCGCGTCGGTGTGCGCGGTGCTGGAGGCCAGGGCCGGTGTGAAGCGGAAGAGGGCAAAGAAAGCACGTACCCGCCGCAAATAGCCGACCGGAGCCAGCAGCGGGATCGTTACCCGATCACTCCGGCTTGGCACCGGAGAACCTGACCACCCTGCCCCACTTCTCGGTTTCCTCGGCGACGAGCCTCCCAAAATCCGCGGCCGAGCCCGGAAGTGCCGTGGCTCCGAGATCGGCCAGGCGTGCGCTTCGCTTGGAGTCGGCGAGAACAGCGTTGATTTCCTTGTTGAGCTTCTCGACGATCTCGGCAGGCGTGCTCCTGGGCACGCCGATGCCGTACCAGCCGCTCGCCTCGTAGCCGGGCACGTAGTCACTCATGCACGGCACCTCCGGCAGCGCCTCCGAGCGGCTCGCCGTGGTCACCGCCAGCGCGCGCAGCTTGCCCGCCCTGATGAATTCCACCGACGCACTCATGGCGGGGAACATCACCTGCACCTGTCCGGCGAGCAAATCGGCCACCGCGGCAGAGTCGCCGCGATACGGTATGTGAATCATGTCGATGCCGGTCATCATCTTGAACAGCTCACCGGCGACATGGGCCGGCGTGCCGTTGCCCCCGGACGCCGAATTGAGCTTGCCCGCGTTGGCCCTTGCGTAGGCCAGAAACTCGGGAACCGTCTTGGCCGGAAACGATGGATTGACCATCATGACGAGGGGCACACGGAAGATGCTGGCGACCGGCGCGATATCGCGGATGAAATTAAAGTTGAGGTTGCGGTAGAGCGTTGCGTTGATTGCGGCCGATGCGCCGACCAGCAGGAGCGTGTAGCCATCCGGAGAAGCCCGCACGACTGCCTCGGTGGCGATATTGCTGCCGGCGCCCGGGCGGTTCTCGATCACGAATTGCTGACCCAGACGCTCCGACAGCCATTGGCCGATCAGGCGGGCGGCGAGGTCAGTCGGGCCCCCGGCCGCAAAGCCAACGATCAAACGCACCGGCCGCGTCGGGTAGGCTTGCGCCCAGGCGGTTCGGGATGCCGCCGGGAACGCCGCACCCGCTGCCAGATGCAGAAAGGCTCGACGGGAAAGTTTCACGGCCTCTCCTTTGCTCGCTCGCCCAGAATGTCGTCACGCCTGCAGAAAATCCAGCACCGCGATCTCGCTCATCACGGCCTGCGGCAGGCTGTGCCGTTCGGCCTTTTGGCGTTCCTGCGCGCTCGCGGGGCGCGGCTGCAGATAGGTACCGAGGTCGCGGCCGCGCTGCATCACCTGCCGGTTGATGCCGATGCGGGCGGCCTCGAACCGGGCGAGCGCGATCTCGAGGGTCCCGCCGGAGTGCAGCGCGCTCGCGAGCGCCATCGCATCCTCGGCCGCCTTGGTGACGCCGGCCGCCACATGCGGCCTCGCCAGGAACGCCGCATCGCCCAGCAGCGCGACCCGGCCGACCGCCATGCGAGGCGCCTCCACATCATAGATCGGCTGCAGGAACGGCCGCGTCTGCTTGATCATCTCCGCGAGCTGCGGCGCCAGCAGTGATTGCGCGGCGTCGCGCAACTCCGCGATGACCTCCTCGCGCACCAGGGGCGGCGGAATCCCGAGCGCATGGACGTGCCCGGCCGCGTCGGTGAGCATGCGATGGAGCGCGGTCGATTCGGGCGCCGGCCGGTACCAGACGAAATTGCAGCGCCGGTAGCCGGGCCGCAGATCGTTGTCGGGTCCGGCCACCGGATAGCTCAGGCACTGCTCGCCGGGCGGCAGGCAGAACACCAGGGCATCGAACAGATCCGCGTGGGTGGTGGACGACAGCGCGCTCTCGGCGACCAGCCCCCGCCACGCCACATAGCCCGCATAGACCGGCTTGATGTCGGGGAGCACCTGCGCCCGCACGGTGGAGCGGAATCCGTCGGCCCCTACCACGAGGTCCGCCTCGACCCGGTCGCCATCGGCAAAATGCGCCGCCACGCTGTCGGTCGACTGCTTGAGGCGCCGCAACTCCTTGCCGAGATGATAGCGGTCCGCCGGAAGCTTCTCCCGCAGCATGCGAAACACCCGATCCCACGAGGTGAGGGTCTGCGGGCAGGCATATCGGCCGATCACCGCTCCGGCCCGGTCGAGCGTCTTGCGGCCCGCCACCTCGATGCCGAGATCCTGGCCTGGATCGCAGCCCGCCGCGCGCAGCACCGCACGCATCGGCGCATGGGTGACGATGCCGGCGCCGCGGCCGCTGAGCTCCGCCTCGGCCCGCTCGTAGATGTCGACCCGCCAGCCCGCCCGCATGAGCAGGTTGGCGGCAAAGAGACCGCTCATGGAGCCGCCGATGACCAAAGCACGGCGTTCGTTCAATTCGAACAAGGAGCTGATCCCAGGTTTGCGGGCGGGCAAAAGTTGCTAATATCGCCTCAAAGCGAACAGGCTCAAGGAGGAATGCCATGGCCATGACCACTTTGGACAAGAAGCCGGTCCAGTCCGCGCGCACGCCTTGGCCGCCCGAGATCACCGCCGAGTTCGAGCGCGAGCGCCAGAGCCCCAATGGCTGCGTTGGTCAGCGGCTGGTCTCCGAAAGCGACCGGGTGCGGGTCTGGCACATCCGGCTCGAGCCGGGCGAGCGGTTTGGCTTCCACCGCCACGTGCTCGACTATTTCTGGTCGGTGCTGACCTCCGGCCGCGCCCGCGCCCATATGGACGACGGCAGCACCGTCGAGCACACCTATGCGGCCGGCGAGACCCGGCACGAGACTCATGCCGCCGGCCATACCAAGGTGCACGATCTCGAGAATACCGGCGACAGCGAGCTGATCTTCTGCACCGTCGAGTTCCTCGACAGCGCCAACAAGCCGCTGCCCATCCCCGACAAGATGCGCCTGCAGATGTAAGCTCCCTCTCCCCCCAGGGGAGAGGTCGGGGTGAGGGGGAATCCCGACAGCTCAGATTGGCGGAGAGGCCCCCTCACCCGGATCGCTTCGCGATCCGACCTCGGCGCCGCGATGGACATTCCGATCGATCTGCTGCTCAACGCCCTGGTGGCCGGGCTGCTGCTGGGCGCTTTCTATGCCGCCGTGACCATCGGGGTCTCGATCTCGTTCGGCATTCTCGACATCGTCAACATCGCGCATCCGGCCTTCATCATCCTGGGCTCCTACATCGCCTATATGCTCAACTCCCGGCTCGGGATCGATCCGATTTTGGCGAGCGTCATCATGCTGCCGGCGTTCTACTGGCTGGGCGGACTGGTTTATCGGATCTATCACGCGGCCTTCGAGCGCTACGGCCAGGAATCGCTGCGCGGTCTCGCCTTTTTCTTCGGCCTCCTGTTCATAACCGAGGTCGTCCTGATCCTCGCCTTCGGGGTCGACTACCGCTACGTCGAAGCCGCCTATATCGGGCCGAGCCTGCATCTGGGCCTCATCGACCTGCCGCTGCGCATGCTGGTGCCCTGCCTGGTGTCGCTCGCCGTGTTCGTCGCCTTGCAGGCTTTCCTCTCCGGCACATTCACCGGACGCGCCATCATGGCGGTGGCGCAGGATCAGCTCGCCTTGCAGCTCATGGGTTGCGCGCCGGCGCGGATCAAGCGCATCGCCTTTGCGATCTCGATCGCGACCGCGTCGATCGCGGGGGCCCTGCTCATCATCATCCAGCCGGTCGAGCCTTCGATCGGGCGCGAATATATCGGCCGCGTCTTCGCCATCTGCGTCCTCGGCGGCCTCGGCAGCCTGCCCGGCACGCTGATCGGCGCCATGCTGGTTGGCATCGTCGAGAGCCTCACCTCGACATTCTATGGACCCTCGTGGGCGCCGGCGGTCGCGTTCGGCTTTCTGCTGGTGACGCTGGCGGTGCGGCCCGCGGGCCTGCTCGGACGATAGGACGCCGATCGTGCGCAACCGGGTTTTCTTCCTGCTCTGCGTCGCGCTCGCGGCCGGCGTGTTCGGCGCCGCGCGCTTCATCGGCAACGACTACGCATTCTTCGCCGGCTATGTGGTGCTCCAGTTCATCGTGCTGGCGCAGGCCTGGAACATTCTAGGCGGCTATACCGGCTATGTGAATTTCGGCTCGGCAGCCTTCTTTGCGCTCGGGGCCTATACGACGGTGTTCTTTCACAAGCTCCATCCGCTGCCGATTCCGCTCCTGATGGGGCTTGGCGGCATCGTGTCCGGCCTCGCGGGGCTCGGCATGGGCTACCTGGCATTGCGGCTGCGCGGCGCCTTCTTCGCCATCGCGACCTTGGCGCTCGCGGTCGTGCTGCAGACCCTGATCGTCAACTGGAGCTACCTCGGCGGCGCCCGCGGCGCCTACGTGATCCGGCCCGAAAGCGTATGGCTCATCGGCAATTACGTGCATTATCTGTTCCTGCTCATGCTGGCGCTGGCGGTGGCGACGATCGTCACCGCCCGTACCCTCGAGCGCTCGCGGCTGGGCTATGGATTCGCCACCATCCGCGACGACGAGCTCGCAGCCGAGGCATCGGGCGTGCCGACGCTGCGCCTCAAGCTCATCGCGACGACGCTTTCCGGAGCCTTCATGGGCATGGCCGGAGCGCCGTTCCCCTATTACATCGGCTATGTGCAGCCGGCCGCCGCCTTCGGTCTCGACTATGCGGTCAACGCGATCGCCATGCCGATGATCGGCGGCACCGGCACCTGGATCGGCCCCCTGGTGGGCGCCATCCTGGTGTCCAGCCTGCAGCAATGGGCGAGCGTGACCATATCCTCGGAGCTCGGCCTGTTGGTGGTCGGGCTCCTGCTGGTCGGCTTCGTGGTGGTGGCACCGAGCGGCATCGTCGGGCTGGTGCGCAGGCACTTCCCCGCCAAACGGGTGGGCGCGCCATGAGCGGGCCTTTGCTTGAGGTCGCCGGTCTCGGCAAGCGCTTCGGCGGGTTCGTCGCGTTGGAAGGCATCGACCTCAAGGTCGCCCGCGGCGAGCGGATCGGCCTCATCGGCCCCAACGGTTCGGGCAAAAGCACGCTGGTCAACTGCATCTGCGGAACGCTCGCCCATGACGGCGGCACCGTGAGGTTCGAGGGAGAGATCATCGACCGGCTTGTGACTCACCAGCGTACCCGGCGCGGCATCGCGCGCAGCTTTCAGCTGCCACGCCCGTTCGCGAGCCTCACGGTCGCGGAGAACCTGCTGGTGCCCATGCTCTACACCGTCAATGCGCGGCCCGGGAGCAACCTTTCCGCAGCCGAGCTCGCGGCCCGCGGCGCCGATCTCCTGGCGCTGGTCGGGCTCGCCGACAAGGCCGCCCGCCACCCGCGCGACCTCACCCAGGTGGAGATGCGCAAGCTCGAGCTCGCCCGCGCCATGGCGGCCGAGCCGGCGCTTCTCATCGCCGACGAATCCATGGCCGGCCTTTCGCAGGTCGAGGTCGCCGACATCGTGGCGTTGCTGATCAGGCTGAACGAGCGCGGCGTCACCATCATCCTGATCGAGCACATCATGCGCGCGGTGATGCGGTTCTCGCAGCGGCTGGTGGTGCTCGTCTCCGGAGCCAAGATCGCGGACGGCGCGCCCGACGAAGTGATCCGCGATCCGGAAGTGGAGAGGGCCTACCTTGGCCAATAGTCTCGCCATCGAGAGCATCGA
>DASYFD010000203.1:0-15746 GCA_036498625.1 Xanthobacteraceae bacterium | reverse complement strand
TCCGGCCACAAGGTCACCACCATCTTCACCGGTACGCTCGACCTGCAGAAGCGGATCGCGGCCGGCGAGACCTACGACCTCATCATCATGGCGGGCCCGGCGATCGACGACTTCATCAAAGCCGGCAAGGTGGTGGCGGGCAGCCGGACCGATATCGCCAAGTCGGGCGTGGGGGTAGGGGTGCGGGCCGGCGCACCCAAGCCCGACATCAGCACGACCGAGGCCTTCAAAAAGGCGCTGCTGGCCGCCAAGTCGATCGGCTATTCCACCGGCCCGAGCGGCGTCTACGTGACCGGATTGTTCCAGCGCCTGGGAATCGCCGAAGCGGTGAAGCCGAAGCTCAAGCAGACTCCGACCGGCATATTCGTCGGCAGCCTCCTGGCGAGCGGCGAGGCCGAGATCGGCGTGCAGCAGGTGAGCGAGATGTCGCATTTCCCGGGCGTCGACTATGTGGGCCCGCTGCCGGCCGACATCCAGGAGATCACGGTATTCTCCAGCGGCATCCAGGTCGGATCCAAGCAGGCGGAAGCCGCCAACGCCTGGGTCAAGTTCCTGACCGCGCCGGCCGCCGCGCCCGCCTTCAAGGCCCGCGGCCTGGAGCCGGGGTGAACTGCGCGCAGGCCGGCTTGGCTCGCCGATGGGCGAGAGCCGTTAGCTCGACAGGAACAACACCGAGGCCGGCGATTTCTCGAACACGGCGGCGGCGGTATCGCCGAAGAACAGCTTGTCGCCGGGCCGGCGCTGCACTCCCATGACGATCAGGTCGTGGCCGCCTTTCTTGGCTTGCGCCAGGATCGCCTGGTCGGGGGCGACGTCGGAGCGCACGGCGGTCTTCACCTCCACGTCATAGCGATCGGCCATCTGGACGATCTCTTTGAGGATCGCCTGCTCCTGGCGGCGCGAGCGCGGACCGCCCCGGCGCTTCGCACTGGCCCCGGTATTGGCGACGTAGAGCGCGGTCATCGGGCATTCGCAGGCCCGCGCCAGCGCGACCGCGACCTCCGCCGCCCGGCGCGAGACTTCGGTGCCGGCAACTGGAACCAGGATGTTGAAGCGGCACCGATCGGGCTCGGCGAGTTGCTCGCCCTGCCCCATCACGATCGCCAGTGGCCCCTCGAATGCGAGCGCCATGCCGGCGATCTCTGGATTGAAGGCGCCGCTTCTGGATTTGGTGGTCTGCAGCCCGATGAACAGCAGATCATAACCCTTCTCGGCTTCGCTCGTGATCGTCTCCTCGATCGGGCTGTCGGATGGCTTGCGGACCGTGACTTGCACGGGCGCCGGCTCGTCCTCCTTCGACTCTGTCTTCTTCACCACCTCGGCCGCCGCCTCCAGGGCCCGCGCGGCGGTTTTCTCCGCCGCGGTGTCGGGTTCGGCGGGCTGCTTGGATTTTCCTTTGTTGCCCGACTTGGGCAGGTCCTTGGGCAGCACCGTGGTCGGCAGGCCGCCACGGCTCGCGATCAGGCCCGCGATGTGGGAGGTGAACTTGCCGTTGGGGCTTTCGTCCACGACCAGCAGCAAGCGTTCCAGGTTCGAGACGAATCCCTTGGCCTCGAACTCCTCGCGCTCCAGCCGCTCCCGCTCGTCTTTGCCGAGCGGGACCCGGGCCAAGCTCCAGCGCAACATCGGCGGCATGCCCATGGTGGTGACGAACGCCATGGTGACGATCATGGTGAACAGGTTCTGCGTGAGCGCGCCCATCGACAGACCGATGCTGGCGACGATCACCTCGGTCGATCCGCGCGCGTTCATGCCGCAGGCGAGCGCCAGCGCCTCCGGGCGCGTCAACCCGCCGAGCTTTCCGCCCAGGAAAGCGCCGGCGAACTTGCCGACGCTCGCGATCGCGATCAGGCCCAGCGCCAGCAGCAAAAGCTGCGGGTCGCGCAGGACCGTGAGATCGGCGCTCAGGCCCGCCATGCCGAAGAAGACCGGCATGAAAAACGCCAGGATCAGGCCGCGCAGCTGCTCATCGATATGCTTGGTGAGGATCGGAGACTCGCCGATCAGCACCCCGGCCATGAAGGCGCCGAGCACGGTGTGAACGCCGATCAGATGCGTCGTCAGCGCCATCACCCCCATGATCACCAGGATGGTGGTGATCACCGGAAAATCGCTCTTGAAGTTGTCGTTCGCCCATTGGATCGCATAAAACACGATCGGGCGCCCGATCGTGAAGCTGGCGAGCAGGAAGATTGCCGTCCCCAGCACGGTCATGGCGACATTGGCGACATTGATCGTGCCCGCCTCGGCGAGCCCGAAGGTGATGGCGATGATGACCCAACCGATCGTATCTTCCATGATCGCGGACGCCACGATCACCTGACCGAGATTGCGCCGGGTGAAATTCATCTCGCGCACGATCGCCGCCACGATCTTGATCGAGGAGATCGACAAGGCGACGCCGAGAAACAGCGATGTCAGCAGGCGCTTGCCGGGATCCGGCAGCAGCGATTCCGGCAGGAACAGACCAAGCGCAACGCCGCAGGCAAACGGTACCGCAACCCCGGTCAACGAGATGCTGGCAGCGGCACGACGGACTTTGCGTACCAGCTTGAGATCGGTCTCCATCCCGGTCAGCAGCAGCAGCAACAGGATGCCGACCTGCGAGATGGCATCGATCATGCTCTTCTGCTCTTTGGCGGCTGGAAACAGCCAATGCTGGGCGTCGGGCCACAGCCAGCCCAGCAGCGAGGGACCGAGCAGAATGCCGGCGAGCAGCTGCCCCATGACGGAGGGCTGCCCGATCCGCTGCATGGCTTCGCCCAGCAGGCGACCAACCAGGATCAAGATGACGAGCTCGGCGAGGAAGATGGCCTCCGATGGGGCCTGTGCGCCATCGGCCGCAGAAGCGGCGGCCGGGCTCAGCACTAGGAGGAGGGCCGCGCATGCCAGCAGGGGGCCCGCGCGCCAACGCAGCCCGAACGGGAAGACGGCGGAATCGGTCATGGCTACGGCGGCGAGCCGGTTGCTCCCGGTGCGGGCAAGTCTCGGATGTTGCCCGTTTTACTCGGCGGCAAGCGGAATGTCAGTGGCCGCCCAGGCCGAAATAGACACTTAAAACCACGAACGCCACAACAACGCCCACGAGCCCGAATCCCAGAACGTAGCGGACTCCTTGGCCGGTGACGCCCGCGCGGGCGTCATCGGTTGATTTCACGGCCGGCGTGTCGCCTTGTTGCAGAGCCATATATTCGTCCTGCCTTCAATTGTCGTGGCCGGCCTCAGGCCGCCTTGGTGGACTTGGCCTTGCCGGCATCATCCAGCATCGCGGCGACGTGCTCCCAGTTGACCAGATGATCCAGGAACGCCTTGAGGTAATCGGGCCGCCGGTTGCGGTAGTCGATATAGTAGGAGTGCTCCCACACGTCGCAGCCCAGGATCGGCTCGGCGCCGTGCACGAGGGGATTTTCGCCGTTCGGCGTTTTCATGACCACGATCTTGCCGCCCTTTACGGCAAGCCAGCACCAGCCGGAGCCGAACTGGCCGACGCCGGCCTGCACGAAGTCTTCCTTCATCTTGTCGACCGAGCCGAGATCGGCGACGATCCGCTTCTCCAGGCTGCCGGGCAGCTTGCCGCCGCCGCTCGGCTTCATCCATTTCCAGAAATGGATGTGGTTGTAGTGCTGCCCTGAATTGTTGAAGAGCGCGGGGTTCTTGCCAAACGATCCCTTCACCACCTCCTCGAGCGGCTTGCCTTCCCATTCGCTGCCGGCCAGGAGCTTGTTGCCGGTATCGACGTAGGCCTTGTGGTGCTTGTCGTGATGAAACTCGAGCGTCTCGCGCGACATGAACGGCGCCAACGCATCATAGGGATAAGGCAAATCCGGAAGGGTGAATGACATGGAGCTTCCCTCACTCAGTTGCTCGGGCATTCGGGCATGGGGACCCGATCGGGCAATTGCTGCCCAATGAGGCCCAACGAAACCCCGCCGCGTCGGTTCCATGGCGATTCATGAAATTTTCTCTCGCGCATGGCGGCTTTGCCAAATCGAGGTGTCGTGCGCCGATGCGGGCCAGGCATCTTGCGCGGTGAGGCTTTTCAACGGTACGCCTTCATGACCCGCCCGAAACGGCGTAGAAGCACATGGCCCGCCCCATGAGCGGGATCGGCACGCCTTAGAGGATCACATGGGTAAAATTGTCGCGATCGGGCAGAACCCCAAGGCCAAGACGGCGGCTCGCCTGGCGCAAGCCGACCGGCCGTCGCGCACCGACGCCGAGGACGCGGTGCGCACGCTCATTCGCTGGGCCGGCGACAACCCCAATCGCCAGGGATTGCTCGGAACGCCCGCCCGCGTCGCGCGCGCCTACGAAGAGTGGTTCTCGGGCTACCGGGAGGAGCCGCGCGATTACCTCAGCCGGACCTTCGACGAGGTCGCGGGCTATGACGAGATGGTGGTGCTGCGCGACATCGGGTTCGAATCCCATTGCGAGCATCATCTCGCGCCGATCATCGGGCGCGCCCATATCGGCTATCTGCCGCGCAATCGCGTGGTCGGGATCTCGAAGCTCGCCCGACTCGTCGATGTCTACGCCAAGCGGCTTCAGATCCAGGAAAAAATGACCGCGGAGATCGCCTCTTGCCTGGACGGCGTACTCAAGCCGTTCGGGGTCGCGGTCGTCATCGAAGCTGCGCACCAATGCATGACCACGCGCGGGGTGCACAAAACGAGCGTCACCATGGTGACCAGCCAGATGCTGGGGGTCTTCCGCAAGCGGGTGGAGACCCGGCAGGAATTCCTGTCCGCCATCAACCTGCGCGGTGCAGTCCACGCTTAGTGCCCTGTTTCACTCGAATCCCCCTGTTGTCATCGCCCGCGAAGGCGGGTGACCCGGTAACCGAAAGAGCTCGATTTGGCGCATGCGTTACCATGGTAACCACACGGATTACTGGGTGCCCGGCCTTTGCCAGCATGACACCGCGGCGTGAGATCGAACCGCTTCCCGCACAAAGATGAACCCCATGACGCGTCCTCGCCGCATCGAAGCCTACGCCATCGTCTCCACCGACGGAATGTTGGCGAATGCCGCCGGCATCATGCCGGAGACGCTCAAATTCGACGCCGATCAACGCTTCTTCGCGCACGGGCTCGACGGCGTCGAGGCGGTGACGCATGGCCGGCACTCCCACGAGCGACAGCCGCATTCGCATCTGCGCCGGCGGCTGATCCTGACCCGGCATATTCCGGCGCTGGCGGCCGATCCGTCGAACGACAAGGCGCTGTTCTGGAATCCGGCGGGCGCTTCCTTCGAGCAGGCCTGGGCCGCGCTCGAGATACCGGAAGGCAGCCTCGCGGTGATCGGGGGCACCGATGTGTTCGGGATGTTCCTGCCCGATTACGACGTTTTCCACCTCACGCGGGCGCCGAACGTGCTGTTGCCGGGCGGACGGCCGGTGTTTCCGCAAGTACCGCAGCAGACGCCGGAACAGGTGCTGGCCAGTCACGGCCTCAAGTCCGACCCGCCGCAGGTGCTGGATGCGGCAAGCGGCCTGAGCGTCGTGAGCTGGCGGCGCTCACGCTGAGCCAACGTCACTCCGCCGCGCGCTCGCCGCGGATGCGGGAAAAGGCGCTGCATTGGGTGGCGTCGATCTCGAGCGCCACCGGCTCGCCGACCCGGAACTGCTGCAGCGGATGGGTCTGCACCCGCAAGAGCTGGCCTGACGGCAGCGCGACTTCGTACTCGCTGAGATTGCCCAGGAAGACGTGGTTGGTGACCGTGGCGAGCGTGGCTGTGGTCGCGGCCGGATCCGGCGGCGATGCCAGGCGGATGTTCTCCGGACGGATGGCCACCTCGACCCGCTCGCCGACCGACAAGCCGTCCACCCGCACGATGCCGACCGTGAGATCGGGCGCCAGCTCGACGCTGGCGATGCCGTTCTTCATCTCGCGAATCCGGCCCGGCACCAGGTTCACCAACCCCATGAAATCCGCCACCATGCGGTTGGCCGGATTTGCATAGACCTCGAACGGCGTGCCGTACTGCTGCAGCCGTCCGCCGCTGATCACCGCCACCTGATCCGACAGTGCGAGCGCCTCGGCCTGATCGTGGGTGACATACACGAAGGTGATGCCGGTGCGGCGCTGCAGCTCCTTGAGCTCGGTGCGCATGCGCTCGCGTAGCTTGGCATCGAGATTGGACAAGGGCTCGTCGAGCAGCAGAATGTCGGGCTCGACCACCAGCGAGCGCGCCAGCGCCACGCGCTGCTGCTGCCCGCCCGACAGCTCGCCCGGATAGCGCCCCTCGAGCCCGCCGAGGTTCACCAGCGCCAGCATCTCGGCGACCTTCTGGCGCGCCGCCGCGGACGACAGCTTGCGCAGTTTGAGGCCAAAGACGACGTTCTCGAACACGGTCTTGTGCGGCCACACCGCGTAATTCTGGAACACCATGCCCATGCCGCGCTCGGCCGGCGGCACCACGTCCTGGGGCGACGACAACAGCCGGCCGGCGACCTCGATGGTGCCGGCATCGGGCGTGATGTAGCCGGCGATGAGGCGCAGCGTCGTGGTCTTGCCGCAACCCGAAGGTCCCAGCAGGGTGACGAACTGGTTGTCCTTGATGTCGAGATCGAGATCCGCTACGGCGGCCAGCTCCCCGTCGCCGGCGCCGAAACGCTTGCACAATCCTTTGATCGTGATCCCGGCCATCTTCAGGTCCCAGCCCCGTGCGCCGCATCGCCACGCGTCAGGATACGGCCGCCGCCGATCTTGGTGGCGAGCCAAATCGCCGCACTGATGATGACCATGTTGATCATGGCGAGCGCCGCCACCGGCTCGATGTAACCGGTCTCGTAGAGATTATAGATGGCGACCGCGAGCGTGATCGAGCTCGAGGAGAACAGCAGGATCGACGCGCTCAGTTCCTGGATGACCGGCACGAACACCAGGAGCCAGCCGGCGAACAGGCCGGGCCGGATCAGCGGCAGGGTCACCTCCCGCATGGTGGTGAGCCAGGAGGCGCCCAGGATATGGGCGCTCTCCTCCAGCGAAGGACCGATCTGGCGCAGCGCCGCGTTGGCGGCGCGCACCCCGAGCGGAATGTAGCGGCCCACATAGGCCAGCAGCAGGATCGCGAGCGTGCCGTAGAGCGGAACCGGCATGGCGAGCCAGAACTGGATCAGCGCCACCGCCACCACGATACCGGGCAGCCCGAGCGGGATGAGGGCGAAATAATCCAAGAGGCGGCGCCCGGGAATCCTGGTGCGCAAATCGATCCAGCCGATCACGGCGCCCAGGAGCACCGCGATGGTGGCCGCCAGCGTCGCCAGCAGGAGGCTGTTGAGGATGGCGCGGCGGGTGACGTCGTAATCGAACAGGATGAACTTGTAGTTGGCGAGCGTGAGGCCCTTCCAGAAATCCAGGCCCCAGGATTTCGAGAACGAGACCGCGATCAGGGTCGAATAAGGGGCGAGGATCGAGACGATGAAGATGACGATACCGAAGCCGAGCAGCACGAAGCGCATCTTGCCGAGCCGCAGCAACTGCAGGCGCGAGCCCTTGCCGGCGAGCGTCACATAGGAGCGGCGCGCCAGGAACGCGCGCTGCAGATAGAGCGCCACGATGGTGATGAGCACGAACACGAGCGAGAGCGCGGAGGCGAGGCCATACTCGGGCGGGTAGTCGAACAGCGCGTAGATGCGGGTGGGCAGCGTCACGATGCGGCCCGGCAAGCCGATGATCGCCTGCGAGCCGAACAGCGCGATGGCGTTGACGAAGCCGAGCAGCGCGCCCGAGAGCACCGCCGGCGCCACCAGCGGCGCCGTGATCGAGAAGGCGGTGCGCAGCTTGCCGGCGCCCAGGATCTGGGCGGCCTCCTCGTAGGAGGCATCGACCGATTGCAGCGCGCTCGCGGCCAGCAGATACACGAACGGAAAGGTGTGCATCACCGTGACCAGCACCAGGCCCGGCATGGAGAAGATGTTGAAGGTGAGCCAAGGCAGCCCGGCGACGTCGCGCAGGAAAACATTCATGAGGCCGGCATTCGGGCTGAACAGATAGGTGAAGGCAATCGCGGTCAGGAACGGCGGCGACAGATAGGAGAGCGTGGCGGTGAGCTGCAGCAGAGGTTTCGCCGGCACGTCGGTGCGGCTCACCGCCCATGCCAGGGTGAGCCCGATGATGGTGGAGAACAGGCTGGTCCAGGCGCCGAGCGTCAACGAGTTCTTGAGCGCGGTGACATAGAGCCGGCCGGTCAGCACCTCGGCGAAATTGCCGAGGCTCAGGCCCTCCTCGCCGCGAAGGCTGCCGAACAGCAGCGACAGGAGGGGCAGCACCACCAGGATCACCAGCGCCGCGACGGCGCCGCCCATGATGAAGTGCTCGGCGCGAAGCCTGCGCCGCCCGGGCCGGGTCGGCCGCAACAGCCGCGCAGGACTAAGCGCTTCGCTCGACATCACGCTGGCCCGCCCCGATCGAGATTGCCGACCCGATGTATCAGCCCGCCCCAGCACAGACCAGCGCATCCGCCCGGCGCCGGCGAATTCGCCGCGGGGCTCACCCCATTTCACGCAAGTATTTGATTTGAAATGATTTTACCGTATGCGCGCCGCGCAAGTCGGTCCCCGCATCGGGGGCGTGGGGCGGCGGCGGGTGGCGGCCGTGGCACCCCGCCAACATTTCCTTTATTTAAGTGGTCCCCGGGGCCCGATTTGATAATTTGCGTTTGGTCGCCGCCCGCCGGGCGAGCGTGCCGTTTGATGCTCGTCGGGACACGGGTGTCGGTGGGGCATCGAAGGCCAAGGCCAATCATGAATCTCACGCGCGCTTGCATGGACGGCTCGGCAGGGTCGGCTCTCGTCGTCCGGCCAGCCAATTTCCGGGACCAGGCCGCGACCGGATGCCGGCCATGATGCGCGCACTGCGCCGCATCGCCATCCTGGCCTGCCTCGTCGCCATCGGCGGGGCCGCTTATTGGTATTTCGGCCCGGGGCAGCCGTCCCAGCAGAGCCAGCAGCAGAAGGGGAACCGGCCGGCGGGGTTCCGGCGCGGCGGCGGCAACCCCAACGACACCGTTCCGGTCCTCGCCATTGCGGCGCGGCTGGCCGATGTCCCGGTTTATCTTGACGGCGTCGGCACCGCCAAAGCGCTCAACACCGTCCTGGTGCGCTCGCAGGTCGACGGCAAGCTGATGAAGATCGCGTTCAAGGAGGGCCAGGAGGTCGCGCAAGGGGCCGTCATCGCCAAGATTGATCCGACCACCTATCAGGCGCTCTACGATATCGCGGTTGCCAAGAAGGCCCAGGACGAAGCGACGCTGGCCAATGCCAAGCTCGATCTCGAGCGCTACATCAGGCTGGCGGCCACCAACGCAGTGCAGAAGCAGCAGGTCGACACCCAGAAGGCGCTGGTCGATCAGCTGACCGCGCAGACCCAATCCGACCAGGCTTCGATCAACAACGCCAAGGCGACCCTCGACTACACGGACGTGGTGGCCCCGATCACCGGGCTGACCGGCATCCGTCAGGTCGACGAGGGCAATATCATACATGCCTCCGACGCGACCGGGATCGTCACGATCACCCAGATCAAGCCGATCGCCGTCCTGTTCAACCTGCCGCAGCAGGTGCTGCCCGACCTCAACAAGGGCATGGCGGCGGGACAATTGCCGGTGCAGGCGATCGCCGCCGACGGCAGTACGGTGGTGGACAGCGGCAAGGTGGTGGTCATCAACAATCAGGTGGACCAGACCACCGGCACGGTCCAGCTCAAGGGCGAGTTCGCCAATTCCAACGTCCAGCTGTGGCCCGGACAGTTCGTCAATATCCGGGTCCTGATCAACACGCTGCGTCAAAGCGTGGTGATTCCGACGGCGGCGGTCCAGCGCGGGCCGGACGGCACGTTCGTCTACGTGGTCAAGGAAGACAACAGCGTCTCGGTACGCCCCGTCACGGTGCAGCAGCAGGACGATCTGCAGGCCGTGATCGCGACCGGCCTCATGGCGGCCGAGCGCGTGGTCACCACCGGGTTCGGGCGGCTCGCGGACGGGACCCGGGTCGAGGTGACCAGCGCCGAGGAGGCCGGCCAGGTATCCACGGATCCCTCGCAGCGGCCCGCGCGTCCCGCCAGCGGCGCCCCCAAGGGCAAGGGTCAGGGACAAGGCCAGCGCCAGCAGGGCGCCGCCAATGCTCCCGGCGCCGCACCGCTTGGCGCCGCACCGCTTGGCGCCAATGCGCCCGGCGCTGACGCGTCCGGCGCCAACGCGGCCAGCCCAGCCGCTACCGATCCGCCGCCAGCGGGCCAGCGCCGCGGTGGCGCCGCCCCCAAGGGGCCCGAGCAGCCAGCCCCGAGCCCCGGAGGCGCGCCGAGCACTACGCCATGAGCGTGTCCTCGCCCTTCATTCATCGTCCCATCGCGACATCGTTGCTCGGCATCGCCGTCATGCTCGGCGGCATGCTGGGCTACTTCTCGCTGCCGATCGCTTCGCTGCCGCAAGTCGATTTCCCGACCATCCAGGTCACCACCCAGCTTCCCGGGGCCAGTCCCGACACCATGGCGGCACTGGTGACGGCGCCGCTCGAGCGGCAGTTCGGGCTCATTCCCTCGCTCACCACCATGACGTCGTCGAGCTCGTTCGGCATCAGCCAGATCACGCTGCAATTCGATCTCAGCCGCGATATCGATTCCGCCGCGCAGGACGTGCAGGCCGGCATCAACGCGGCCGGCTCGACGCTGCCGCGGACTCTGCCGTATCCGCCGAACTACTCCAAGGTGAACCCCGCCGACGCCCCGATCGTGACGCTGGCGCTCACCTCGCGCACCATCTCGCTGCGGCAGCTCAGCGATCTCGCCGACAGCCTGCTGGCGCAGCGGTTGAGCGAGCTCAGCGGCGTAGGCCGGGTGACGATCGAGGGAAACCTGCGGCCGGCGATCCGCATCCAGGCCGATCTGGCGCGGCTCGCCAGCTACGGAATCTCGATGGAGGATCTGCGCAACGTGATCGTCGGCGCAAATGTGGCGGGCGCCAAGGGCTCGCTCGACGGCGCGCACCAGTCCTACACCATCGCCGCCAACGACCAGATCTCCGCCGCCAGCGCCTACCGCGACGTGGTGGTGACCTATCGCAACCAGGCGCCGGTATTCATCAAGGACGTGGCCGACGTGGTCGACGGCCTGGAGAACACCAAGGTCGGCGGCTGGTACCAGGGCACGCCCGCCGTCATCGTCGACATCCAGCGCCAGCCCGGCGCCAACGTGATCGCCACCGTCCAGGGCATCCAGAAGGAACTGCCGCGGCTGCAGCGCTCGGTCCCGGCCGGCGCCGCATTGACGGTCGTGCATGACAGCACCACCACCATCCGGGCCTCGATCCACGACGTGCAATTCACCCTGCTGCTGAGCATCGCGCTGGTCGTGATGGTGGTGCTCGTCTTCCTGCGCACCATCCGGGCCACCATCATCGCGGGGGTCGCGCTGCCCCTGTCGCTGATCGCGACCTTCGGGGTCATGTGGTTCTGCGGCTTCAGCCTCGACAATCTTTCGTTGATGGCGCTCACGATCGGCACCGGCTTTGTGGTCGACGATGCGATCGTGATGATCGAGAACATCGTGCGCCACCTGGAGGAGGGTGAAGGGCCGTTCGAGGCGGCGCTCGAGGGCGCGCGCGAGATCGGCTTCACGGTTATCTCGCTGACGCTGTCGCTGATCGCGGTGTTCATCCCGCTCCTGTTCATGACCGGCATCGTGGGCCGCATGTTCCGGGAATTCGCCCTGACGCTGACCATCGCGGTCGTGACCTCCGCGGTGGTGTCGCTGACCCTGACCCCGATGATGTGCAGCCGCCTGTTGCGGCATCAGGCCGAAGCCGGCGGGAATTTCGTCACACGAAAATTCCACCGCATGGTGGATTCGACCGTGGAGGTCTACCGGCGCAGCCTCGAATGGGTGCTGGAGCGCCAATTCCTCACCCTCGTGGTCACGCTCGCGACCTTCGCGGCCACCATCTGGCTTTACCTCATCATCCCGAAGGGATTCCTGCCGCTGCAGGACACCGGCCTGATCTACGGCGTGCTGGAAGGCGGACAGGACGTGTCGTTCATCGAGATGCAGCGGCTGAGCGGCGAGATCGAGGGCGTGATCCGGCAGGATCCGGACGTAACCGGGGTCGTGTCTGTGATCGGGGTCACGCCGCTCAACGCCACGCCGAATGCGGGCCGTCTCGCCATCACGCTGCGCCCGCGCGACCAGCGCGTCGCGACGGTCTCGGCCATCATCGCCCGATTGAAGAGCCAGGTTCGCAAGGTCCCGGGCACGGTGGTGTATTTCCAGCCGGTGCAGGACATCCAGATTTCGACCCGCACCAGCCGCGCCCAGTTCCAATACACAATGACCGGAACCAATTCGGACGAGGTCGGGGATTGGGCGGGGCGGCTGGCCGCCAGCCTGCAATCCTCGCCGGTGCTGCTCGACGTCGCTTCCGACGCGCAGAATGACGGGCTGCGGATGATGGTGCAGATCGACCGCGCGACCGCCGGACGGCTCGGCGTCTCGATGCAGACGGTGGTCGACACCTTGAACGACGCCTTCGGGCAGCGGCAGATCTCCACCATCTATGCCCAGGCCAATCAATACCGCGTGATCCTGGAGGCGACCCCGCAATACCAGAGCGATCCGAACTCCCTCTCCAAGCTCTACCTGCCCGCGTCCGGCACCCAGGCGGCCGCCGCGCAAACGTCGTTGACGGCGGGCGCCTCCCCGACCCAGCTGCTCACGACCGAAGGCGCCGCGCAGGTGCCGTTGAGCGCCATCGCGCAATTCAACTACACCACCGCCCCGCTGGTGATCTCTCACCAGGAGCAGTTTCCCGCCGTCACCATCAGCTTCAACCTGGCGCCCAACGCAGCGCTCAGCGACGCGGTGGCGGTGATCTCGGCGGCCGAGCAGGACATCGGGGTTCCGACCTCGGTGATCGGCAGCTACTCGGGCGATGCGGCCGAGTTCGGCAAGTCGCTGGCCGGCGAGCCGTGGCTCATCCTGGCGGCCGCCGTCACCATCTACATCGTGCTCGGCGTCCTCTACGAGAGCTTCATCCATCCGCTGACGATTCTGTCCACGCTGCCGTCGGCGGGTGTGGGCGCGCTGCTCGCCCTGATGCTATACGGCTACGACCTATCGGTGGTCGCCCTCATCGGCATCGTGCTGTTGATGGGCATCGTGAAGAAGAACGCAATCATGATGATCGACTTCGCGCTCGAGGCCGAGCGCGTGCAGGGGCTGTCGCCGCGCGACTCCATCCTGCAGGCCTCGTTGCTGCGGTTCCGGCCGATCATGATGACCACTCTGGCAGCGCTGTTCGGGGCGCTGCCGCTGGCGCTCGAAAGCGGTACCGGCTCCGAGCTGCGCAATCCGCTCGGCATCACCATCGTGGGCGGCCTGTTGCTGAGCCAGCTCTTGACGCTCTATACGACGCCGGTGATCTATCTGCAGATGGAGCGCCTGCGCGCCTTCCTCGGCGGCACGCCGCCGGAATTGTCGCAGCCCGAGCTCGCGCTCCCGATGGCGCCCGAGCCCTCGCAACGGCCCGCGGAGTAGCGGCGATGAACTTCTCGGAGCCCTTCATCAGGCGGCCGATCGGCACCACCCTCATCGCCATCGGGGTGTTCCTGGTGGGCGCGGTCGCCTACCAGCTGCTGCCGGTCGCCAGCATGCCGACGGTGGATTTTCCCACCATCACGGTCAGCGCGAACCGGCCGGGCGCCGACCCGGAGACCATGGCGGCGACGGTGGCGGCACCGCTCGAGCGACGCTTGGGAGAAATTCCCGGCGTCACCGAGCTCACCTCGCGCAGCTCGCTCGGGCTCGCCCGCATCTCGGTCCAGTTCGATCTCACGCGCAATATCGACGGCGCCGCCCGCGACGTGCAGGGCGCCATCAATGCCGCGATCGCCGATCTGCCGGGCGACCTGCAATCGACGCCGTCGTTCCGGAAATCGAATCCCGCCGCCATTCCGATCCTCATCCTGGCGCTGACCTCGAAGACAGTGGCGCCGAGCGCCATCTACGATGCGGCCGATACGGTGGTGGCGCAGCGGCTCTCGCAGGTCAAAGGCGTCGCCGAGGTGAGCGTCAACGGCGCCGAGCAACCCTCGATCCGGGTGCGGGTCAATCCGCTCGCGCTCGCCGCCATGGGGCTCGGCCTCGAGGACGTGCGCATCGCCATCGCCAACGCCAACGCCGCCGGCCAGCTCGGCGTGTTCGAGGGCACCGAGCGCGCCACCACCATCGGGATCAACGATCAGCTGCGGGTCGCCAGCGAATACGATCCGATCGTGGTGCGCAGCGCCAACGGTACGGTGGTGCGGCTGTCCTCCGTCGCCTCGGTCGAGGCGGGCGTGCGCAACAAGCTGTCGGCCGGCTGGTACAACAAGCAGCCGTCGGTGCTGCTGGTGATCACCAAGGATTCCACCGCCAACGTGATCGAGACGGTCGACAAAATCTTCGAGATTCTGCCCGACATCAAACGCTACATCGCGGCCGATATCGACATCTCGGTCCTCTCCGACCGCACCAGCACGATCCGCGCCAGCATCCACGACATGCAAATCACGCTCGCCATTACCGTCGTCCTGGTCATGATGGTGGTGTTCCTGTTCCTGCGGCGCCTGGCGGCCACCATCGCGGCCGGCGTCACTGTGCCGCTCGCGCTCGCCGGCACCTGCGCGGCGATGTGGGCGGTCGGCTTCTCGATCGACAACCTGTCGCTGATGGCGCTGGTGGTGTCGGTCGGTTTCGTGGTCGACGACGCCATCGTGATGATCGAGAACAGCTTCCGCAATCTCGAGAAGGGCCTCTCCCCGATGCAGGCGGCGCGCGAGGGCGCCCGCCAGATCGGCTTCACGGTGATCTCAATCAGCATCTCGCTGGTGGCGGCCTTCATCCCGCTCCTGTTCATGAGCGGCGTGCAGGGGCGCGTGTTCCGGGAATTCTCGGTGACGCTGACCTTCGCGATCGTGATCTCGACCGCGGTCTCGCTGTCGGTGACACCGATGATCTGCGCGCATTTCGTGCGCGCGCCCCCCAGCCCCGACGCGACCCTGTTCGATCGCGTGGTCGAGCGATTCCTGTCCGGCATGATGCGGCTCTATGCGCGCAGCCTGGGCGCGGTGCTGCAGCGCCGCGGTTTGATGCTGGTCGTCATGGCGGCCACGCTCGGGCTCACCGTCTATCTCTACAACGCCGCCCCGAAGGGATATTTTCCGCGCGACGATACCGGCCTGATCTTCGGCGGCACACAGGCCTCACCCGACATATCGTTCCAGTCAATGTACGTGCTGCAGCAGAAGGCGGCCGACATCGTGCTTTCCGATCCGGCGGTAGCGGGCGTGGGCTCCTCGATCGGCAGCTCGGGCTTCAATTCCTCGGTCAACCGGGGCACCTTGTTCATCAGCCTCAAGCCGCTCTCGGAGCGGGGCATCAGCGCGGAAGCCGTGATCAACCGGCTGCGCCCGAAGGTCGCCGATATTCCGGGACTGGGCGTGTTCATGTTCGTCCAGCAGGATGTCCGGGCGGGCGCGCGCTCGGCCGACTCGACCTACCAATTCACGCTGTGGGATCCCGATTACCAGGAGCTGGTCACCTGGGCGCCGAAGGTTCTCGACAAGCTCAAGACGCTGCCGGAGCTCACCGACGTGAGCACCGACCGGCAACCGGGCGGGCTGCAAGCCGACGTGATCATCGATCGCACGGCGGCGTCACGACTTCGTGTGCGCATCCAGGATATCGACAGCGCCCTCAATGACGCCTTCGGGCAGC
>DASYFD010000202.1:0-10446 GCA_036498625.1 Xanthobacteraceae bacterium | reverse complement strand
CGGCGACGGCCACCCCGAGCTCAATCTCCCGGAGGACGTCATCGCGGCGCTGATCGCCCAGCTCACGGCGCTGCGCCAAGGCGCCGGGCCGCAGGTGCGCCTCATCGTCGACCTCAATTTCAACTACAAGCCGGAAGGCTTCCGGCGGCTCGCCAGGAAGCTCGAGCCGTTCGAGCTGATGTGGCTCGAGATGGATCTGTACGAGCCCAAGGCCCTGAGCCTGATCCGGCAGTCGACCACGACCCCGATCGGATCCTTGGAGACGATCCTCGGCCGGCGCGCGCTCAGGCCCTATCTCGACCGCCACGGCGTCGACGTCGCCATCATCGATCCGCAATACAACGGCGTGCCGGAAGCGCTCCGCATGGCCGCGATGGCGGACGCCTACGAGGTCAATGTCGCCTCGCACAATTTCAGCGGGCCCCTGTCGGCGGTGATCTCGGCGCATTTCGCCGCCGTGGTGCCCAATTTCCGCATCATGGAGCTCGACGTCGACGAGGTGCCGTGGAAGCCCAAGCTCCTCACCGCGCCTGCCATCATCGAGAACGGCATGTTCGTGGTTCCGACCGGCCCCGGCTGGGGCACCGACATCGACGAAGCCGTGATGCGCGCGCACCCGGCCAGGATGTGATAGCCTCCTGGCGCGTCGATCGGAGGCCGGAACGTCATGAAAGAGCTGCGATGACTTGCTTGCGGCCCATTTGGCGCTTCGTTCTCGCCTGCGCCGCGCTCATCGCGCCGGCCCACGCCGTGGCCGAGCCGATCGCCGACTTCTATCACGGCAAGACCATCAATCTTTACGTCAGTTTTCCGCCCGGCGGCGGCTACGACATCTATGCGCGCGTGCTGCTGCCGTATTTCTCGCGCCACATCCCGGGCAATCCCTCGATCGTGGTCAAGAACATGGAGGGCGGCAGCGGCGTGCGGGCGGCCGGCTATATCTCGACCATCACGCCGCAGGACGGCACCTCGCTCGGGCTGTTCCTCGACACCTTGACGCTCGGCAAGGTGCTGGGCGGGCCGGGCGAGTTCGATCCGGTCAAGCTCACCTGGATCGGCCGCATCGTATCGACCGCGACGCTCGCCATGGTGTGGCACACCTCCGCGGTGCAATCGATCGAAGAGGCCAAGCAGCGGCAGATCATCATCGCGGCCAGCGTTCCCTCCAACAGCTCCTCGTTCATCCCAACCGCGCTCAACGATCTCATCGGCACCAAGTTCAAGATCGTGCGCGGCTTCCCGGGCTCGCCCCCGATGGCGCTGGCGATGGAGCGCGGCGAGGTCGACGCCATCGGCGGCATGAGCTGGGAAGCGATCCAATTGACCAAGCCGGACTGGCTGACCGAGAAGAAGGCCCGCGGCCTCTACACGCACGGCGCCTCGCGGATCAAGGATCTGCCCGACGTTCCGGGCCTGCTCGATCTGGCGGTCGACGACAAATCGCGGCGGATTCTCGGCCTCATGGGCGGCGGGCCGGACATCGGGCGCTCGCTCACAGCCGAGCCCGGCATTCCGGCGGAGCGTGCCGCCGCGCTGCGCAAAGCCTTCATGGCGACCATGGAAGACCCCGAATTCGTCGCCGACATGCACAAGCGCAATCTCGGGGTCGAGCCGTTGACCGGCGATGAGGTGCAGAAGATCGTCGCCGCCGCGGTGGCGACCCCGCGCGAGCTGGTCGAGCAGGCCAGCCATTACGCCGGGCAATAGATCGTTGACACGAATGGAGAGACGTCGATGAACGTTCGGATGCTAGCCGCCGCCGTCCTGTGCTCGGGATTGATCAATTCCGCGCACGGCGAGGACAAGATCACATTGCGCTACGGCGAGATCGCCAATTCGGCGCGCGGCGTGTCCACGTTGGGGATCGCCGTCGCGCAACGCAAAGGCTTCTTCGAGCGCGAAGGCATCGACTTCAAGGTGGTGGGGCTGCGCGGCACCAGCTTCCAGGTCGAGGAGCTGGACAAGGGCAATGTCGAGGTCGTCAACACCGCAATGCCCTACCTGATCCAGGCGGTGCTCAAGGGCTCCAATTCGGTCGGGATTGTGGGCGGGTCGGCCAACCAAGTCTATAGCCTGATTGCCAAGCCGGAGATCAAGTCATTCGACGACCTCAAGGGCAAGATGGTCGGGATGTCGCTTGCGGTCGACACGATCTCGATCGGATCCCGCATGCTGCTCGCGAAGCACGGTCTCAAGGAGCCGGCCTACCGCACCCGGGAGCTGGTCGGCACGCCGGTGCGCGCCGATTGCCTGATCCGGGGGGAATGCGACGCGGTTCCGCTCGGGCAACCCGACGACATCGTGTTCATGCAGAAGGGCTACAACAAGCTCGGCGACTCGCTCGAGGTGATCCCGGTCCTGCAATTCGGCGTCATCGCGGCGCGCCGCGATTGGGCGACGGCGAACCGGGACGCCGTCATGCGGCTCACCCGCGCCGTCGGCGGCGCCTACAAATTCTTGCGCGACAAAGCCAATCGCGACGAGGTCGCCAAGCTCGCGGCCGAGTCGACCGGCGCTCCGATCGACGTGATGCGGGCGGTGCTCGCCTTCTACTACGAGCCCGACCGCGGCGTGATGCCCAAGCAGGGCGAGATCGACATGGTTGGAGTGGCCAAGGTGATCGAGCTCCTGGGGGGCACCGGCGAGCTCAAAGCGCCGCTTCCAGCCGCCGAGCGCTTCGTCGATCTGCAATACCTCAAGGCCGCCGGGCTGCAGTAGGGGGTTCCTTTCCATAGCCCGCGAAGGCACCGCGATCCACCCCTACAAATTCACCGGGGTTCCCATGAAATCGCGCTTGCCGAGCTCGACCCCGCAGTGGCGCAGGATGTCGTAGGCCGTGGTGCAATGGAAATAGAAGTTCGGCAGCACGAAGTTGAGCAAGAGCCCCTGCCCGCTGAACTTGCGCTCATTGGCGCCGAACTTGAGGACGAGCTCCTTGTCCTCGGTGCCATCGATCTGCTCCGGCTTGAAGCCCTTGACGTAGGCGATGGTGTTGGCCAAGCGGCTCTCGAGCTCCGCGAAGCTGGTTTCCGTGTTCGGCAGGCTGAGCGGCTCGCTGCCGGCGAGCGCGCTGCACGCCCGGATCGGGTGGGCGGTCGCCTGCTGCACCTGGCGCACCAGCGGATACATGTCGGGATAGAGCCGCATGCCGAGCAGGAAGGCCGGATCGATCTGCTTGGCTTGCGCATGGGTTGAGGCCTTGTCGAGCACGACCGAGAGCGCCGTCAGGTGTTGCACGAAAATCGGAACCGATACCTTGTACATGGAGATGGTCATGGCTGATCCCTGGTCGGAGGCTGAAAGGCGGGTCGCGAGCAAGTCTAGCGCCCCGCCCGCTCGGCTCAAGACATCCAAGGGGGATTTTCGCCGGGCCGGCTCCCTGCATTGACTTGCTGAATCATTCGATGGAGTGATGGCCGCAACCAGCATTCGGCGGAGACAGGCTGCGCATGAAGGCGATTGTGATCCACAATTTCGGACCGCCCGACGTCCTCCACTATGAGGAGGTCGCGGACCCGGTTCCCCGGCTGGGCGAGATCCGGGTCCGCATTCATGCCGCCACGGTCAATCGCGTCCTCGACGTGAGCCTGCGCGCCGGCAAGGAAGGGCGGCGGGCACCGGTGCTGCCGCTGATTCCGGGGGTCGATTGCGCCGGCATCGTTGATGCGGCGGGACCCGGCGTCACCCATTGGCGCCCCGGCGCCAGGGTCGCGGTCGCCGGCACGATGCCGCTCGATCCCTGCCCCGAGGACTGCGCCGATTATGCCGGACCGACCGGTATGATGGGCATCAAGCGGCCGGGCGGCTTTGCGCAGCTGGTGGCGGTGCCGGCCTGCATGGCAGTCGCGGTGCCGGCCGGCCTCGCGTTCAGCGATGCGGCCGTGATCATGCGCCACGCCCCGACCGCCTGGAACCTCCTGGTCAATACCGCGGAATTGGCGCGCGGCGAGACCGTCCTGATCATGGGAGCCGGCGGCAATCTGGGACTGACCGGCATCCAGATCGCCAAGAACGTGATCGGCGCCAAGGTGATCGCGGCCGCCGGATCGGATGACCGGGTCCGGCTCGGGCTCGCGCTCGGCGCCGACTTCGGCATCAACTACAATACTCATGATATTCGCGAGGAGGTGATGCGTTTCACCGGCGGGCGGGGGGTCGACGTACTCTATGACAATATCGCCAACCCCAAGGTGCTGCCCCTGGCCTTCCTCGCCATCGGCTTCGGCGGGCGCCTGGTGACCGCGGGCGCGCATGGGGGCCCCAACGTGACCATCGACTTCTCCCATCTCTACCACCAGCAGATCACCATCAAGGGGCGGCCCGGCTACCATCCGCCCGATCGCGACAAGTGCTTCGCGGCTGCGGTCGAGGGCAAGATCAAGGCCCAGATCGAGAAGCTCTTGCCGCTGTCGCGCGCCGCGGAGGCGCACCGGCTGATCGAGTCGGGCGAGGTCACCGGCAAGATCGTGCTCGATCCGACCTTGGATCAGTAACGCGAGCCGAGGCGGCGTTGTGCTCCTTCAACGGCTTCGCCCGTCAGCAATGACGTCTGCAGATTGTCACCATTTTTGCTTCACGCCATCCGCGATCAGACGGATACGTCTGGGCCACGTCCCCGGCTTGAAAAGATTGACAACACCGAACGGATCCTGGCGACGGGCCGCGATATAGGCAGCCGCCGTCCCGGCCAGTTTTGTCAAGCGCCCCGGCGCAACCGCTCGGCGCAGATCGGCCATGGCGCCGGCGCGGGGAGCGTGGCTGAGCGCGGGTGCGGATTGGCCAAACAGCTCCTCCGCGAACTTCAGGTAGGTCGCAAGCACCTGACCGAAGTCGGCACCGCTGAACCGGCGATCAAGCTCGCGCCAATCGATATTGCCTTCATGCCTGGTCCGCATGGCGACCAGATCGAGGAGTTGCCGCAGCTCGACCCGCTTGCGCACATAGCGTTGGTGATCCAGCTGGTCATGAACGACGTTGTGCCCGATGCTTCGTGTGGCATCCAGCAAGCGGACGCGCGCACCCCGGAGCGGCACTACCCGCGTCCCTTCGAAGAACCAGGTCCGCGGCATGATCGCTTCGCTGCGCAGATGGACCGCGCTGATGTGAAGCTCGACGCCTGCTCCGGTCGCATGGTCGCAGAACACGGGCAGATGATGGTGGTTCTCGGGGACCGGATCGCCGGGGGTGAATCCAATATTTGCAAGCGCCGAAGCCACATGTTCCGCCCGATCTTGCGGAATCAGGACATCGAGGTCCCCCAAGACGCGCAATTCGGGCGCAGGGTAAATGCCTTCGACCAGCCGCGCCGCGCCCTTGAGCAGCACCGGCTCGATATCGATCGCATTCAGGCCAGCGACAACCCGGTGGAGCGCGTCGAGCAATTGCGCGTTACGCTTGGCGTTGAGCCGCAGGACGGCAGCGAGATAGTCGCGGACATCGCCGGGAACATCGTGCGCATCCCGCAAGCACCAAGCCAGCGCGGGCGTCACGTAATGATGGCTGCTGGCCGAGATCAGCGCTTCCCACGAGACATAAGGGCCGCGGCCGGGCCGGACATGGTCGAGCAGGCCCGCCCGCAGATGGCCGCAAACCGCGTTGAATGCTTGCCAGCGTTTCAGACAATGTCCCCGAGCAAGTCCGCGGCGGCGGCGACATTGCCGTGGACGAGCGCAAAGGCGGGCATGTGGTCGAGCCACCCGATGAAGTCGCGAGCCCGCCGCTCCGTGATCGGATAGCCGAGCCATATCCTATCGCCGAGCAGCCGCTCGAGCGCTTCGAATGAGGTGAGCCGGGTCAACCGGGGGACGGCACCGGCGACATAGCGGGGAAAGATGAATCCGCGCATCGGCACCGGATCGGCATCCCAGGCATCCGGTCGCGGCAGAATTTGGCGAACCTCGGCGCGGCTCATGCGATGCTTGGCCGAACGCGTCAAATGCGGATAGGATTTGGACAGAAGTTCCCAGCTGCCCTCCTTGGGATTGAGCGGCATCGGCCATGGCACGATCCGACCATCGGGCGCCGCCAGCGCAACGAGGTCGTCGGCGATGTAGCTGTATCCGCGTTCAGCAACAAGATGAGCGATCAGCGTGGTCTTCCCGCTGCCGCAGGCGCCCGGAATTGCGAAGCCGGCACCATCGCGTGCGACCGCTCCGCCATGAATCATCGCGAGCCAATCGATCTCCGGGTGGAGATAGCCCAGCAGCGTCTGGTCGATCGCGCCGACGATCTGGCCGCTGTCAGCGGTGCGCAATCGCTCGATTCCATTGACCAGCACCGCTTCCTCGCCGTTGCCGGCCGCCCGCACCTCCAACCGGAAATCCGGCTGCGCGCCTGGGGTTTCGAGATGCCGGAACATGTAGCGCATCAAGGCCGCCGCCTCGGCGGGCTCGATCGCCAGGGCAAACACCTTGTTCCGGATCGTGCAAGTAAGGGCTTCGCTCCACTGCGGTTCGGACGCGCCGGACCAGTCCGGAGCGTCGTCAGCCGCCGGGCCGGCCGGGGGGTCGTTCCCGCCGTCGGCCGATAGCAGTCCCTTCGATCGCCATTGATCAATGATCGCGCGCACATCCCGGCTCGCGATCTCATCCGGGATGCCGTATTGGCGCGCAAAATCGGACGCGAGATCGTCGCCTGCCCGCCCTTCCTCCAAGCGTTCCCAAACCTGTCGCGCGCTATCGTTATAGGCCCAAAGACAGTTCGAGGACGTATCGAGAAGCACCAAGCCGGCGGCCGTCGGCAACATGCGAACCGACGTCGAAGGACGGTGGTGATTCATGGAATCGGGAGGTGCCGTCGCGATCAGGCGCCGGTCGCGGCGGGCGCCTTTTCGGACGCCAGCATGGCCAGCAACGCCGGCGCCGTGTAGGCTCCGAACCGGGCCAGCCGACGCAGACTCTCCCGCCTCTCTTCGTCCACCGAAGACTCCGACGACGCACCCGACAGGTCCGGTCCCGTCCCCTCGTCCTTGTCCATCCGACCTCTCCGCTTGATGGGGATTTTCTATGCCTTCGGCGGCGGTCCGTCAATTGAGCCGGGATGAAGGCCGCGGGAAGAAGCACCAAGCCGGGGGACGTCGGGCGCATGCGAACCGACGTCGAAGGACGGACATCATTCATGGAATCGGGAGGGCCTGCGCCGTCGCGATCAGCTGTCGGTCGCGGCGGGAGCCTTTTCGGACGCCAACATCGCCAGCAACGCCGGCGCCGTGTAGGCTCCGAACCGGGCCAGCCGACGCAGGCTCTCCCGCCTCTCTTCGTCCACCGAAGACTCCGACGACGCATCCGGCTGGTCCGGTCCCGTCCCCTTGTCCTTGTCCATCCGACCTCTCCGCTTGATGGGAATTTTTTATGCCTTCCGCGGCGGTCCGTCAATTGAGCCGGGGTGAAGGACGCGGGAGCGCCGTGGCTGTGCAGTCAATCGGCGCGTCCGCGTGCCCCCGTTGCAGGACCTCGGTCGGGCAGACCTTCTTCGGGACAAAATCAGCGGCCGCAGAGCGGGTTCAGTCGGCCCGCGAAGTGTGGCATCCTCCCAAAACAGGGTGCCTGCTGGCGCGGCGGCGCATGATCATGGAGAGCGCCCATAAATCGGATGGCGCCAGTACCGCAATGCCGATCCTCGCAGCAGAGGGATTTCTCCCGCGTCCAGATCAAGACCATTCATTCCTGGCACAATGCCTATGGTCGACAGCGACCGAGATCAGTCATGGAGATCGTCATGAAATTTTCCCGCAGATCGTTCCTTGCTCTGGCAGCGAGCGCCTCGACTCTGCCGGCGGTGTCGCGCGCCGCCTGGGCGCAGACCTATCCGGCGCGGCCGGTCCACTTGATTGCGCCCTTTGCCGCCGGCGGTCCCAACGACACCACCGCGCGTCTGATCGGTCAGTGGCTCTCGGAGCGGCTCGGCCAGAGCTTCGTCATCGAGAACCGCACGGGCGCCGGCGGCAATATCGGCACCGACGTGGTGGTGCGCGCGGCGGCCGACGGCTACACGCTCCTGCTGGTCTCCTCCGCAAACGCGGTCAACGCCACGCTCTACGACAAGCTCAGCTACAACTTCATTCGCGATATCGCGCCGATCGCGGGCGTCATCAGCGTCCCCAACATCATGGTGGTCAACCCATCGGTCCCGGCGAAATCCGTTCCCGAGTTCATTGCCTATGCCAAGGCCAATGCCGGCAAGATCAACATGGCGACCTCCGGCAACGGGAGCACGACCCACATTTCCGGCGAGCTGTTCAAGGAGCTGGCCGGCGTCGACCTGGTGGCGGTGGCGTATCGCGGCGGCGGGCCGGCGCTCATCGATCTCTCGGCGGACAGATGCAGGTCATGTTCGAGCCATCGATCGCGGTGATCGAGCATGTGCGGGCCGGCCAGCTGCGCGCGCTGGGGGTGACGACCGCGGCACGCATGGACCTGTTGCCCGACGTGCCGACCATAGGCGAGTTCGTGCCGGGCTACGAGGCAAGCCAGTGGTACGGTATCGGCGCCCCCAAGGACACACCCGCCGACGTCATCGCCAGGCTTAACAAGGAGATCAATGCAGGGCTCGCGGACCCCAAGCTGAAGGCGCGGCTGGTCGATCTGGGCGGCGTCCCGACCCCGACGACGCCCGCCGGGTTCGGCAAGCTCATCGCCGACGAAACCGAGAAGTGGGGCAAGGTGATACGGGCCGGCAACATCAAGCCGGAGTGATACCGGTCCAGCATTGATTCTCATGGGAGAACACGATGGCGCGCACGCCCGACCTGTTCGCTTCGACGCGCCGCGCGCGCCGCGGGTTTCTCAAGCAAATGGCAGCGGCCGCGGCAGGCACGATGGCAATGCCGGCATGGGCGCAGGAGAAACCTGCCGCGCCGCCGGCGCCCGGACCGTCCGTTGACCAGCCGCCGATCGCCGAGACGCTCGCCCGCTACGCCAGCAACCTCAAATTCGAGGACCTGCCGGCGGACGTGGTGCGCGAGACCAAGCGCTACATGATCGACAGCATCGGGTGCGGGATCGGCGGCTTCGGTTCGGACGCGAGCCAGATCGCGAACCGGCTTGCAGCCGGCGTCGCCGCAACGCGCGGCGCGACCGTCATGTGCAGCGGGGTGAAGACCAGCCCCGACCTCGCCGCTTTCGCCAACGGCGTGATGATCCGCTATCTCGATTTCAACGACGGCTATATAAGTCTCGGCGCCGGCCACCCGAGCGACACGATCGCGGCGTTGCTGGCGACCGCCGAAATGACCGACCGCGGCGGACGGGACCTGATCGTTGGAACCGTGCTGGCTTACGAGGTTTTCTGCCGCGTATGCGATGTGTTCGACAACCGGGCGGTCGGCATCGACTATGCCATGGTGGTCGGTCTCGCTGCCACCGTCGGCGTCGCCCGCATGCTGGAGCTTACGCCGCAGCAGATCGTGCAAGCGATCGGCATCCACGTCGCCGGCGGCGTGACGCTCAATCAGACGCGCGTCGGCACGCTCTCGAACTGGAAGGCGGGTTCCGCCGCGCAGGCCGGCCGCCAGGCGATCTTCGCGGTAGAGCTCGCGCAGGCCGGCATGACCGGACCTAACCAGGTGTTCGAAGGGCCCGACGGCTTCTTCAAGCGCATCAACCGCAAGCCGTTCACCCTGCCGAAGCTTGGTGGCGGCGGCGAGCCGTTCGGGATCACGCACTGCTTCGCCAAGCGCTTCACGCTCGGCCAGTTCGCCCAGACGGTCGCCCAGGCCGCGGTCGAGGCGCGGTCGTTCTTCGCCGACGTGAGCGAGATCGAGGAGGTGAACATCCGGGTGTCGCGCAAGGCGATCCAGGTCATGGCGGACAGCCCCGACAAGTGGCGGCCGCAGACCCACGAGACCGCCGATCACAGCATACCCTATGCGGCCGCCGTGGCGCTGATATACGGCACGGTCGAGGAGCAGCACTACGAGGACCCGTATCTGCACGATCCGCGCCTCCTGAGCCTCGTCGGCCGCGTGCGCTGCCTGCCGTCGGACGAGGCCGACCGGGTCCAACAAGAGATGAATCCGTGCGATCTCGAGATCGTCCTCAAGTCCGGACAGCGGCAGAACGTGCGGGTCGAGTACCATCGCGGGCACTGGAAGAACCCGATGACGGATGCCGAGGTCGCGGAGAAATTCCGCACGCTGGCGCGCCGGCAGCTGCCGGCCGCGCAGGCGGACAAGCTGCTGCGCCAATTATGGGCGCTCGACAGCCTGCCGAAGGTTGGCGACCTGACCGCAACGACGGTGATCTGAATCGCGGCTGCCGAGGTGGGTCGGAAATCTCCGGCGGCGGTCGGCTCGTGCGCGCTGTGGCCGCGGAGCTACATCGATCAATTGCGCGGGCGGCCGGCGGGCCACCACTCGAGAATCTCGCCGGCCTGCAATTTCAGCATCGTGACGACGCCGCTGGGCACCGGTTGCCAGGTCGTGAACTCGATGCCCGGCACCTTTTCGCG
>DASYFD010000201.1:0-21293 GCA_036498625.1 Xanthobacteraceae bacterium | reverse complement strand
GGTGTCGGACACTTCGATCACCACCACCGCCCCTTCGCGCCGGCCGGTGATGCGGACCTGGTCGCGGTTGGGATCAAGCGCGGTGCGGGTCTCGAGCGCCTGCATGGCGTTGCGGGCAAGGTTGAGCAGGACGCGAAACAGCTGGTCGGGATCGGCGTCGACCGTGAGGCCGCGCTCGACCGCGCTGATCCAGCGGATGCGCGCATCCGGCTCGAGCCCGAGCGTGTCGCGCACCTCCTCGACACAGGGCTGCAGCTCGGTCGCCCGGCGATCGGGCGGCGGCTCCTGGGCGCGGCCATAGGACAGCGTCGACTGGCAGAACGCGATGGCGCGCTCGAGCGCCCGCATCAGCTTGGGAGCGAAGCGCTGGACGTGCGGATCGGGCAGGCTCGACAGGCGGTCGGAGAACAGCTGGGCGGAAGCCAGGAGGTTGCGCAGATCATGGTTGATCTTGGAGACCGCGAGCCCGAGCGCCGCCAGCCGGTTCTTCTGCGCCAGCATCGAGGCGAGATCGCTCTGCATGGCGGCAAGCTCGCGCTCGGCGGTGCCGATCTCGTCCTGGCGCCCGGAGGCCACGATGATGCGCGCTGGATTTTCCGGATCGCCGTGGAACGCCATCATGTTGGCGGTGATCCGGCGCAGCGGCCGCACGAACAGATAATGCAGCGACAGATAGACCAGCATGGCGGCGATGCCGGAAACCAGGAGCGACAGCAGCAGGATGGTGCCGGAATAGCGCAGCATGGCGCTGCGCAAGGGCGCCTCGTCGATGACGATCTCGACGAACTCGCCGCCCATCGGGGCCGGCCCCATCACCCGCAGCGTGACGCTGCCGCTGTCAGCCAAGGTAGCGAAGGCGTCGATGATCTCGCGGGTGAGCGACATGTTGCGCATGTCGATGTCGTAATCGACGGTCGGCGGCATGTCGGAGGCCGCCAGCAGGCGCCGCTGCGTCCCCATCTTCATGGCGACGGCGCGCGCGTCGATGCTGTCGAGGATCTGGCGGGCGAGGCTGTCGGGCACCATGGCGCCGGGCGCCGCCTCCAGCACCAGCGCGGCCGTATAGGCGGCCGACAGGCGGTCGTTGAGCCAATTGCGCCGGAAGGTCGCGATCGAAGGGACATAGATCAGCACTTCCGCCATCATCACGAACAGGATCGTGAGGACGAGAAGCTTGCCCGAGAGCCCCAGGCGCGGCTTGCGGGCCGATCCATCCGCCGCGGCGGGTCGATCCGTCATCGATGAAACCTTACGGGCTGCGCTCGTGGCGATGATTCAGCCCAGGCGGCGCAGCCAAGCGATGATGCGCCGCACCCAGGGGCTGGTCAAACTCGACATGAAATAGGTGCTGGCGGCCGATTTTCCAATCTCCGAGAGGGTCGGATATGGCACCATGATACCGGCGAAGGCGCGAATATCGCCTCCCCGGCTGATCGCCAGCGTCCAGGTGGTGATCAGCTCGCCGGCGCCCGCTCCCACGATGGTGGCGCCCAGAATGCGGCCTTTCCGGGTGGTCACCACCTTGATGTGTCCCCTTGCCTCCCCCTCCGCATGGGCGCGGTCATTGTCCCGGTAGGGCCAGCGCAGCACGCGAATCCGATGGCGCCGGTGGCGCGCCACGGCCTCGGTCAGGCCCACCTGGGCCAGCTCCGGATCCGTGAAGGTCACGCGCGGAATGGCCTCCGGATCGAACCGCACCGGCATCCGGAACAGGGCGTTGCGGACCACGAGACCGGCCTGATGGTCGGCGGCGTGCGCAGGTTGCCGCCCCACGGTGACGTCGCCGATGGCATAGACGCGGCGGTTGGCGGTCTTCAGGCCCTTGTCCACCACGATGCCGTGCTCGTCGTATTTGATGCGGGCGGCATCGAGGCCGAGCCCCACCACATTGGCCCAACGCTCGCCCGCGACCAGCAGATGGGTGCCCGCAATCGTCTCCTCGCCGCCCGCACCCTTGAGCAGGACTTGCAGCTCCATCCCCACGTCGGCAACCCGGGCCACGATACCGGTGCGAACCCGGATGCCTTCGCGCACCAGCTGATCGAGCACCACCGCGACGCATTCGGGATCGTCCTGCTCCAGTGGCTCGGCCGCATCCAGGACCGTCACCTCGGCGCCGAGGCGGCGGAACGCCTGGGCAAATTCAAGGCCGACGGAGCCGGCCCCGATCACGATGAGATGCTCGGGGCAATTGGCGAGATCGAACACGGTCTCGGTGGTCAGGTACGGCACCGCCTCGAGCCCCGCGATCGGCGGCAGCGCCGGCGAGGAGCCGGTGGCGATGACAAAGCGGCGGGCCGCGATCTCGATGTCGCCTGCGACCGCCAGCGTGCTGCGGTCCTTGAAGCGGGCGGCGCCTTCGATCACCCGCACCCCGAGCCCGGCGAGCCGCGCGCGGGCGAGATTGGGTGCACGGGCCGCGATGACGCCTAGCACATGGTTTCGCACCCGCCCGAAATCGATCCGGACCGATTTGCCCTGCACCCCGAAAGCCTGCGATCGGGCGGCCTCGTTGGCCTGCCGGCCGGCGGCGATCAGCGCGCTCAGCGGCAGGCGACCAGCCCGCACCGCATCGCCGCCCATTTGGCCGGCCTGCCTGGCATGGGGATCGACCAGCACCACCTGGACCCCGAAGGCGGCAGCCTGCATCGCCGCCTGCGGGCCGCCGGCCCCGGCCCCGATGACGCAAATGTCGGGTCTGATCGTCTCCGGCATGCCCTCTCCCCGTGTGCGGCCGTCCCGGCGCGGTTTCGCCCCAAAACCGGGAATCATTCATGAAAACTGCCCAGCCAGAGTGTCTGGATCGTATCGGTCTGTCGACCGGCACGAAACGACCCCGGCGCCGTTCACCGTTCCTTGAGCCCTGCCGCAGGGTTCATCACGAGATCGCGGCTCGCATTGACGGGCAAGCCCCGCCTCCCGTATAAGCCGCGGGACCTTGAACAAGCCGCAACCCTTGAAACGGGGCATTTCGGGCGAAGATGGCCAGCGCCCCGAGGTGCGACGACTACGACATCAAGCGAATGATCGATAGAATCGATCGGCAATCACCTGCGGCCGGCGGAGACAGACAACCGTGAAGCGGACCTTTCAACCGAGCAAGCTGGTGCGCAAACGCCGGCATGGTTTCCGCGCCCGCATGGCAACCACGGGCGGCCGCAAGGTGGTGGCGGCGCGGCGCGCGCGCGGTCGCAAGCGACTGAGCGCCTGACGCCTGACGCCCGGCAGCGGGTTCCCATGGAGCGATTGAGGCGGCGGGCCGATTTTCTGGCAGCGGCTGGCGGTCGCAAGGTGGCGACCGCGGCCTTCGTGTTGCAGGCGCTGGGACGAGCCGACAATGGCCCGACCCGCGTGGGATTCACGGCGTCGAAAAAGGTCGGCAATGCGGTCGAGCGCAATCGGGTGCGCCGGCGGCTCAAGGATGTCGTAAAGCGTTCCGCCGACGGGCGGCTGCAATGCGGTCATGACTACGTTCTGATCGGACGGCGCGCCGCCTTGCAGCTGCCGTTCGATCGCTTGGCCGAGGAATTCAAGACAGCGCTGCGACGGCTGGAGCCTCGGCCGGTTTTTCCGTCCGCGAATGCGCCAACGCAAAAATGATGGCGCGGTTACTGTTTCCGGGTAGTGCGAAACCGCCCTGGTGTTTCGATATGGATTATTGAAATGGACGACCAAAAGAACCTGCTGCTCGCCATCGTACTGACCGGCGTCGTCCTGATCGGATGGCAATATCTGTTCGCCGTTCCGCAGCTGGAGAAGCAGAAGCAGCTCGCGCAACAGCAACAGCAGACGCAAGCGCAGCAGCAGGCGCCGGCTGCGCAGCCCGGCGCTCCGGCGCAGCCCGGCGTTCCGCCGCAAACCGCGCCCGGCACCGCGCCGCAGGCCCCCGGCCTGCCGAGCGCATCCCCGACGCAGTCGCGCGAGGCCGCGCTCGCGGCCTCGCCGCGCGTCCGCATCGACACCCCGCGCCTGAGCGGCTCGCTCGCGCTGACGGGCGGGCGCATCGATGACCTGGCGCTGCTGCAATACCGCGAGACCGTCGATCCGAGCTCGCCGCCGATCGTGTTGCTGGCGCCTTCCGGCAGCCCGCAGCCGTTCTATGCCGAGTTCGGCTGGACCGGCGCGGCCGGGACCGCCGTCAAGCTGCCGGGTCCGGACACCTTGTGGCATCAGGAGGGCACCGGCGCGCTTTCCCCCGACCATCCGGTGATGCTCGTCTACGACAACGGGGAGGGCCTGCAGTTCCGCCGCAGCATCAGCGTCGACGACAAGTATCTCTTCACCGTCAAGGATGACGTGACCAACAGCGGCGCGGCCGCGGTGACGCTCTATCCCTATGCGCTGGTCTCCCGCCACGGCACGCCGGCGCCCGGCTACGGGGTCTCACACGAGGGCCCGATCGGCGTCATGGGCGACATGTGCCTGCGGCAGGGCGGCTTCGGCGTCTACACCGAGTGCCAGGAGGAGAGCTACAAGACGCTCGAGGACAAGAAGGTCATCAACTTCGACGTCGTCAATGCCTGGTTCGGATTTGCCGACAAATATTGGGCGGCGACATTGCTGCCGCAGACCGACGCCAAGCTCCACGCCAAGTTCTCGTCCGGCCAGATCGGGACGCTCAAGACCTACCAGGCCGATTATCTGCTCGATCCGCAGACCATCGCGCCGGGCGGCACCGGAAGCGCGCAAGGCCGGCTGTTTGCCGGCGCCAAGGAGGTCGCGACGGTCAATGCCTATGATGCCGCGCTGCATCTCAACCGCTTCGAGCTGCTGATCGACTGGGGACATTTCTACTTCATCACCCAGCCAATGTTCTGGGCGATCGACCACATCTACCGCTATGTCGGCAATTTCGGGGTCGCGATCCTGATCATCACGGTCATCATCAAGGGGATCTTCTTCCCGCTCGCCAACAAGTCCTACGCCTCGATGGCCAAGATGAAGGCGGTGCAGCCGGAGATGACCGCCATCCGCACCCGCTTTGCCGACGACAAGGTAAAGCAGCAGCAGGCCATGATGGAGCTGTACAAGCGCGACAAGATCAATCCGGTCGCCGGCTGCCTGCCGATCGCGATCCAGATCCCGGTGTTCTTCTCGCTCTATAAGGTGCTGTTCGTCACCATCGAGATGCGGCACGCGCCGTTCTTCGGCTGGATCAAGGATCTGTCGGGGCCGGATCCGACCAACGTGTTCAATCTGTTCGGGTTGATCCCCTATGACCCGAGCATCTTGTTGGGGCCGGCAATCGGCTCCTACTTCCATCTGGGCGCCTGGCCGCTGATCATGGGCGTCACCATGTTCCTGCAGATGAAGCTCAACCCGCCGCCGCCGGACCCGGCGCAGCAGGTCATCTTCAACTGGATGCCGGTCATCTTCACCTTCATGCTGGCGAACTTCTCCGCCGGCCTGGTGATCTACTGGGCCTGGAATAATTCGCTCTCGGTCGCCCAGCAGAGCGTGATCATGAACAAGCACGGCGCCAAGATCGAGCTCCTCGACAACATCAAGGCCCTGTTCCGGCGCAAGAAGCCGCCGGAGAAGTGAGCGTGGCCGCCCGACCGGATGACGGGCCAAGCCCGGCCGTCCCGAGCCCGGCCGATTTTACCCGGCAGGAAACCGAAGCCGGCCGCAAGCTGTTCACCGGCGACTGGCAGTTCACCGCCGCCGCCGACGCGATCGCACGGCTGCCGCCGATGCACGGCATCGAGATCGCGATCGCCGGCAGATCCAATGTCGGCAAGTCCAGCCTGATCAACGCGCTCACCGGCCGCAAGGCGCTCGCCCGCACCTCGCGCACGCCCGGCCGCACCCAGCAGCTGGTGTTCTTCTCGAGCGGCGCCGATCTCGTGCTGGTCGACATGCCGGGCTATGGCTACGCGGCCGCTGCCAAGACCAAGATCGCGGCCTGGAGCGCGCTCATCAACGCGTACCTCGCCGGCCGCGCCAATCTGGCGCGCGTCTATGTGCTGATCGACGCCCGCCACGGGCTCAAGCCCAACGACGACAAGGTGCTCGAGGCGCTCGACAAGGCGGCGGTGAACTATCAGCTGGTGCTCACCAAATCGGATGCGGTCGGAGCCGCCGAGCTCGCGGCCCGCATCGTGGCAACCAAGGCCGCCCTCGCCAAGCACCCCGCCGCGTTCCCGGACGTGCTCGCGACCTCCGCCCGCAACGGCACCGGCCTGCCCGAGCTGCGCGCCGCCATCGTTCGGCTCATGGCCGAGCGGGCGTCGGGGTAGCGGGTGCGTTGACGCGCCTTTGCAAATCAGACTATTCGTGAAATTGAAACTGAAGAACTGCGCGTGGCGAACCGGCTTTTGAATTACCGCGTAGCGTGGGTTGAGCTCTTTCGCGAAACCCACGGACTTGACGCTTCCATCGCAATGCCGCCGGTGGGTTCCGTTCTCTACTCGGAATGCATAGCTCGGGGCCAAACCACCGCCTCGGTTCATTGTTACGGGATTGTATTTTCAATAAACCAATGGTTCTTCCATCTCAAACTCCATGCATTTTTGGATAGCTCCAGCTCGCCCAAGTCTGCGCCCGCCAGCCGCGTTTTGATCACGCCGTAGAGCTGAAAGTGCCGCCCCTCCTTGACCGGCGTGAGCCGGGCCGGATCCGGATTGGCAGCGCCCGGGTTGGTGAACAGCACGAACACATAGTCGAAATGATGCGGCCAATCGCTGAAATAGTACGGACCGGGGCCGCCGGCGGCGGCGAGGAAATAGGGCAGCGAGGGCGGCGTGCCGTCCTGCGCATCCACGAACGGGCGGTAGGCGTCGCGCACCTCCAGGATATGCTTGCCCTCCACCGTGAACGCGGTCGACACCAGCGCCGAGCGCTCGATGGTGGCGAGCGAGCCGATGTGGACGAGGCCGAGATCGCTGATCAATCCGGTCGCCGAGCGGTCGCCATGCACGACCAGCACGCGGGCGCCGCGATCGATCGCGCGCACCGATTGCCGCGCTTCGAGCGGGCCCTGCGCCAGTTCGTTCCACACCCGTTGCACCTCGGTCAGCCGCAACGCCAGCAGCGCCACGATGAGCCCGATCAGTCCCGCCTGCAGGCGGCGATCCCTTATATCGAGACACAGGCAGGCAACCAGCATGAAGGCGAGCGCAATCGGCAGGCGCTGATCGGCGAGATGGGCGGCAAACAGCACGCGCGGCAGCGCCAGATAGATCGCGGCGCCGACCGCAAGCAGCCACCATCCGACCGGATGAACGTGCAACGCGCCGCAGCGCCAGGCGAGCAGCGCCGCCAGCCCCACGAGGGCAACAAGCCCATAGGCGATCGAAGGATAGTAGATGCCGATCACCAGCATCAGCCCGTCGATCTTGCCGGCCAGGTCCCAATAGGCCGGCACCCCGGCCGACTCCCAGGTCGGGCCGGTCACGAGCAGCAGCAGGGCCGGCAGAAACGGCACCCCGGTGGCGACGAAGTCGAGCATCGGGACGGCAAGCGGCTCGCTCCGCCGCGCCCACAGCCGATGCGATTCGAAGGCCAGCAATTCGAGGCCGTAGAGACCGAGGGCGAACAGGTGGCAGAAGAACAGCGCCAGCACGAACAGCGTGGAGGCCGCGAGCCGCCACGCCCAGGCGCGCTCGCGCCACGCCACCCAGGCCGCGAACCCCCACAGTGCGAGGCCGATGCCGAACAGATAGTTCATGACGCCGACCAGGAGCACGCCGTTGTAGAGGAGCGGGCTCGCGACCAGCGGCAGCGCCGACCAGCGGCCGTTGAGGGCGCGGTTGAGCGCGAGCGCTCCGGACAAGATGCCGGCAAAGATGGCGATCGTGAAAATCTGTCCCGCCAGATAGATGTCCATGAACCGGTGCAGCACCGGCACCACCAGGTCCATCATCAGGTTGGGAATCGCCTGCCATTCGATGCGATAGAAGCGATCGAGATCGGGATCGCTGCCGATGGCGTCGATCACATGGGCGGTCGCCAGGTGGTTGATGTAGTCGGACAGCGGCGGCAGCGGATGGGTGACGACCGGCAGCGAGACCGCGGCCGCCACGGCGACGAACAGGAGCGCGACGGCCAGGCCCGACAGGTCGCCGGCAGGAGGTCGGGAGTGATCGGGATGAACCGGCGGGTTCTGCATGATTCGACTGAAGGAACCTCACTCCGTGCCTCGTGGGCGAATGCCTCGCGGGTCGTCCCTGCGAAAGCCGGGACCCATACGCCCCGGTCGACCCGCCCTCGCGCAAGCGGGGATCGGCTGCGGCGTGTGGGTCCCGGCGCCCTAAGCGCGTTTACGCGCGTCTTCGATGCGCTATGAGCCGGGACGACCCGGAGGTTTTCGGCTCCGTTGGTATTCTTTTCGCAGGCGGATCGATCGCGACGCAAGTCCGGTAATCCGTCCCGGCGGGAAATTCTGCCCTTTCGCCCGGCCGAATAAATCCGCTAAAAGGTCGCGACCGCAAAGCGAGCCCCATGACCGTCTCCCCCCACGACATCGCCCATGTTCTGTCCGAAGCACTGCCCCACATGCAGCGCTACGACGAGGAAATCGTCGTGGTGAAATATGGCGGGCACGCCATGGGCGAGGAGGAGATGGCCAAGAGCTTCGCCCGCGACATCGTGCTGATGGAGCAGACCGCCATCAATCCGGTGGTGGTGCATGGCGGCGGCCCGCAGATCGGCGACATGCTCAACCGGCTGGGCATCAAGTCGGAATTCGCCGCCGGGCTGCGCATCACCGACGCCGCCACGATCGAGATCGTCGAGATGGTGCTGGCCGGCTCCATCAACAAGCAGATCGTGGGCTTCATCAACGGGGCGGGCGGACGCGCGGTCGGGCTCTGCGGCAAGGACGGCAATATGGTGCTGGCCCGCAAGATCAACCGCAGCATGGTGGATCCGGATTCCCACATCGAGAAGATCATCGACCTCGGCTTCGTGGGCGAGCCCGAAAAGGTCGATATGACGGTGCTCACCCAAATCCTCGGCCGCGACCTCATTCCGGTGCTGGCCCCGCTCGCCACCTCGGCGGAGGGCGTCACTTACAACATCAACGCCGACACCTTCGCGGGCGCGATCGCGGGCGCCCTCAAGGCCAAGCGGCTCTTGCTCCTGACCGACGTGCCGGGCGTGCTCGACAAGTCGAAGAGCCTGATCCGGGAGCTTTCGGCGGACGACGCCCGCCGGCTGATCGCCGACGGCACCATCTCGGGCGGCATGATCCCCAAGGTCGAGACCTGTCTCTACGCGCTCGAGCAGGGCGTCGAGGGCGTCGTCATCCTGGACGGACGGGTGCCGCACGCGGTCCTGCTCGAGCTGCTCACCGATCACGGCGCCGGCACGCTGATGCGCCGGTGAAGATGCCCGCGCGCGGCTTCCGGCAGGTCGAGACCTGGGTTTTCGATCTCGACAACACGCTTTATCCCCACCACCTCAATCTCTGGCAGCAGGTTGACGAACGCATCCGCGACTATATCGCGGGCTTTCTCGCGATCCCGCACGAGCAGGCGTTCCGCGTGCAGAAGGACTATTACAAGCGCCACGGCACCTCGATGCGCGGGCTGATGACCGAGCACGGCATGCAGCCCGACGATTTCCTCGATTTCGTCCACCAGATCGACCATTCGCCGCTGGAGGCAAACCCTGCGCTCGGGCGCGCCATCGCCAGGCTGCGCGGCCGCAAGCTCATCCTCACCAACGGCACGCGGCGCCATGCCGACGCGGTGCTGGCGCGGCTCGAGCTCACGCAGCATTTCGACGACGTGTTCGACATCGTGGCGGCCGAGCTCGAGCCCAAGCCTTCGCCGCAGACCTATGCGCGGTTCCTGCGCACCCATGCGGTCGATCCGGGAAAAGCCGTCATGTTCGAAGACCTGGCGCGCAACCTGGCAGAGCCCCATCGGCTCGGCATGACCACGGTGCTGGTGGTGCCGCAGGCCTCCCGCGAGGTGTTCCGCGAGGACTGGGAGCTCGAAGGCCGCGACGCCCCGCACGTCGATCACGTCACCGACGACCTGACAGGCTTCCTCGACCGGGTGGCGGCGCGCGAAGGGTGAGCAGGCTGCTCTTGGCCGCGAATATGTTGGTTAGGAAGTTGTTGGGCACAAACTCTCCCGCTCGTCCCCGCGAAAGCGGGGACCCAGTCTCTTCGAAAAAAGAGCGGAATTTCCACCGCCCCGACAGTGGAGACGTAGTCTCCGCAAGCGCACGTATCGGTTCCGCTTCGATTTGTAGCAAAGCCTGGGTCCCCGCGTCCGCGGGGACGAGCGGGTGCGGCTCCATCAACGGCCGGCCGGCTTGTAAGGCCCGAGCTCCTTGACGGCCGCGTCGGCGAAGGAGGTGTCGATGATCCGCTCGACCGTGATCCCGGCATCCTGGATCAGCTTGCGCTCCTTGAAGAACTGCAGGTCGTTGCGCAGCCCGTTGAGATTCATGCGGCCGTCGGGATCGATGGCCGCCGGCGTGATCTCGCGGTGGATGCGCGCATCCTTGATGAAGGTGTATTCGGTCAGGATGGCGATCACCTCCTCGGCGTTGGGGCCGGCGATCTTTCCGTCCTTGAGGGCGTCATTGTATTCGCGCACCGCCTTGATATAGGCACGCATGAATTTCGCCGCGAGCTGCGGCCGCTGGCGCGCGAACGCCTCGGAATAGAGCATCACCGCGGTCTGCTGATCGGGATAGATTTCGTCATTGGCGGCGAAACGGACCGCCAGACCCTCCTTGACGGCCTCCGACGCGGTCGGCTCGTTGGTCATGCTGGCATCGATCGCCTTGTTGGCATAGGCGGCGAGGTGCTGCGGAAAGGTGAGCGCCACCATGGTGGCATCGTCCCAGGTGAGCCCGCCGCGCTTGAGCGCCTCGTTGACGGCCGAGGAATTGGCGCTGCCGAAGGTGCCGACCGCGATCTTGAGGCCCTTGAGATCCTTGAAGCTCTTGAAACGGCCGCTGTCGATCAAGTCCTTGCGCACCAGGAGTCCGGAGAAGCCGTAGCCCGGCCGCATCGAGCCCTTGTCGGCGACTGCGCGGATGGCGACATTCTGGGCGACCGCGTTGTAGAGGCTGGCCGCGACCGTGCCGGCCCCGATATCGAGCTGGCCCATGCCGAGCGGGCCGATCATCTGCGGAGAATTGGCGAGCGTGGTGAGCGATACGTCGAGGCCCTCGGCGCTGAAATAACCCTTCTTGTGGGCGATATAGAACCCGATATCGCTGGCGATGCCGGCGGAGGCGACCTTCACGGCAGCGTTGCTCTGCGCGAGCGAAGGAAAATCGGCAAGCCCGACAGCCGCCAAGGCAAGGCCCAAGCCGGCACCGGCGGTGAAGGCAGCCGCCCAGCGGGATCTGGCAGGACGCGTCCTCATAGTGCAAGTCCTCCGGCGCGGCCAGACGCTGCGCGCCCGCGCGGCACGACGATGCGGCATGCGCCGGCATCCGTCAACGATCGGGCCGGCTGGCGGGCGGCCGCGTCCGCGTCCCTTGACAGACCCGCGCGGTCCCCCGACAACGCGCGGCCGGAGGCGGGTTTGGTCGCGGCGATCGCGGGACCGCCCGCGCCGCTCGCAGCGTCGCATCTGCGACCGGATGCCGCCTTTCCAGAAGATGCTCCAGTTCCGAGGACCGCCGATGTCGCATGCCGAGCTCGCCAAGACCATCGATGCCGCGTTCGAGCGCCGTGATGAGATCGGGCCCGCCACCAAGGGTGCCGTGCGCGAAGCGGTGGAGGCCGCGCTCGATCTGCTCGATGCCGGGCAGGCCCGCGTTGCGGAGAAGTCCGCCGACGGCTCCTGGCGCGTCAATCAATGGCTCAAGAAGGCGGTGCTGCTGTCGTTCCGCCTCAACGATCTCGCGGTGATCGGCGGCGGTCCCGGCCAAGCGGTATGGTGGGACAAGGTCGCCTCCAAATTCGACGGCTGGGGCGAAAACCGCTTCCGCACCGCCGGATTTCGCGCGGTGCCGGGCGCCGTGGTGCGCCACTCGGCCTATATCGCGCCGGGCGTGGTGCTGATGCCCTCCTTCGTCAATCTCGGCGCCCATGTGGGCGAAGGCACCATGATCGACACCTGGGCCACGGTCGGCTCCTGCGCCCAGATCGGCAAGAATTGTCACATCTCGGGCGGAGCCGGCATCGGCGGCGTGCTCGAGCCGCTGCAGGCCGGGCCGGTGATCATCGAGGACCGCTGCTTCATCGGGGCGCGCTCGGAGGTGGCCGAAGGCGCCATCGTGCGCGAGGGTGCGGTGCTGGCCATGGGGGTGTTCATCGGCGCTTCGACCCGCATCATCGACCGCGCCACCGGCGAGACCTTTCAGGGCGAGGTCCCGGCCTATGCAGTGGTGGTGCCGGGCGCGATGCCGGGGAAACCGCTGCCGGACGGCAGCCCGGGTCCGGCGCTGGGCTGCGCCGTGATCGTCAAGCGAGTGGACGAGAAGACCCGCGCCAAGACCAGCATCAACGAGCTGCTGCGGGACTAAAGCGGCGCGGTTTCCGTTCCCAGCCGATGCGAAGCCGCTCCGAGAACGCGACAAAGCGAGCCACGATGGATCGGGCCTACTGGATCTACCTGTTCAGCAGCTTCCGCGGCCGGATCAACCGCGAGCCGTTCTGGATCGCCTGCGGGATTCTGGCCGCCGTCGAGACCCTCACGCAGTGGCTTGCCTATCGGATCGAAGGCGAGACCTTGGCCACCGTCCTGGACTTGGCATTCACCTATCCGGAATTCGCGATCGCCGTGAAGCGCTCCAATGACCGCAATCTGACGCCCTGGGTGGTGGCCATGTTCTTCGCCGTCAATGTGGCGCTCGACCTGTTCACGCTGCTCAACGGCACGCTCGAGCCCGACAGTCCGATCAACAACATCATCCTGATCCCGTTCACCCTGCTTGCCGCGATCCTGATCATCGAGCTCGGTTTCCGCAGCGGCACCAGCGGTCCCAATCGCTTCGGCCCCGATCCGCTCTCCAACCCTCCAACAACGCCCGACATCTTCCGGTAAAGTCCCGCCATGAGCCAATCCGCCGATCCCGTCGCGATTGCCCGCGCCCTGGTGCGCTGCCGCTCGGTGACGCCGGCGGAAGGGGGCGCGCTGGGCATGCTCGCGACCCTGCTCGGCGGCTCCGGTTTCGCGGTCGAGCGCATGACCTTCGCGGAGCCCGGCACGGCGCCGGTCGAGAACCTCTATGCGCGCCTGGGCGGCAAGGCGCCGCACCTGGTGTTCGCCGGCCACACCGATGTGGTGCCGCCGGGGGACGAGGCCCGCTGGTCGCATCCCCCGTTCGCGGGCGAGATCGCGGACGGCCTGCTGTTCGGGCGCGGCGCCGTCGACATGAAAGGCGGCATCGCTTGCGCGCTTGCGGCGACGCTCGACCACGTGGCGCGCCACGGCGAGCCTAACGGCTCGATCTCGTTTCTCATCACCGGCGACGAGGAAGGGATCGCGGTCAACGGCACCACCAAGCTGCTGCAATGGGCCGCCGAGCGCGGCGAACGGTTCGATCACTGCATCCTGGGCGAGCCATCGAGCGCCGCGCAGGTGGGCGATACCATCAAGATCGGCCGGCGCGGCTCGCTCAACGGCACCCTCACGGTCACCGGACGGCAGGGCCATGTCGCCTATCCGCAGCTCGCCGAAAATCCGATCCGTCCCCTGACCGCCCTGATGACGGCCCTGATGGCGGCGCCGCTCGACCAGGGCAGCGCGCATTTCGATCCTTCCAATCTCGAGTTCACCTCCGTCGACGTGGGCAATCCGGTGGTCAACCTCATTCCCGGCGAGGCGCGCGCGCGCTTCAACATTCGTTTCAACGATTGCCACGACCAGGCCTCGCTCAAGACCCTGATCGAGACGCGCGCGCAGGCCGCGGGCGCCACGCATTGGCGCATCGATTGGGAACGGTCGAACGCCGACGTGTTTCTGGCCGAGCCGGGGCCGTTCCTGGATCTGGTGGTCGGCGCCATCGCGGAGGTCGCTGGCCGCACCCCGAAGCTCTCCACCACCGGCGGCACCTCGGACGCGCGTTTCATCAAGAGCTATTGCCCGGTGCTCGAGCTCGGCCTGGTGGGGCGGACCATGCACCAGACCGACGAATGCACGCCACTCGGCGATCTGGAAATGCTCACCGCGGTCTATCGACGAATCCTGGAGCGCTATTTCGGGTGAGGGCCGCGCAAGCCTCAGTAGTCCACCTGCACCAGATAAAGTCCCTGCGGCGGCGCCACAGTGGCGCAGGCGGAACGGTCGCGAGCGTCGCGCGCGGCCGCCAGCTGGGCTGCGCTCCAGCGGCCCAGCCCCACGAACACCAGCGCACCGACCATCGAGCGCACCTGCGAATGCAGGAACGAGCGCGCACTGGCCATGATCCGCACCTCTTCGCTCGCGCGCACCACTTCGAGCCGATCAAGCGTCTTGACCGGGGATTTGGCTTGGCACTCCACATCCCGGAAGGTGGTGAAATCGTGCCGGCCCACGAGGAGCTGCGCGGCGGTCTCCATGGCGGCGGCATCGAGCCGGCGCGCGAGGCGCCAAGCGCGGCCGCGCTCGAGCGCCAGATCCGGACGGCGATTGACGATGCGGTAGAGATAGTGGCGCTGGCGCGCCGAAAATCGCGCATCGAACGTGTCCGGCACCTGCTCGGCCGCCAGCACCGCGACCGGATGGGGCCGCAGATACGCGTTCAGCGCGTCGCGCACAGTGTCAGTCGCCCAATCCCTGGCGAGGTCGACATGGGCGACCTGGCCGAGCGCGTGCACGCCGGCATCGGTGCGCCCGGCGCCCTGCACCTTCACAGGCTCGCCGCACAACGCCTCGACGGCAGCCATCAGGACGCCCTGCACGGAGAGGCCGGCCTCCTGCATCTGCCAGCCGATGAAGGGCGTGCCGTCGTATTCGATCAAGAGCTTGTAGCGGGGCATGTCAGGCGAGCCGCGTGCCAGGCGCAAGCGGCGTGCCACGCAGAAATTCCTCCGCTCCCATCGCCTTCCCGCCGGCGCGTTGCAATTGCAGAATGCGGACGGAGCCTTCGCCACAAGCGATCGTGAGGCGATCATCGAGCAATGCCCCGGGCTCCCCGCCGCCCGCCGCTGCCGTGGTGCGCAATACCTTGACCCGCACCGGCTTGCCGTCGAGCGGAAATTCGAACCACGCGCCCGGAAACGGGGAAAGCCCGCGAATGTGATCATGCACCTGGCGCCACGGCGCCCGCCAATCGATGCGGGTCTCGGCGCGGTCGAGCTTGGCTGCATAGGTGACGCCCGCCTCGGGCTGCGGCTGCAGGGTCAACACACCGCGCTCGAGCGCATCGAGGGCGCTCCCTACGAGATCGGCGCCCAGCCGGGCGAGCCGGTCATGCAGCTCACCCGCGGTGGCGTCGGGCTCGATCGGCAGCTTCTGCGTCATGGCGACCGGGCCGGTGTCGAGCCCGGCCTCCATCTTCATCACGCACACGCCAGTCTCTGCGTCGCCAGCCATAATGGCACGATTGATCGGGGCAGCGCCGCGCCAGCGCGGCAGCAGCGAGGCATGGACATTGAAGCATCCGAGCGGCGCCGCTTCGAGGATAAGCATCGGCAGAATCAACCCATAGGCCACCACCACCGCGGCATCCGCGCCATGCGCCCGAACGCCCTCCGCTGCCGCCGCGTCCCGCAACGTCACGGGTGTGAGCACGGAGAGCCCCATGTGCCTCGCCTCGCGCTCGACCGGACTTGGCGTCAGCTCGAGGCCGCGCCGGCCGGCCGGCTTGGGGGCGCGCGTGTAGACCGCCACGACCTGGTGGCCGCGGTCGACGATCTTGCGCAAGGTCGGCACCGCGAAATCAGGCGTGCCCATGAAGATCAGGCGCAGCGGCATGAGCGCCCGAGCGCCCGAATGGGCGTGAACATCAAGGACATGAGCACTGCGTTCACTGGCACTCGCTCACACGCTGCCCCTCGACGGTCATCCGCCCGGCCTGCATCTGGTGGCCCAGCATCGCCGACCTGGTCGTGATCGTGGCGGTGTAATGCTCCGGCGCATCGAACAGGAACTCGCCCGTCAAATCCATGTCGAGGTTCCCGGTGCATTGCAGGTGCCATTTCAGCCGCCGGGGCGTCAGCTCGTGCTCGACCATCTCGCAGGTCGAATTGGAACGGCCGACCGGGCTGAAGGTCTTTTCGAGGTCCGCCACGTCGGCAGGCGTGAGGCAGCGCGTATTCTCCTGCTCGCGTCCGGCCACGCCGTCGATGACGGGCCGGCTCAGAACACGCCAAAGTCCCGGTCGTAGCCCGTCGGCGCGGGCGAACGGGGCGCTCAGCAGAACCAGCAGCACGAGTGCCACCGCCCTTTGGCCGGGAAGAACTGCATGATTCATGGTGATACTCCGAATTTCTTTCGCCTCGTCGGCCGGTTCGGCCGGATCGTTAACCAGTCGCTAACCATAAGCCAGGCAAATTTTGCCGGGGGCGTCATCCCTTTACGGCGTCGAACCGAGGACGGACCTTGGACTTGGGCGCGGTTCCCACGGTACTGGCGAGCGGCACAGTAGCCGCCGTGCAGCCGTCTCATGTCAACGATCGCGCAAAACGGGACCGATCCCTGCCCATGACCGACGGCGCTGCAGCCAGTGTAGGCTCCGGAAAGTTCGCGCTGCCGGGGCTGGGCGAGATGGGGTCCATGCTGCGGCGGGGCGACATCGGGCTCGCCCTCGGGGTGATGGCGATCCTGGTCGTCCTCATCCTGCCGTTGCCGGCAGCGCTGCTCGATTTCGCGCTCGCCATCTCGATCATCCTGTCGGTCCTGATCCTGATGACGGCGTTGTTCATCCAGGCACCGCTCGAGTTCTCGGCCTTCCCGACCGTGCTCCTGATCGCCACCATGTTGCGGCTGGCGCTCAATCTCGCCTCGACGCGGCTCATCCTGGCGCGCGGGCACGAGGGCACCGACGCCGCCGGCCACGTCATCCAGGCCTTCGGCAACTTCGTGATGGGCGGCAATTTCGTCATCGGCATCATCGTGTTCACGATCCTGGTGATCGTGAACTTCGTGGTCATCACCAAGGGTTCGGGCCGCATCGCCGAAGTGGCGGCACGGTTCCACCTCGACGCCATGCCGGGCAAGCAGATGGCGATCGACGCCGACCTCTCGGCCGGGCTGATCGACGAAGGCGAGGCGCGCCGCCGGCGCCGGACCCTGGAGGACGAGAGCGGCTTCTTCGGCGCCATGGACGGCGCCTCCAAATTCGTGCGCGGCGATGCGGTCGCCGGCCTCCTGGTGGTGTTCATCAACGTCATCGGCGGCATGATCGTGGGCATCGCGCAGCAAGGCCTTCCGTTCTCCGAGGCGGTGCGAACCTACACGGCGCTCACGGTCGGCGATGGCCTGGTGACGCAAATCCCGGCCCTGATCGTTTCGACCGCCGCCGGCCTGCTGGTGGCCAAGGCCGGCGTCTCCGGCGCCGCCGACAAGGCGTTGGTCAGGCAGCTCTCCAGCTATCCCAAGGCGCTCGGCATGTCGGCTGCCGCCATGGTGGTGATGGCGCTGTTGCCGGGCATCCCGATGCTGCCGTTTCTGATGCTCGGCGGCGGCGCGGCGTTCCTGGCCTATGTGACCGACAAGGGGCAGCGGAATCAGGTGGTCGCCGAGACCAAGAAGGCGGACGAGGCCAAGGCACCGCCCGCCGAGGAGCCGATCTCGGCCTCGCTCAAGATCGACGACGTCAAGATCGAGCTCGGCTATGCGCTGTTGCCGTTGGTGAACTCGCCCGACGGCAGCGACCGGCTGACCGAGCAGATCAAGGCGCTGCGCCGCTCGCTCGCGGTCGAGATGGGCTTCGTCATGCCGCCGGTGCGGCTGCTGGACAACGTCCAGCTCGACGCCAACACCTATGTGATCAAGATCAAGGAAGTGGAGGCCGGCACCGGCCGGATATGGCCCGGCCAGCAGATGGTGATGGACCCGGCCGGGCTGGCGGTGGGCCTCCCCGGCATCCACACCGCCGAGCCGACCTTCGGGCTGCCGGCGACCTGGATCGATCCCGGCCTCAAGGAGGAGGCGGCCATCCGGGGCTATACGGTGGTCGACGCCGCGACCGTGCTGTCGACCCACCTCACCGAGCTCATCAAGGTCAATGTGGCCGAGCTTCTGTCCTATGCGGAGGTGAGCAAGCTGATCAAGGACCTGCCCAAGGAGGAGGGCGAGCTGGTCAAGGACATGGTGCCCTCACAAATCTCGATCTCGGGCATCCAGCGCGTGCTGCAGAACCTCCTGGCCGAGCGGATCTCAATCCGCGATCTGCCCACCATTCTGGAGGGGGTGGCCGAGGCCCTGCCCTCCTCGCGCAGTCCCGCCACCCTGGCCGAGCACGTGCGGGCGCGCCTGTCGCGGCAGATCTGCGCCCAGCATACCACCCACGCCGGCCACCTGCCGCTCATCGCCCTGACGGCGAAATGGGAGCAGGCTTTCGCCGAATCGATCGTCGGCCAGGGCGACGAGCGCACCCTGGCGATGCAGCCCTCCAAGCTGACCGAGTTCATCACCTCGGTGCGGGAGCGCTTCGAGGAGGCCGCCAAGGCAGGGGAGGCCCCGGTGCTGGTGACCTCGGCCGGCGTGCGGCCCTTCGTGCGGGGCGTGGTCGAGCGCTTCCGCGCCCAGACGCCGGTGCTGTCCCAGGCCGAAATCCACCCGCGGGCGCGCCTACGCACTGTCGGCAGCATCTGAGTCCAGGTGCCGGCCCGACGTTATCCGGCCCAAGCAATTGAAATCACGTGACATTCACCGTTTCGTGAGAAGCCTTGGAACAACCCGGCGGCTCACCAGTTGTCTAAACATCACGGCAGGGGGGAGTGTGGGGTCGTGCCCTAAGGGCCCGAAAGGGAGTCTTTTTGGTGCGTTGTGCGTAACTATCTATGAACCTTTTTCCCCCTCGGAGCGACCAATGTTCCGAGAGCCGGGAGGACCCCATGAACAACTCCTCAATGTTTACCGCGGACCGTGGAACCCACCTCAAGATCGTGGTCGTCTCTCTTATCTGCGCCACGATCGTCGCCGGCATCGGAATCGCGTCGCGGGCCAGCGCCCCCAATGGCCGCATGGAAGCGGGCGTTATTACGGTCGGCAAGCCGGTGACGGCCTCCAGCACGGCCGAAACCTCGATCCGCTGATCCCCCTCAGGCTACCCCAGGTTTTCGATCAGCCGCCACCGCCGATTTGATGCGCGCCCCGCTCCGGGCGCGCTATCGTTTTGAGCGCTATTCGTCGAACGGGGCTATCGGGGACGCCGGCTTGACCGCGGGCGCCGCCGGTTTGGGAAGCCCCTCGATGCCGATCGACATCATCAGTTGTGCGGGCCGCAGTTCGGCCGGCAGGCGGTCGGGAATGAATTTCCAGGCGGCCAGCAAGGCCGCAAGGCCCATGACCAGAAGGGTCATGCAAACCCCCACCACCCGCCAGCGGCCGCGACTGCGGATCACATCGATTTCCGGGCGACCCATACGCTGGCTTCGCGGCTTCTCGGAAACCTTTACAGGCGGGGGCGGAATCGGCGGTGGAATTGCTGCCTTTGCGGCCGGCCCGCTTTCGGTCTTCACGCCCGGGTCCGACGGCCGGAATTCTGGGCCAACCGGGAGGTGGCCTTCTGCGGCGATGGCACCTTCTGGCGTAGTCAGGCCTTCCGGGGCGGTCGCAACGACCTCCGCGGCTGGCTGGATCTCCGCTTGGGCTTCCCCGGATGCCGGGGGCTCCGCGGGCGGCGGCGTTGTCCCGTCGGCGGAGGCGTCCTCAGGCTTGGGCGCATCGCCGACCGGCAGGCCATCCGCGGGCTTTGGCAATTCCGCGTTTGCCGGCGAGCCGGCCGCTTCCGCGGGCTCCGGGCTCGCCGTCATCTCGGTCGGCGGCTTGCCGTCGAGCGGCGGCTTGTCCTCGGGGGCCGGCTCGCGCGGGGCGATTTGGGCAATCTGCGCCTTGATACGCTGTAAAATCTTTTCATCGGGCTCGACCGGCTCGACCATGAGGTGGAGCTCGCCAAAGCGGCGCTCCCAGATGCGGACCATGGCGATGAATCCATGATCCATCCGCAGCAAGGACTGCGCGTTCGCGCGCTCCTCCGAATCGAGCGTGCCGAGCACGAATTCGGCGGCGAGCAGGTCGGTGTCCTCGTCGATCAAGAAGTTAGACATTGCTCGAGCTCGAACAGGCTGCGCCGCAGGGAGGCCTTGAGCAGGTTGGCCGGCATATCGAGCTTCACGGCCAGCTGCTCGCGGCTGAAGGCTCCGTAATAGGCGAGCAATAGCATGCGCTGGCGATCCGGCTCGAGCCGCCCGATGCAGGTGAGCAGACGCTTGAGCTCCTCCGGCATTTCGCGACGAGGCAGCACGCCCGGGCTTTCGGCCTCGGCCAGCACCGGCTCATTATCGTCGGGGGCGATATTGGGGTTGCGGGCGAGATCGATGGCCCGCCGGCGGGCGATGGCGACCATCCAGGCGACTGGGTTGGATAGGGCCGGATCAAACTCGCCGACGCTGCGCCAAACCTGCAGATAGGTCTCCTCCATTACGTCGGCGGCCAAGTCGTGCCGCCGCAGGATGCGCAGGACCACCCCGTAGATCTTGGCGCAGGTGGTGGCATAGAGGCGATCGAAGGCCGCAACGTCGCCGCGGGCGACGGCAGCGAGAAGCCAAGTGATTTCAACGGGCGTCAACATCTGATCCGCGACCCTCCGGCTGCGCCGTGCAGGGTTTTGATTATCGCCGCCGAACCGACCGTTCGTCGAGACTGGAATGCAATGAATTGCACAGGTGGGGCCCGGGCGGGTGAGATTTTATGCCAGGTGACCCGGCTGCCCGGTCGATCAGGTGCCCCGCCGGAGGCGGTTCGCGGCTACAAGGCTCGGAATGCTCCGAACCGGAGCCGGCTCGATTTCAGGCATGCGCCCCGTTGCGCATCAGCCCGATGGCGTCCAGCTCGGCCTGCTCGCGCGCGTTCTCCTCCTCGCGCTCGCGCATCTGATCGCGTTCGTCGAGCAGCTCGATCTTCTTCATCTCCTCGAACGCCTCCCCGAGGGCGGCGGTGGCGGCCTCGAGCTGAAGCTTGAGATCATCGGCGGAGCGCTGCAGGTTCTCGCGTCGCTGCATGGCCGCCTTTGCATAGGTCGGATAGGCGAAATGCCCCGGATCATGGATGCCGGCGCGGTCCTGCTCCGTCTTGATCTCGCGTTCGAGATCGCCGGCCATGCGCTCGAATTCGGCGATCATGCCCTCGATCTGCGCGACCTTCCGACGCCGTTCGTCGACCTGGAACTTCTTGAGGCGGATGAGCGTTTCGCGTGACTTCATCGACTCTTACTCCCCCGAAGCC
>DASYFD010000200.1:0-14616 GCA_036498625.1 Xanthobacteraceae bacterium | reverse complement strand
ACCGTCGCGGTGCATTCGACCGCCGACGCCGACGCCATGCATGTGCGGCTCGCCGATGAAAGCGTGTGCATCGGCCCGCCCGCCGCCCGCGACAGCTATCTCAACGTTCCGGCCCTGCTCGCCGCCTGCGAGATCACCGGTGCCGACGCGGTGCATCCGGGCTACGGCTTCCTGTCGGAAAACGCGCGCTTTGCCGAGATCCTCGAAGAGCACGCCATCCATTTCATCGGCCCCCGGCCCGACCATATCCGCCTGATGGGCGACAAGATCGAGGCCAAGCGCACCGCCAAGCGGCTGGGCATACCTGTGGTGCCGGGCTCGGAGAGCGGCGTCACCTCCGACCAGGAGGCGATGTCGATCGCGCGCGATATCGGCTTTCCGGTGCTGATCAAGGCGGCCGCCGGCGGTGGCGGCCGCGGCATGAAGGTCGCGGCCTCTGCCGACGAGGTGGCCTCCGCGCTGGCGACCGCGCGGGCGGAGGCCAAGGCCGCGTTCGGGGACGACACCGTCTATCTCGAGAAATACCTGGCGCGCCCGCGCCATATCGAGATCCAGGTGCTGGGCGACGGCCGCGGCCGCGCCATCCATCTCGGCGAGCGCGATTGCTCGCTGCAGCGCCGCCACCAGAAGATCTGGGAGGAGAGCCCCTCGCCGGCGCTCAATGCCGCGGCCCGCGACGTGATCGGGGAGACCGTGGCCAAGGCGATGCGCGAGCTCGAATATCTCGGGGTCGGCACCGTCGAGTTCCTGTACGAGGACGGCACCTTCTATTTCATCGAGATGAATACGCGCATCCAGGTCGAGCATCCGGTGACCGAGGAGATCACCGACATCGATCTCATCCTGGAGCAGATCCGCATCGCCGCCGGCGGCGAGCTCGCCTTTGCGCAAAGCGACATCCGGTTTCACGGCCATGCCATCGAATGCCGCATCAATGCCGAGAACCCAGCCACCTTCCGGCCCTCGCCGGGCAAGATCGTGCACTACCATCCGCCCGGCGGCCTCGGCGTGCGCGTCGATTCCGCCGTCTATCACGGCTACACCATCCCGCCATTCTATGATTCGCTGGTCGGCAAGCTGATCGTCCACGGCAAGACCCGCGCCGAGGCGCTGATGCGGCTGAAGCGCGCGCTCGACGAGTTCGTCATCGACGGCATCGAGACCACCGTCCCGCTGTTCCAGGCCCTGGTGCGCGAGAAGGAGATCATCGACGGCGACTATCATATCCACTGGCTGGAGGAATATCTGGCGCGCAATGCGTAGGTTGGGTTAGCGCGGCCACCGGCGTTTCGATGGGATGTACCAAACCCGATCCGCGCGTAACCCAACAACAGCGCCGAGATGTTGGGTTACGCGCGGAACAACCTCCCTGCCGAAATACAATTGCATCGGCCGCGCTAACCCGACCTACGGCCCCGACGGCGCGCGCGGCAGCAGCACGTCGTCCTCCAGCGTCTCCTTCTCGAAATCGTTGATCAGGACATCGACGCGCAGCGTCCAGCGGCCGGCAAGCGGAATTCGCAGATCGTCGATGCGCCAGCTGGAATCGCCCACACGCTCGGCATCGCGGCGTTCCGGCTCGATCCCGGCGCCGGCATTGGCGAGGAAGATGGTGACCGCCTTGACGTTCAATGGATGAAAGGTGCCGTCGAGAATCTCGATGCTCATCTCGGCGCCGCGCGCGCGCACCGGATCGACCTCGATCTGGGCCATCGCCTTGCCACCGTGGAAATGGATCGATGCCGGCTCGGCCGCGATCAGGGCGCGCGGCGGCGGCGTGAAGCGCCAGAGCGCGACGGTGCCCAGGATCGCGAGCGCGAGCGCCGACTCGGCCGCGATCGCGGCGGCGAGCGCCCCCGCCGCGCCCGGCTGGCGCGCGTTCAGGCGCGGCACCAGCACACAACGGTTGCCGGCCGCCAGGCCTAAGAGGACCAGCACGGCGACGAGCTTGCCGGACAGGACCTCCCCGTAGCTCGTGCTCCACAACGCGTCGGGGCGATCGAGCTGCGCGAATGCCAGATAGGCGCCGGTCGCGATCAGCAGCGCCAGCGGAATCGGAATGAGCCGCGAGAACCGCGCAAGCTCCCCGTCGCGGCGACTGCCGTCGTGGCGACTGCCGTCGCGGCCAGCGTCGCGCACGATCGCCACCAGCGGAATAAGCGATCCGACCCAGAAGGCGATGCAGACGGCGTGCAGGAAAACCGCCGGGCGGCTCAGTGCGAGGGGGGCCGTCGCCGCATGCCCGCTCAAGGCCAGCGCGAAACCCGCGCCGGCGAGCGCGCCCGCGGCGCACAGTCCGGCCAGCGCCGGATGCGCCGCTCGCAGGGAGGCCAGCCCCAGCAGCAAGGCGGCCGCCGCGGTCAGCGCGGTCCAGCCATAGGAAGTGGCAAGCCCGCTCATCCATACTTCGGGCCGCCAGAATTGCGCGAGCGGCAGCGCAAGCCCGTCGAGACCTTGCAGGCTCAACGACAGAATCGATGCCGCGAGCCCGCCCACCATGGCGCCCGCGATCCACCATTCGGTGCCTCCCGGCAGCGGCCGCGCCTGCGCGATCACGGCGATGAAGCTCGCACCACCGACACCGACGAAGAGCCCGAGATAAATCAACAACCGGGTCGCCCAGATCGCCACCCTGACGACCGGATCGGTGTCGAGAGCCGCGAGCGCCGGGCTCAGGCTCGGCGCCCCGATGGAGAACAGCACCGCGCCGCCAACCGGATGACCGTCCGCCGAGATCACCCGCCAGCTCAGCACATAGCTGCCGCGCCGCAGGCCCGAGGGCACGATCGTCAGGGTGCTGTTCTCGGCCGTGACCGCCGCCGTGACGGCCTCGCCGGTGGGGCCAATCAAACGCACCACCAGTGGCGAGACCGGCTCGTTGAAGCTCAACCGCAGGGTCGCGGGCGCCTGCGCGAGAACGGCGCCCTCCGCGGGCTCCGATCCCACCAGGGAAGCATGCGCCCATGCCGGCGGCGGCTGCGCCAGACATGCGAGCACAACCGCCAGCAAACCGATGGCGGCGGCGAGCAGCCCTGATGGAGGGCGCGCGACGCGCAACCGGCACCCCGGCGTGGCTCTCCTCACCGCTTCGGCAGCAGCTTGAGGCCCGCCGCCGGCTCCGCCGGTTCAGGTGCGCCGTCGCCCGCGGGAACCTCGATCCAACGGGTGACGCCTTTCTCGCATTCCTGTACGATCGGGAAGTACATGGTCTGGCCCGCCGGCGCTTCGTCGCCGACAAAGCCGGTGAGCACGAACTCGTCGTAGTAGGCGTCGGGCAGATTGCCGCCCGACCAGTCGACCTCGGTCACGCCTTCGGTGACTTTCGTGCCGCGCACGCTCATGGGCTTTTGGTATTTGCCGCGCACGACATCGAGCTTCCAGCCGGCCTTGGGCATCGGCTTCACCTCGATGAAGCCGTCCGGGATGCGCACCCGAACCGCCGTCGTGGCGGAACCGGCGCAACCGTGCGGGACGCGCAGCACGGCTTTGTAGGACGCCCCGACGGGCGCCTGTTGATTTTCCAACGTGATATGGCCGAACGCGATCGAAGCGCCGGCGAGAACACCGGCAACGCCGATAACAGCAGCGCCGAGAATAGTACGGAACATTGGGTCTTCTCCGGGATTCGACAATGAATGCGCGCGGGCCGCGGCTTGGCCCGCATCGAATACGTCACATTCAGCCGAGACGCGGAGGCGCCTGCGAGGGGCCGGCACGCACCGCGCGCGGCTCGATCAGAATCGAGACCCGACAAGGCAGAGACGATACGAGAACCCGACAGCGGTCCGGGCGCAGCACGATCGTCTGCTGCGGCAGCGTGGCCGGCGGCGCGCCCGCCATGCAGGATTCGCAACACGGATGCTGATTCCTGCCCGGTTCCGGCGCCGTCCCAGGGTCCGACCCGGTGCCGGCGCTGCCGTGGCAGATGACGCTGAAGCCGTCGGCGCCGGCAAGATCCGGGCTCAGCATGAGCGCGGCTTGCACCACGGTCAGGCCGGCCAGGAAAACCTGCACGGCCAACAGCCCGGCCGCCGCCATGACGGCCGCACGGCGGTGACGGCGCAGTCGGGTGATCAAACCCAGCGGCATGGCAACTCCTGCTCTGCCCCTATCATAGCGCGAATCCGGGCAGCCGGGACATCACTGTTACGCCCTGATGGATCGGGCCGATTCCGGCCACATGCCCATAGAGCGGGGCAACCCGGCCGGAGCGACAAAAATCGATCCTCTTCCCGGCGAGTCCTGCTAAAATTCCCTTATGGCCAATCGCGAGTCCGCCTTTATCGAGATCACGCCGGAGGTGCTGCTCAAGGCCTATGCCTGCGGCATCTTTCCGATGGCGGAGAGCGCGGACGATCCGGCGCTTTACTGGATCGAGCCCGAAAAGCGCGGGATCATTCCGATCGATCGCTTTCATGTGCCGGCACGGCTCGCCCGCACGGTGCGCTCCGATCGCTTCACCGTCACGGTCAACCGCGATTTCGACGGCGTGATCGAGGGCTGCGCCGAGTCGCTGCCTGATCGTCCGCGCACCTGGATCAACGACCGCATCCGCACGCTCTATCGCAAGCTCTACGAGCGCCGTCATTGCCACAGCATCGAGGTCTATGAAGGCGAGCGCCTGGTCGGCGGCCTCTACGGGGTGACGCTCGGGCGCGCCTATTTCGGCGAGAGCATGTTCCACCGCTCCCGCGATGCTTCCAAGGTGGCGTTGGTGCACTTGGTGGCGCGCCTCAAGGCCGGCGGGTTTCGGCTGCTCGACACCCAGTTCGTGACCGACCATCTGCGCAATTTCGGCGCGGTCGAGATGCCGCGGCGGCAGTATCACAAGCTCCTGGAAGCGGCCCTGGTCGGCGAGAGCGATTTCCTGGCGCTCGGCAAGCACGCGGTGCCGGGCGCGCAGGCGCTGGCCCAATTCGGGCGCGACCGAAGCTCGCCGGGCTGACGGGATCTAGCGCGGCGGGGTCGGCGGCCGACGCGGCTGCTGCTGCGCGGGTTGCTGCTGCGCGGGTTGCTGTTGCGCCGGCGGCTGCTGCTGAGCGCGTTGCTGCTGCGTGCGCGCGGGCGGTGGCGGAGGAGGTGTCGGGTCGGGCGTCGGGGTCGCGGTGACGGTCTGGGCGGCGCCCTTACAATTGGTGAGCCAGACATCGTAGATCGCATGCTCGACCCCGTGCAGTCCGGGACTCGACGCAAACATCCAGCCGGTGAAGATGCGCTTGACCTCGCCTTGCAGCGTGACCTCGTCGACCTCCACGAATGCATCCGTGTTCGCGGTTTCGGTCGGTGGACGCGTGTAGCAGGCGCGCGGGGTCACCTGCAGGGCGCCGAACTGCACGGTTTCGCCAATCGCGACGTCGAAATTGATGATGCGGCCGGTGATCTTGTCGAGCCCGGAAAACAGCGCGCTGGTATTGGGAATTTTCTGTGACGGCGGCTCGACGATGCCCTGGTCCGGCTGCGGCGCATCGGCCGGGGGCGGCGCACCGCGCGGGGGCGGACGCTGGCCGCCCGGCTGGCCGCCAGGCAGTTGGCCGCCGGGCGCGGGCTGGCCGGTCGGCCCGGTGGCGGCGACACCCGGGGGCGGCGGCAGCGGCTGGGACTGCACGGCACCCGGCGGCGCTGCCCTGCCGCTCGCGGGCGGCGGCGAGTACGGCGGCGGGTAGGTTTGGGGTTCCGGTTGCCGGCTGCCCTCGGGGACGCCTGCCGGCGGTCGCGGCGGCCCGCCGAAGATCGAGCCGAACTGCGCCGACGCGCCACTCGGACCGAGCCAGAATGCGGCGGCCATGAGTGCGGCGGCGAGGCGATATCGGAGCATCTGGCGGGTTAACACGCAGATTAGGGCGGGGGAAGGGCCGCACATGGCGAATGGCGAATGGGGAGTAGGAAGCTGAACTATTCGCGATTCGCCAGTCGCCCTCCCTCAGGGTCGCCAAGCCTTATAGTCGCCGGTGGCCTTGGGCCGGCGGCCCTGCGCCAGCGTCGATCCGGTCGGCCGATGGGCGCTGGGCGTGCCGGTGAGGTTGGGCCGGTGCGGCTTCCACCAGCTGCGCGGGGTCACCTGCTCCTCGGTCGGCAATTCGTCGACCGTGTGGTGCAGCCAGCCATGCCAGGCGGGCGGCACGCAGGAGGCTTCGGCGACGCCGTTATAGATCACCCAGCGCCGCTCGAAGCCCAGCATCGGATCAATCTTGCGGCCCTTGGTGCGGTAGTAGCGGTTGCCGAACTCGTCGTCGCCCACGAACGCGCCAAAGCGCGCCGTCCACAGCTGCGTACCGAAGGTCTGGCCGTTCCACCAGGTGAAGAAACGCAGCAGGAAGGTCTTCATGGCCCGTCGGCAAATCCGGTTTCGAGCGGCCCGTGCTGGCCGGTCGGCAGAGTGCCCGTTCATGCCAGCTCGGTTGCCGGCTGTCCAGCGCGGGCATTTTCGGACGGAAACCCGCCCTGCCCCGCTTTCGCGAGCGCAGCCCTTCCCTGAAAATGCTCTATTGCGGCTACAGCGATTCGACCGAGGCGACTATGCTCGAGGGCGTCAGGGAACCCTTCCAAAAGTTGGCCACCGTCCTGGCTTTTGCGCCCGCGCAGGCGGTCGGCGCGCTCATTCTCGCCCTGGCGGCCCTGACCGCGCTCGCCGTGCATTGGATCGGGGTGCGGCTGCTGCGCCCGCTCCTGAGCGAGCGTCATCCGTACTGGAGCGCCCTCCTCCACGCCACCAACGGGCCGACCCGGCTGGCGCTCCTGGTGGTGGCGCTCGCCATCGCGTTGCCGAGCGCTTCGTTCGACCCCGACATCAGCGACGTGCTCACCAAAATCCTCACCATCGCCACCATCGTGCTGATCGGCTGGATCGCGATCACCGCGGGTCACCTCGCCGGCGATCTCTACCTGGCGCGGTCCCGCGGCGAAGGCATCGATATTTTGGTGGCCCGCAAGCATGTGACGCAGGTGCGGATTCTGCGCCAGGTCATCGACACCGTGGTGGTCGTGCTGACCGTGAGCACCGCGTTGATGACCTTCGAGCCGGTCCGGCAATACGGCCTCAGCCTGTTTGCCTCAGCGGGCGTCGCCGGCCTGGTGGCGGGCCTCGCGGCACGGCCGATGCTGAGCAACCTGATCGCCGGCCTGCAGATCGCGACCACCCAGCCGATCCGTCTCGAAGACGAGGTCGTGGTCGAGAACCAGTGGGGCCGGATCGAGGAGATCAACTCGACCTATGTGGTGCTCGGACTTTGGGACCTGCGGCAGCTGATCGTGCCGCTGAGCTATTTCATCGAGAAGCCGTTCGAGAATTGGACGCGGGATTCGACCACGCTGATCGGCTCGGTGCTGCTGCACCTCGGCTACACGGTGCCGATCGAACAGCTGCGCGCCAAGGTGATCGAGATCGTCAAGGCCTCGCCCTACTGGGACGGCGACGTGGTCAAGCTGCAGGTGCAGGACGCCAAGGAGAGCTCGCTCGAGCTGCGGGTGATCGCCAGCGCCCGTTCGTCCAGCGAAGTCTCCGAGTTGCGCTACGAGATCCGCGAGAAGGTGATCGCGTTCCTGCAGCGGGAGCATCCGGCTTGCCTGCCGCGGCTGTCCGCCACTGCGCCGCCGCCCGCAACGGAGCCGACCGCCGGCATCGACGTCCCGCCCCTGCCCGCGCGCGGATCGACATGAGGCTTTGAATTCGCCGCTCGGCCCCCCAGGTTGTGGCGGGCGCCGGGCCTGCTTAAGCTTCGCCGCGGCGCATTGCGCACCGGCAAGCAGGCGCCCCAAGCTGGCGGGGTTCCGATGGCCGGGCGGCCTCACCGCGACTAGACTGCATTCGTATCCAAGCGAGCTCAAAAACGAGGCGAATGATTTTCAACCGATGCACATTGATAACAAAGTCGAGCACGCGATCGAAGCCGGCCTCGGCTTTCTCGAAACGAACCAGCTCCCCAGCGGCGAATTCCCGGTGTTCACCTCAAAGCGCCGGGACATGATCGGCGACGTTTCGGCTGACCCGTCCGTGTTTCCAACTGCCCTGGCCGCCCATGCGCTGGGCTTTGTACCGGGTGCGGCCGCCCTGCGAGATCGCGCGATACGGTTTCTTCTTGATCAGAGAGACAGGCACGGATTGTGGCGGCACTGGACCCGGGATCATCCGCACTTCGCCGTGCTTCCTCCCGACTTGGACGATACCAGCTGCGCATCCGCAGTCCTCGCCCGCAACGGCGTGAGCGGCACCGCGGACTCGCAGCTCCTCCTGTCCAACAGAAACAGTCGTGGCCTTTTTTATACTTGGATCGTTCCCCGGCTGCGTTGGACGAGCGCTGCGCACCGGCGGGTCGTCGCCGGCCAACTGCCGCGTGCCTTGGTGCTGTATGCGTTCTTCCGAAACACCTCGGCGTCGCCCGATGACGTAGACGCGGTTGTCAACGCCAACTGCCTGTTCGCGCTCGGCGCGTTTTCCGGCCACGAGGCAGTCGTCGAGCATCTCCTTGGAATACTCCGGACGCGAGAGGAAATCTCTTGCGACAAATGGTACGATAACCCCTTTGTCATCTGGTACTTCTTCTCCCGCGCTCTAAGCGGGATTGCGCCGGGAGCCGGAGACATGATCGCACATCGCATCGCCTCTGCGGCTCCGGCGAATGCGCTGGAGACCGCGCTCGCTGCCGCCGGCCTGCTCTACTGGAACCACCTGCCGGAGCAAGATTCGATCTTGACGCTGCTGGAAGGGCAACTCGAAACGGGCGCCTGGCCGCGCGCCGCAATCTATCACGGCGGAAGGGCACGGCTGCCGGATGGGACCTTTGACGAGCCGCGTCCGCACACGCCCTACTGGGGATCGGAAGCGCTGACGACGGTTTTCTGCCTGGAGGTGCTGGCACAGTGGCTGCGGAGACATCGCCGGACATGACCGGACATCTCATCCACATCGGGTATCCCAAGACCGGCACGACCTTTCTGCGCCGCTGGCTCGCACAGCATCCGCAACTTGCCTACGCAGAGGGCGGAATTGCCGGCTTTCGAGACGCCTATTCAATTGTCCGCGACGGCGCCTCGCAACGGACTCGCCCGCATTATCGGGTTACGAGCGCGGAGGGCTTGGCAATACCGCACGCGAGCTTCGGCCGAGACGATATCGACTATGAAAGCATGCAACTTTCTTCCATACCGGCCGCTCAGGAAGAAGTTTGTCAATCGCTCGCCGCCCTCTTTCCAAACGCCCATATATTGATCGTTACCCGAGGTTTCCGCTCGGTGATCTTGTCGGGATATTCGCAGTACGTCCGAACGGGCGGCGACCAGTCGCTCGCAAGCGTTTGCACCATGGCCGGCCCGCAGGGACAGGGGGTTTGGAACTATGATTATTTGATCAGGCTCTATCGCCGGGCCTTCGGCGAGACGAAGGTGATCGTGCTGCCCTACGAGTTGCTGCGGGACGATGCCGCTGCGTTCCTGCGCCAGATCGCAAATCGGCTCGGCTTGGCAGAAATCGGCGTGCCGACTGAAAGACCGAACCCGTCGCTGTCGGCGATAGAGCTTGCGTGGTACCCGCGGCTGGCGCGCCGAATACGAACGCTGCCGGTGGGCCTCCGGGGACGCCGCAAGGCGCGGCAGGTTTATCTGCGTGCGGTGATGACCAATCGCCTGCGGACCCCTATCGCGTTGCTGCAGCGCCTGTCGCCGATGGCAGCGGTCACCGAGGCGCTTCTGCCGCCTGATCTGATGGACGGCTACCGCGTTTTCGCGACAACGCTGCGCGACGATCCGCTCTATCGCCCCTATGCCCGGGATTATCTCTTCGACAGCGCGATTGAGTAGCGGCGCCGCTCAAGCAGCCGACCTGCGATCAAACACGCGGGGCTCGCTCGCGATTCAGGAGCGACCGAATCCATGCGGGCATGGCCGACCGCACCCCCACCTGCTGATAGACCGGCCGCCTGATCGAATCGCCATCAGCCAGCAGCGCGTCGAATTCGGCGAGCGAGACGGCACGATTCTGGATGTTGACGAATCCGAGACTTCGTCGACGGATCGTACCGCCATAAAAGTCCTGCGCAGTATGCTCGACGTACCCGTCCTCCTCCATGTCGAACTGCTCGAGCCGCGTACCGCCGGATGTCCGGTCCAGCCGGTGAAAGACCAGGGTAGCGTCTTGCGGGACCCAGAGGGATACGGCGACCGGGCGCAGCCGCTCCGACATATTGACGCGAGAGCCGTGCAGGATGGACGTATCAAAGATCAGCGCCTCGCCGGCCTTGAGCGGCACGGGCGTGGCACGCTGCAACAGCTCGACCGCGTAGGGCTGAAAGTAGAACGGCACGTAGGGTGCCTCGATGTTCCGCACCAGCCTGTGACTGCCCGCGAGCAGGCGCAAAGTGCCGTTCGTATCGTCGACATCCACCAAGGGACACCAAATATTGAGGCATATATCGTCGACGCTCGCGGTCATGGTCCAGTCGCGGTGCAGGCCCACCGCTCCCCCTCCCGCGGGTTTGGCCAGAAAGCCGCTGGTTGCAACCCGATATCCGTCGAGAATCTTTGCGAGCGGAGGGCCGAATGCATCCCGAACGATGTCGTTGACCTGTCGCTTGTAGTGAAGGTCCGGGTCCAGAACCGACGCATGGTAGGAGGAATTCGGCCCGCCATTGCGGTTCTCGAAATCGCCATCCAGCCGGGTTGCGGTCAATTGCGCGAGGAGCGAAGCGGCTTCATCGGTGGAGAGCAAGCGGACCGCCGTGTAGCCGTTCCGATAAAGCTCCTCCTGCCGCGCCGGATCGACCAAAATTCGCTTCATGCGCGAGGCCGACAGAGCGCTGCCCAATCCCAATCGAGCTAACATGAGTCAACTCCTTGCAGCATTGTGGATAGCGTGGCCAGCGCACGAAAGTGATCCGAGGCAGCGTAGTGTAGCCGATTTTCCGGCACCTCCGGCCGCATGCGCGGAAAGCGGGCGATCAGCCGTTCGAGCGCCACACGCGCCGTGAGTCTCGCGAGGCCGGCTCCGATACATTGGTGAATACCTCCCCCAAAGGCGAGATTGGCCTGCTTGCGGCGGCGGAGCACGAAGCTGGCGGCATGCTCATAATACGCCGGATCGCGGTTCGCCGCAGCGAGGCTCAAACGAACCTCGGCGCCATTCGGAATCGGCGTTCCCGCAAGAGCCGTATCACCGCGGGTGCGGCGCCAGAGCGTCAGTTCGGGAGGGTCCAGCCGCAAAGTCTCCTCGATCAGGCTGGGGATCAGCTCCGGATGCTCCACGATTTCAGCGCGCACATCGGGTTGATAAAGCAGGCTTCTGGCGGCCGAGGCGATCAGCATGCCGGTTGTCGTGGTTCCCGCCACCCACATCAGCTTGAGGATGCTGGCTGCTTCGGCCGCCTCGAACGGTTCACCGCCGCCGGCCGTCATTCGCCCCAGAAGCGTGTCTGGTCCGCGGGACGCGTTTCGATCCGCATAGCCTGTAAAGAATGCGTCCAGCTTCGGGATATAGTCCAAGACCCACCGGTTCGGGCCGATCATCGCCAGGAGCTCGGCGGTCTCGGCGCCATCGAGGCCGATGAAGCGCGCCGCGACACTCTCGGAGACGGGAACCGCGAACGCGCTGACCAGGTCGAAGCGCGCCGCATCCGCGCTTTGGTCCAGCAGCCGGTCGGCGGTTGATGCGATCTCAGCCTCCAACGCCGGGTCCTGAGCCGGCTTGAAATGAGGGGCAAGGATTCGGCGCGCGCGCGCATGTTGCTCCGGATCGGCGCCGAGAAGCACGGCATCGAGGCCGCGCGCGGGATCGCTCGCGAACACCTCCGGCTGGCGCAAGGCTGCCAATACCTCATCACGTCCGAGCACAATCCAATAGTTATGGCGCGGCAGGAAATGGACCGATCCCTGGGCGCGAATAGCCTCGAGCAGCGGATAGGGATCGCGAATTGTATCCGGGTCACTGAAATTCACCGCCGAAGCCGCGATGCGGTGTGGCGGAATGCCCGGGCGCGCGCGGCTGGTGGCAAGCCCGAGCCCGCGGAGTCGGTCCAGCGCGGCAGCGAAACTTTGCTCTTCCGGCCGGTCGTCCCGGAGTGAATCCACGAACAAGAGACTCTTGCCGAGCTTTGCCGCAGCCTCGCGCATACAGGAGTCGAGCGAAGGATGCGGGCCGATGTTGAGAACGACATCATAGCCGTCGACGAGCGCTGCCTCGAATGCCGTGTTGAACAGAACGGGTTGCGCCAACATCCAGTACCAATAGTTGGCGTCGAAGTGGCTCGTCGCTGGCAGCATTCCGCCGGCTAGCGAGGAATAGTACGGACACGCAGCCGGCCGCGGCCGAAGGTGCGCGAGATCGGACAGCACCAGCTCCTTGGACGTTGCGAAGCGAGGCGTGTGATAGGCGTAGTCGCCACGATGGACTTGATGCTTGATTCCCCTGTCGTGGAGAAATGAAGCGATTTGTGCCACGTCCTCGACGGCGCAGAAGACGACCATCGTCGTTGGGCCGTATTCGGCGAAACATTCGAGCTTGGCGGGGCTCTCCCGGCACAGGGTGCCGGCCCTCGCCAAATCGACTTCCAGCAGCAGCAGCTTGCCGCGGGCCAGAACCCGTTCGTCCCATTGCGCCGCCGTCTGCACGACGGTGATCGCCTCCTGCGGAGTGAGCACGCCCGCAGCCACCGCTGAAGTCATCTCACCGAGGCTGAGCCCGATTGTAGCATCTGGTTCGACGCCGTTCCATTTCCATAACTCCGCAAGCCCGATATGGAGTAGCCCGTGCGTGAGGATCGAGTGGAACTCGTTGCCCTGCGCCCGCTCGGCCGCCTCTGCGTTCTGAAACCCGGCGGCGAGGTCCACACCCAGCCGGCCCGCAATGACGGCAGCGCAGCGATCGACGCTTTGCCGGAAGACGGACTCGGACGCATACAGTCCCCGGCCCATTCCTGCGCGGAAGCCTTGCCGTCCCTGAAAGACGAACAGCAGCTTGGACTGTTTTTCTCTCGCAGGCCTGAGAAGTCTGCGAGCCCATTGGATGAGTGGACTGGAATAGTTCATCTCAAAAGGCGTTTGCCGGGGCCATCATCCAGACCTGCCAAAGTATATCTGCTGCCGGATCTCATCGCCTCGGCTCAGCAGCTCCACGAACTCCGTCTCGTCGACATAGCGGTTTCGGTTGTCGACAAAACCGTAACTTTTCCAATGCGGCTGACGAACCGCCAGGTCCTTGATGCTGGTAGAGATGAAGAATTCACTGTCGGCGGCGATCAGCTCAAATCGTTCCGGAAATTCTGGATCGAAGAAGAAATATATCGGCTGCGCGTCCGCGGGAACGCAAAGAACCTGAACCGCGACACGGGCGACGTCCGAATCGTTGTTTGCCGACCAGTGGAGCAACGAGTCGTCGAAAATGATCGCTTCGCCGGCCGCCATCGGAATTGCCTTGAGATGATTCCTGATCAACTCCTCGCGGAAGCTTCGAAAATATCCCGGAACATTCGGCCCTTCCACATGCGGCAAGATCTTGTGGCTGCCGGCAACCAGCTGCAGCGCGCCGTTGGATGCGATCACATCAACCAGCGGACACCAGATCGTGACCGTCGTGTCGTTCAAATCGGCGATCGCGGGCCAATTTTGGTGAATGCTGAACACACCGGTCCGCGGCGGCTTGACGTAGAAGTTGCAATTCAGAATCTCGTAGTCGCTGAGATAGCGGGCCACGTGGGGCGCAAACACGCTTACGAGGAGTTCGTGTGTTTCCCTCTTGTAATCGACATTCGTGTCGAGGAACGAGCAGTGGTAACGGAGCTGAAATCCATTCTGGCCGTTCGGGGCAAAACGGTCGTCCGGATGCAGATCCTCGATGCGCCAAAGGACATGCGAGATTTCCTCGGCCGAGAGCATCGGAACCCGGGCGTATCCGGTTCGGATGAAATTCCGTTGCAGACTCTCTTGGCGAAAGATTCGTCTCATGCCCGGCCCGGAGAGCTTGTCGGCGTGTGAATCTAGCAGCTCGGATCGACATTGGCAAAATGCGGCGGACGAGCCGAGGCGAACGAGTGGCAGGCGCCCTCTCCTATCCCACGGCCGATCGGCCGCAATCGCCGAACGTCCATTGAACATTGTGGCCAAGATCGCTGCCCGCCGGGCTGGCGCGCAACCCGGGGAGGACTTCGCGGCCCATCAGCTCGCCAATCACGATCTCCCGCAAGCGGGCGTCGGCGATCTCCGGCAGGAATTCTTCCTGATTTGATGGAACGAGCAATGCGTCGAGCACCTCCGCCTCGTTCATTTCGTGCAACTGCGTCGAGACCTCGCCGACAAAATGAGCCGCGAGAGTCTCGGCGACATCCAGCGCCCGGTGAGGACGGGCGAGAATCCGGCGATCAGCGCGGGCATCATCGACCAGGCTGCGCGGATTTCGATCCCGTCGAGCGGCTGCAACGGCCTCGCGTTGCGCCCGGCTGGCGGGGATTACCGTCCCGGTCAGAAGCGCTTTCCATTGCGCGCGCAGTGCGCGGTTCGGGTCATGGAAGAGAACAGCCCAAGGCCCAGCCGGACCAAGGTCCGGCGAATTCCAAAACAGCCTGCCGCCCGGGGCCGCAAGGTCGGCGAGCTCGCCGGCGACACGGGCGAGAGCCTGCGGGCGGATAAGATGGAAAA
>DASYFD010000199.1:0-9132 GCA_036498625.1 Xanthobacteraceae bacterium | reverse complement strand
ATGCAGGGCGCGATCTATGTCGCCGTTGCGATCAACGCCGCCGTGGCGGCAGGCGCGCTCGCGGTTCATTGGCGCGATCGTGGCGACGCGAGCTTCGCCGCCGTGGCGCCGCCGGCCGCGGCCCCGGCACGCCGGCCCATGCTGGGACTGGTGCCGCTGCTCTCGCTTGCGGCTGCCGGCGGCTTCGTGGCGCTGTCCTATGAAATCTTCTTCTTTCGCACCGTGTCCTATGCGACCGGATCGAGCTCGTCGGCTTTTGCAGCGACCTTGAGCGCCTTCCTGATCGGGCTCGCCTCCGGCTCCCGGCAAGCCGGCGACAACTGCACCGCCTTGACGCGGGGCGGCGCCATGCGCCGCGCGGTGGGCAACCTGATGAAGGCCAACCTGGTCGGCCTTGTGTTCCTGCCGTTGCTCGGGCACCTGGCCTGGGCCGATCGCGCCCTCGTGGGCGTGGCCATCCTGATGGTCTATCTGGTGGCTCGGTTCTGGGGCTCGCTGCTGCCCTATCTGGCCGAACTCGGCGTCGCGGCGGACGGCCGTGCCGGCATGCGCACCGCCTTGCTCTATCTCGCCAACATTCTGGGCTCGGCGGCCGGCTCGATCATCACCGGCTTCGTGTTGATGGAGCATCTCGGCCTGGTCGGGATCGGGACCGCGCTGGTGGTGGCGGGCCTCGTCTGCGCGGTATTGTTGATCGTCGCGCTCACGATGCCGCGCCCGGAAAAGATTCTGCGAACCAGCCTGGCGGTGGCGATGGGCCTGCTCGCGGTGGTCGCCGTGCCGCGCTGGTCGACCGACGCGCTCGAGAACCTGCAGTGGAAGGGCGCACCCTTTGCCGTGCCGCTCGCACAGGTGGTGGAGAACCGCAGCGGCATCGTCGCCGTCACCGCGGACGGCACCGTATTCGGCAACGGCATGTATGACGGCCGCTTCAACACCGACCTCATGCACGACACCAACGGCATCGTACGTCCCTACGCGTTGAGCCTCTTCCATCCGGCACCCCGTGACGTGCTGATGATCGGTCTCGCATCGGGCTCGTGGGCGCAGGTCATCGCCAGCAATCCCGACGTCACCTCTCTCACCATCGTGGAGATCAATCCGGGCTATCTTACCTTGATCGCATCGGCGCCGGAAGTCGCCTCGGTGCTGGGCAATCCCAAGGTCACCATCGTGGCCGATGACGGCCGCCGCTGGCTGCGGGCGAATCCCGCCCGGCGCTTCGATGCGGTCGTTTCGAACACGACCTGGCATTTCCGCGCCAATGCCACCAATCTCCTCTCGGAGGAGTTTCTCGGTCTCGTCAAGCCGCACCTGAATTCAGGCGGCATCTTCTTCTACAACACCACCGATTCCGACCGGGTCCAGCGTACCGGTTGCCTCGCCTATGCGTATGGGGCGCGCTTCATCAATCACATGGTGGTCTCGCAGAGCCCGATCGCATGGGATTTCGCGCGTTGGCGCCGCACGCTCGAATCCTACCGGATCGACGGCCGACCGATGCTCGACCCCGCCCGCGACGAGGACCGCGCCGAGCTCGATCGCCTGAGCTCCTGGGAAGCCGACCTCGCGCCGCAATCCGGCCGCGCCCGGGAGCGGCCGATCGAGCCGTGCCCGGACATCCTCGCCCGCACCGCCGGCAAGCGTCCGATCACCGACGACAATATGGGTACCGAGTGGCGCCAGCCGTTCGGGCTGGAATGACGGCGCCGGTCTGACGCTGCGCCAAGGAGCCGCTTCGGCACCAAATCTAGGGCGCGGATGCCGCATCGGAGCAGCCGTTGTTTTTGCCGGACCTCCGCGCGCGAGGCTGGCTTGCCGATGCCGTCAAAACGGCGCATCCTGTCGCCTCAAATCCAGTGACTGGAAAACCGCGGTCGAGTCCTTCGCCTCGCGGCAGCGGCAGCCGCGTTCTCGCGGCATGCGGCTCGTCTTGGGAACGGAACGCCGCGCAGGGGAGGCCGACATGATGGATCGCCGGGAATTTGCAACGCTGCTGGCGGGCGCCTTTGCGGCGCCCGGGCTGTCGTGGGCGCAGGACCTCAAGGGCAAGACGGTGCTCTATTCCAGCGTCGGCCCCGCTCTGACCTTGTTCGACATCGACGGCGAAGAGTTGATCAAGCGCAATACCGTCACGGTGCCGGCCAATATCCAATATGCTTGGCCGCATCCGAGCCGGAAATACTTCTACGTGGTCTCCAGCAATGGCGGTCCCGGAACGGCGGGCGACAAGCATTATGCCAACGCATTCCAGATCGCGGCCTCGGGCGTGCTGACGCCGCACGGCCAGCCGCGCACGCTGCCGTCGCGGCCGATCCACACCAGCGTCGATCTGGCCGGACAGTATCTGCTGATCGCCTACAACGATCCGAGCTCGTTCACGGTGCATCGCCTCAACGCGGACGGCACCATCGGGGATCCGGTGAGCCAGCCCGGAAGCCACGACACCGGCATCTATGCGCACCAGATCAGGGCGATGCCCTCCAACCAGATGGTCACCCTGGTCACGCGCGGCAACAATGCGGAGAACGGCAACCCGGAGGACCCCGGCGCCATCAAGACGTTCAGCTTCAAGGACGGCACCGTGACCGGCCTCGCCTCGATCGCGCCCGGCAATGGGCTGGGCTTCGGGCCGCGCCATCTCGATTTTCATCCGACCCAGCCCTGGGTATACGTGTCGATCGAGCGGCAGAACCAGCTCTACGTCTACAGGCTCGATGCCGCGACCGGGCTGACGCGCGAGCCGCTGTTCATCAAGACCACCTTGTCCGATCCCAAAACCAGATTCCCGCAAGGCGCCGGCCCGATCCACATCCATCCCAACGGCCGGTTCGTCTACCAGACCAACCGCTCCTCCTCGCTCACCGATTTCGACGGCCAGAAGGTGCTGGCGGGCGGCGAGAACAGCGTCGCGGTATTCGCCATCGACCAGAAGACCGGCGAGCCCACGCTGATCCAGAACATCGACGGCCACGGCGTCCAGCTGCGCACCTTCGGGATCGACCCGAGCGGGCGCGTGCTGGTGGCGGCAAGCGTCATACCGATCAAGGTGCGCGAGGGTGCCGGGGTCGGCACGCTCACCGCCGGGCTCATGGTGTACCGCATCGGCAGCGACGGGCGCCTCGACTTCGTGCGCAAATACGACGTCGACGCAACCAGCCAGAATCAGCAATTCTGGAGCGGCATGGTCACATTGGCGTAGCAGCCCCGCGGCTGCTCGCCGGCCGCGCAGAAGCGCCCTCACGGAAATAAACTTCACCGCCGGTACTAAAGTCCGCAGGCCCGCTGCCGGAATCGGTCATTATTGCGATCCTTCCGCGGTCCTCACGGAGGGCCGATCGCTGGGCTGCGCATGCTGAAGACCAAAGACCTTCTCGACCATATCGACGCCCTCTTGCGTCTTTCGCACGACGCGGGAGACCGGGCGATATCCGCCAAGCTGCGCGAGCTGGCGGACGAGTTTCGGATTATGGTTTCGGTGGCGGATATCAGCGATTTCGCGGCGACGGTGAACAAGGGTGCCACCCCCACCGCTCCCGCCTCCGATGTCATCGGTTCGGATGCCGGTGCCAAGGCGGCGCCCGCGCCGGCGCGGGATGCGGCTCTGTTGCAGCCGTCGCGGGATGAGGCTGTGTTGCAGGCGTCGCGGGCTTTCCAGGCGCGATACGCGGGATCAAACGGCACTTTCATGTGCTCGAGGGTCGGGGCGCCGTAGCCTTCATGCGCCGGCATGGCGCGGGGCGACTGCGTAACGGCCGGCAGGTACAAGCATTCGAAATTGATGCAGTATTCCGGCTTGGCAGGAGTTATCCTTTTGGCATCGGAGCGCGGCTTGGAAAGGCCGTCACGCCCGCGCGCTGCCGGACGCAAAGGGGAGGTGCATGGTGGGGTTTCACCGTTTGATCGCCCTTGGTCTTGCTGCGCTGCTGTCGGGAGCGGGCGCCGTGCGCGCCGCCGATCCTTACCCGACCCGACCGGTGCACTGGATCGTTCCGTTTCCGCCGGGTGGCGCCACCGACGTGGTGGCGCGGATCATGGCGCAGTGGTTGTCGGAGCATCTCGGCCAGCAGGTGGTGATCGAGAACCGGGGCGGGGCAGGGGGCAATATCGCGACCCAGTCGGTGATCAACGCGGCGCCGGACGGTTACACGGTCCTGCTGGTGCCGACATCGAGCGCGATCAATGCCACGCTCTATGAATCGCTGCCGTTCAATTTTCTGAAAGACATGGCGCCGGTGGCCGGGCTGGTGCGCTCGCCCAACGTCATGGAGGTGAACCCGTCGGTGCCGGCCAAGACCGTGGCCGAGTTCATCGCTCTCGCCAAAGCCAATCCGCGCAAGCTCAACATGGCATCGCCCGGTATCGGCACCGCGGTGCATCTGTCGGGCGAGCTGTTCATGGTGATGACCGGGGTGCAGCTGACCCATGTGCCCTACCGGGGTGGCGCGCCGGCGCTCACCGACCTGATGGGCGGCCAGGTGCAGGTGATGTTCGACGTGCTGCCGGGCTCGCTCGCCCATATCCGGGCCGGCCACGTGCGGGCGCTGGCGGTGACCACCGGCGAGCGGGCGGATGCGTTGCCCGATGTGCCGACCATCGCCGACACGGTTCCGGGCTATCAGGCTAGCACCTGGTTCGGGTTCGCCGCCCCCAAGGGAACGCCGCCCGAGATCATCGCCAGGCTCAATCAAGTGATCAATGCCGGGCTCGCCGACCCGAGCATCCGGGCGCGGCTGGCCGAGGTGGGCAGCGATCCGATGCCGCTCAGCTCGGCTGCGTTCGGCGCCCTGGTGGCGGCCGAGACCGAGAAATGGGCCAAGGTGGTGAAGGCCTCGGGCGCCAAGGCGGAGTGAGGGGGAGACGGAGCGAAGGAATGCGCGCTTGAGTGCGAGCCGTTGCGTTTGGACTTTTCCCGGACGCGGTGCAGCACAAAGCAAACGGGTCGGCGCGAAGCGCCGCCCGATGATAAACTCCGCGGAGTGATGCACCCGCAGATCAGGGATCGTTACGGGCGATGGAGTCTGGAATGGTCCCGGGCGCAGCGCACCACTACACGCAAGGGCGCTTCGTGCTGCGCTGCGCCCGGGACAAGTGGCTTGCCTCACGGGCTGGCGTGATTGATGAACTTCTCCGGCGGGGCCTCGCCCCATTGCGACACCAGGGCTTCCTCGACCGACAGCAGGTTGGAGCCGTTGGCCAGGTTCAGGCGGTCGCTGTCGGCCCAATGCTCGTGCACGCGGCCCCATGGGTCGGCCCAGTAGTCGTAGACTTGGCTGCCCAGGACATGCCGGCCGATCCCCCACATGTGCTCATAGGTGCCGAACTGCTTGAGATAGTCATGGCCCATGCAGACGTCATCGAAGTCCGGCACCTCGAACGACATGTGATTGAGGCCGGTCTTCTCGTGCTTGAGGCAGAAGAAGACGTGATGATCCACGAACTCGTCGCCGCGATCGCAGCGGTTGAATGATCCGATCAGGTTGCTCTTGTCGCCCGCATAGACGTCGTCCGAGCAGACGAATCCCAGGGTCTCGCGGAACCATTGCACCGTCTCGGCAAAGCGCGGCGTCATCAGGACCCCATGCCCCATCCGCTTTACGTGGGACGGACCCTTGGGCAGCCGCATCAGCTCGCCCGGCCGCGACAACGGTGCCTCGCCGGTGTTGAGCTTCTGGCGCTTGAGCGGAATCGGCGGCAGCGGCGCGATGCCGTGCACCACCTCGATCTGATAGCCGTTGGGCTCGGTCAGCCGCACCCGCTTGCCGCCACCCGGCTCGTCGATCGTCTCGATCGCGGAGGCGCCGGGAGCTTTGGTCAGGCGTTTCAGGTCGTCCTCGCTCTCGGCCCAATAGGCGAGACCGACGAAGCGCGGCGCACCCTTCTCGGTGACGTGGATGTGGTGGCTGGGATCGGTTCCCCGCATGTAGAGCGCCGTGCCGGTCCGCTCGACCTTGCGCATCCCGAAGCGCGTGAGAAATTCCTCCATCAGGTCGAGATCGGGGGCCGTAAGCCGCCCATAGGCGATGTCCTGTGCCTTGATCCATGCCATGTCGATCATCCGTTCATGCCGAGGGCTTGCGCCCAAATCCGCCCGCCACCAGCCCATTCCAGTAATCAACCGGGAGCGTGATCGCAATGGCGCGGCCTTGCCGGCGGTGCCCGAAACGGGCAGCCTGCTGGCTCAGCCGATGCCGTGCTGGCGTGAGGGCGGTATGGACGGTTCAGACACGACGCCCGGCGAGCCGCGGCCCGACTCCCATTGGGAGGCGCAGGCGCCGCCTCCGCTCTACCCGCCCTACGTCTCGTTCTGGCTGCGCGACCTGCCCTATGTGGTGGTGCTGATCCTGACCCTGTTCGGGGTCGCCTATGCGAGCTTTTCCCGGCAGTCGATGGTCGGCTACTGGGAACTCCTGGCGCCGGTGATCGGCCTCCTCTGCGTCATCAATTGCTGGCCGCACGCCCACGACCAAGCGGCGCGGCTGCGGCTGATCTGGACCCAGACGCTGCATTGGCTGGCGTTCCTGGCGGCGATGAATCTGCTGTTGCTGAGCAACGTCGCCAGCATGCTCAGCCCCGACGCCACCGGGCTCACGGTCCTCACCTTGCTGGCGCTCGGCACCTTCGTGGCCGGCGTGCACACCCAGGCGTGGCAGATTTGCGTCCTCGGAGTGATCATGGGGCTCGGGGTTCCGGCGATCGCCTGGATCGAGCGCTCCGCGTTGTTGCTGCTGCTGGGGTTCGTTGCGCTGGCCGCCGTCGGGACGGCATTATGGTGGGGCGCGCGCGGCAAGCGGGCGTAGCCCGACGCGTCCACGCTCGAATGCCGCCGGTTCCGGCGTTATCGCCACTGCGACAGGATGCCTTTGGGCGCCGGGGCTTTGGACGCCGGGGCCGGGCTCGCCGCCTGACCATTCCTGCCAAAGATCACAATCTCGGTCGACTTCTGATCCGTCTTGATCACGTAGTTGTAGCCGTCGAGCAGCCTGGAGATCACCTGTCCGACCGAGCCGGAGTAGCTGGTGTCGGCAACTGCGTCGAGAGGAATGGCGGTGCGGTATCGTACGTTGAAGTTTGCGCCGATCGCCAAAAGCACATCGGAGATCGCGTCTTGGCTGGTTGTCACGCGAACCGCCGCCGGGTTGCCATCGATGTGGACTTCGGCACGTGCGATTGTCGCGAGGGCGCACATCATGAGCCCTGCCGCCGGCCCCAACAAACATTGACCCCGGCGCTCGGCGGTGCGTTGAACGATTCCGGTCATGACGGTTTTGGTCATGGCTCGATCATCCGAGGTGATCGGCTGCCGGCATGGTGCGACAGCCGACCGTATTGTGGTCCGGTTGGAGACCGCCGTGGATCGATGTGACCTTATGGCGGTCATCGGCGCGGATCAAGCGATCCCACTACGGAGATCGATGCCGCCGATCGGTACCCGTGGTCGTCATCATTTTTGGTTCGGCAGGCTGATATAGACGCGCGAGCGATGGCAGATTTCCGGATCGACGTCTCCGTTCGAATAGGTGTGGGTCTCGACCGCGGTGGTGATCTGCGCGGCGATCAGCGTCTGGCCGTCCTGCGAGACCATGCCGGTAACCTGCGGGATCGCGTCGACCGTGCTGGTCTGCCCGGCGCGGGGTCCGGTCAGATGGTTTTCGAGGTAGCTACCCGGCACCATCGTGGCGGTCCAGCCGCCATCGCCATCGACCGTGTAAGTGAAGTTGAAGCTGAAAGTCGATGATCCGGCAGATGCCGGAAAATGGGGGAATCCATTCGGCCCCGGGGTTGGACGAACGGTAATTCCCACGACCGTACCCTTGACGGTTCCGGTGCCATCGCCGTTGAAGGTCCGAATTCCCTCGACGGAAAACGAATGGGAGTAAGGCTCCGAGCCGGGTCCGGTGTCGTTCGGCTGCAGGTTGGAATTAAATCCCGAATTCGGAAGGGCCACCCCGGGGGTCGGATTGGGGAGTGGGGGAGGGACGTTCGGATCCCCCACGTGGCCCGGCGCGACCAGACAAGCCGCGGTACCGGTGAATCCGTATGCTCCTTTGAGATTAGGCGAATCGGCAGCGGCGCTTGCCGCCCACGCTGTCACGAAAACAGATACCAACCCCAGTAATGCACGCTTCATGGTAGCTCCCCACGAGAACTTGGTAGTCCAAGCCGCCCCATCATCATGATAACGTGGGGTTGCGCGGGGGTAAAGTACCCGCCCGAAGGCCGAGGCCCTCGGGCCCGCACGCAGGAGAGATACGATGGCGAAACGACTTGGCATGTTGCTGGGATTGGGATGCCTGACCGTCCAGGCCGTGGTGGCGGAGCCGTTGCATATCGCCCGTCAGGGCAGCCTGGAAGCCGGCGGCCGCGTCGTCGAGTGCGCGACCAACGATGGTGGCGACGCCAACAGCAAGCGCTGGCCTCCCGGCCATGTGGTGGTCGATAACGTCTATGCGTCCTTTCAATATCCGGTCGAGCAGAGATACCCTTATCCGATCGTGTTCAATTCGGGCGGCGGACATACCGCACGCGTCTACGACACCACGCCCGACGGCCGCGAAGGCTGGCTGACCTTGTTCCTGCGCGAAGGCTTTGCGACCTACGGCGTCGACCGGGTCAACACCGGCCGCTCCGGCACCGACATTTGCAAGATCAACGCGGTGAGGCTCGGCCGATCGCCGACCGCCGAATTGCCCGCGATCAACCGTTACGCCTTCGAGTCGTCGTGGGTCACCTTTCGCTGGGGCCCGCGCTTTGGCGAGCCGTTCCCGGATACCCAGTTCCCCATCGAAGCGGTCGACAACTACTATCCGCAGACGGTCAGCACCTATCGGGATCCGGACGAGACGCGCAAGACGGTGGCGTCCTTGTCGGCACTGCTCGACAAGATCGGGCCTTCGATCCTGCAGACCTGGTCGTCCTCCGGGTTGCTCGGCTATCTGACCGCGATCGAACGGCCGCAACTGGTGAAGGGCATTCTCGCGGTGGAGACCTCGGTCGACGCTTTCGACAACATTCCGCCGGACAAGCTCGCGACCCTCGCTCGCATTCCCATTCTCATCGTCATCGGCGACCGGGCGCAGGACCGCGTCGATTCCTCCCGCGCCTTCGAGAAGAAGATGAAGGCGCTCGGCG
>DASYFD010000198.1:0-5363 GCA_036498625.1 Xanthobacteraceae bacterium | reverse complement strand
CCGCACGGGCACGGATCGTTGCGCCCGACCTTGCCCCAGCTTGCCGGATCGTCCGAGGCCCGCGCCGGGCTGGGCGCCGGCACGACGCCGGCGGTCTGGCTGCCCGGCTTGCGCACCGCCTGCGACAGCGCCCGAAACAGGGCAACGCGGGCCGGCTCGTGAACGTTGTTGTAGTCCTCGAGCGACATGTCCGGCGAGTTGACGCCGAAATGGGTGGCGTCGTCGCAGAACCAGCCGCGCGCATAGACCATGTAGAGGATCGGCCGCACCCGCTCGCCTTGGTTGGGCAGGCCTGTGTGGAGCGTGCGGTAGTCCAGCAGCATGCAGTCGCCGCGATTGAGCGGAACCGCCCGCATGCCATCGGGCTCCGCCTGGATATTCGAAGGCCATCGGTGGGAGCCCGGCCACACCGCGGTCGGCCCGGTCCGGAGGTCGACGTCGATCAGCGGCACCACCACGTTGACGGCGTAAACCGGCAGATTGGGGCCGATGCCGGGCTCGGAAGCGAACAGATGCCCATGATCGCGGTGGATCTGCTGCACCGTGGCGCCCGGGTAGGAGACCACGACGGTAAAGCTGTTGAGCTGCATGTCGGCGCCGAGCAGCGGCGCCAGCACCGAGCGCAGCAGCGGGTTCGCGAACACTTCCGGCCGGGCGAATGCCCCGCGCATGCGGAGCGTGATCTCGTAGCGAGCCTTGCCGGACGCGCGAATGGGATTGGGCACCGGCTGCGACGCCAGCTCGTTCATCACGCGGGGATCGAGCGCGCCCGGATGCGTGAGATAGTCTTGATACATGGCATCGACGAGCGGGAGCGGAATGACGCCGGGCAGCATCAGGCAGCCATTCTGGCGGAGGGCGGCATGCGCGGCGCGCTGGGACTCGATGCGCAATTGCCCGCGCGCCCTTTCCTCCGCCGAAAGCGCAACCACCATGTCCTGCGACAACGGTCGGCCCTCCGCCATGGCGCGGCCGAAATCGGGGGTCAGGCGGGCGTGGGGCTGGTCGCTGGCGACAGTGGACATAGCAACCTCTGCAATTCACGGGCTTTGTAACGCCCTTTGAACAGTCGTGACAAGCGTCACCAGTCGGATCAAACCGTCTCCCGCACCGCCTCGGCCGGCGCGCGCACCGGCGCCGCCCGGCGCGGCTTCCGCGTACGCCAGCGCGCGCAGACGAGATCGATCAGCACCACGACAAGCCCGGCTGCCAACACGTACCAGCCGGGCCGCACCATATCGAGATTGTCGAGGTCGAAATCGAACGCCGTCTGCAGCACCATCAGCGGCGAGACGTTGAACGCAATGGCGATGCCGATCGCCTCGCCCGCAAAGGTCAGCGCCGCGGCGGCGACGCTGAGCGCCAGCAGCACCCAGGTCGGCAGCTCGCCCGGCCGCTTCCAGCGCCAGGCGATGAGACGATAGCCCATGAGCCAGGTGAACAATCCCGTCACCAGGGTCGGCACGCTCACGTCGAGCTTGGTCTGCTGGAAGAAATGCAGGAGCGCCAATGCGGCGATGGGGTAGACCAGCCGATGCAGCCGCCGCCAGCGCAGGCCCCCGAGCCGGCGCACCATGCCGTCGGTCGACGTCGCCGCGAGCGTGGCCAGGCCGAGCAAGGCGGTGAAGCCGACCGTGAGATAGACCCGCAACGTGATCTCGCTTGCGACCTTGACGAGGTCGAACATCTGATCGGCGGCGTAGAGCGTGAGATGCGCGACGCCGTAGCAGAAGGCGCCGACCCCGATCATGCGGCGCACATCGACCAGCTGGCCGTAGCGCGCGATCCGCCGCAGCGGCGTGACCGCAAGCGACAGGAGCAGGAACATGAGCATCCAGAAGCCGGCGCGGTGGATCAGGTCATTGAGCGGACGCGCCGCAAACCTGATCTCGGACTGCCAGGCCACCACCGCAAGCGCGATCGGCCACAGCAGCAGCGCGAGCGTGGCGATACGAAGGGCGGACAGCCGTCCGCGGTTGTCACGCCACAGCTCGATCGATGACGTCATGGCGGGCGCCCGTCACACTTATGACCCGGAAAGCGACCGCTTGCCGGCGCGGCCTGAGGTTCCGGCTTTCTCGGAATGCGCTCTAGCATACCGGCCCGCGCGCTGCCCAGAACGGGATACGAAACGTGAACGCAGGTGATAAAAGCCGGCGCCTCGGGCTCGAACCCGCCCCGACACGGTTCCTTTACCATCCCGGCTAACGATTGCGCAGGGATTTCCCAAGATTATTGGACCGCAGGAGAGACTATCCGACATCTTCATCGGCCAGCCGCAACGGATCAGCAATATGCGCGCCACCGCTACCACACGAGCGCTGAAGCCGGGCCGCTGGTTTGCCGGCGATTTCGGCCGTGCGATTATGGCGTGTGGAATTGCCGTGGCATTCTGCGTTGCCGTCACCGTCGTGGCGAGCTGGCTGCAGGCCTCCGGGACAGCGCGAACCCAGGCGACGACCGAAGCCGGCTTGAGCACGGGCTCCATGCTGGTGGTTTCCCCGACCGGCACCCTCTGTCGCCAGAGCACCATCGACAACAGCACGTGGCGCATCCGCAACGGCGGGTGGGTGGATTGCGATGAGGCGCTGGCGAAGTCCGCGGGCGTCGACGCCCGCACGCCCGGTTCGCGGCTCGAGCTCATTCGCCAGGGTTTTTCCGGCAAGCCGTAGCTTCCCGGCCGGGCTCCCCTCGCCGTCAATCTCCAGGCAACCGCGCTGATCGCGGTATCGCGGGCAGGACTTTCGCGGCCTGCGGCCCGTGCTACACTTCCGGCTCCGGCTGACCGGTTTCCGTTTGCCGGAGCGACGCATCGACAACAATTCGACCACAGGGGATCGCGACATGTGCTCCTATATCGTCCGCAAGGTCGCGCTCACCGGCAGCGCGAAGGGGCCTGGCGGCTGGATGCGGATCGACACCGCCAATGTTTATTTCGATCACCCGTATCACGCTCCGCTCGACCATGCGCTCGGCATCGATTTCATCAATGCGGCGGACGGCGGTCGCGAGCGCGTCGCCGTCGAGTTGAGCGCGCAGTCGGCGCGTGAGCTGGTGAGCCAGATCCTGGCCGCGCTGGCGAGCGGAGAAGCCGAGCACGGCCCCGACCCGGTCCCGGCGCGGGAGATGGCGGCGGAATCGCGCTAGGGCGCGGATACTTTATTGGCAGAGTGGCTGTACGACCGCGGTAGGAACGCGCGGCCTCGCACTCCTTCTCCCCGCGTGCCATCAGGGCGTTTTACGCCCGTCTTCGACGGGCTATGGAGAAGGTCGGGATGAGGGGGCGCCGCCGCGAGTCTGAGCGTGCTGAACCCCCCCCTCACCGGGCCGAGTTCTGGTTTTCTTCCGTGCCGGGTCGCCCTCTCCCCGCAAGCGGGGCGAGGGAAGTCGGGTGCCCGTCGCCGCGCTCCCGTAGAGCAGAAGATCATTGCCCAAGCGCCTTCGCGGGGACGAGCGGGAGAGTCCGAGCCGCATCAGGCCAGGACTGCGCCGGTCAATTCGCGGACGTGGGTTACCGGCTGCGCCAGTTCGCAGCCCGGGAGCGTCTCGTAGCCCACAGCGCGCAGCACGCCTTTGGCCGGGCACATCTCGACCGCGAGCCGCGTGAACGGGTTGAGCACCGGCGCCGTCACCCAATCGAAGGTCCCGCGCGCGAATTCGCCGCTCCAGGCCGAAAGCTGCTGCTTGCGGGCAAGGTTCCGCTCGGCCGCCTCCTCGTAGCTGCGCGTGAGCATGGCGGCGCTCGACACGCGCGCCTCCCAGGCCGCCCGCCCACTCCGCCAATCATTGGCCGCGCCGGTATCGTCCTCACGGCTCTCGAAGCCCTGCTCGGTGCGCTCGATCACGCAGCGCTCGCCGCGCCGGCAGCCGGCCAGCGTATAGATCACCGGCCGGGCGACCGGTGTCGCTTCCAAGCGATGGCGCGCCTGCGCAAAGCTGTCGCAGGTCTCGAGCACTTCGCGCAGCAGATGGTCGGGCGGGATGAAGCGCAGGCGCGCGGTCGCCAGCGCGTTGCGCGCGATGTCGAAGGGGCGCAGCCAGGGATGCCGGGTTCGCCGCCTCAGCGGCGCCTGATTGATGCAGGCCGCGAAGCGGCCGGGCGCGCAGGCCGTCAGCGCGCCCACGAAGCCCGGCCAGGTGACGGTGTCGAAAGTGCCGGCCGGCCCGCGCATGCGCGCGATCTCGGCATAGCGGCCGAGGCCGGGAAACGGCCAGTCGAGGGTGCGGGCGAGCCACGGCACCCCGTCTTCCTCCCGCGCCAGCGCCGTGCATCCCCACTGGTAGCAGCCGTTGAGAAACCAGATGCCCGAGTAATCGAGCGCCGCCGCGATGGCGCCGATCTCCGCCACATAGGGCGAGGCCGAGCGCTTGAGCCAACCCCGCGTGATCGCATCCAGCGCCGGGAGCATCGGGCGCGCCGCCGCCGGCAGCCAGGCCAGGCAGCCGTCCCGCAGTGCCTGCGCGCGGGCACGGTCATCGATGGCATGCTGCACCTGCCCGCCGGGCGCGATGTCGGCGACCGGGATGGTGGCGAGCCGGACGGGCGATGCGAGAGTCATGTCAGGTCACGCGATCTTCGGTGCTCACCGGTTTTCTTCTGCACCGCCCCCATGATTGAGCGCGCGATAATGGCGACGATCCCTCGCGTGTCAACCGAACGAGCGGCCGCCGGCCCGCCGCAAAGGCCGCAATTCCACTTTTCTCGGAAATGCTCTAGTCTCCGTCTCGCCCAACAAGATCAGCGGCGCGCGCAAGCGCCGCAGGAAGGCATCGTCATGAACACTGCCACCAAAACCCGATTCGAGGTCGTTCCGCTGACCCGGCACATTGGTGCCGAGCTGCGCGGCATCGATCTGCGCCAGAAGCCCGACGAGGAGACCATCCGGGCAATCTACCAGGCCTGGCTCGATCATCTGGTCATCGTGTTTCCGCAGCAGAGCCTCTCGCAAGAGGACCTGGTGCGGGTGACTGGCTATTTCGGCGAGCTCGGCGAGCTCGGCCGGCCGCCCAAATTTTTTCCCAAGGGCTATTCCAAGCTCCTGCCCGGCATCATGCTGATCTCAAACATCCGCGAGAACGGCGAGCCGATCGGCGCGCTGCCCGACGGCGAGATGATGTTCCATCACGACATGATCCATGCCGAGGTTCCCAGCAAGGCGACCTTGCTGCATTCGGTCGAGATTCCCTCGGCCGGCGGCAATACGCTGTTCGCCAGCGGCTATGCCGCCTATGACACGCTCGATCCCGCCGTCCGCGACCGGCTCGAGGGCCGCAAGGCGCTGCATCATTACAATTACGGCTCGACTCAGAAGGGCGACCGCAGGGGCACCGAGGCGTTCGGCGAATGCATGCATCCGGTGTTC
>DASYFD010000197.1:0-5264 GCA_036498625.1 Xanthobacteraceae bacterium | reverse complement strand
CCCTAACTCAGAAATTGCCGCACAAGCAATTACTGCGGCTCGATGTTGGCTTGCTTGATCACCCTGCTCCAGAGCACGGTTTCCTCGGCGAAGAATTTGGCGGTGTCGGCGCGCGTGGTGGCGCCGGGGTCGAGCGAGAGGTCGCGCAATCTGTCGTTGACCTCCGGGCTGGCGAGCACATCGACCGCGTCGTGATTGATGCGGTCGGCGAGCGCCGCGGGCGTTCCGGGCGGCGCCACCAGGCCGAACCAGGTGATCGATCGGAAGCCGGGCAGTCCCGCCTCCGAGAAGGTCGGCACCTCGGGGAGCGCCGGCGTGCGCTTGAGGTCGGCCACCGCCAGGATCTTGATCATCTTGTTGCGGTAGAGCGGCGCCGAGGTGGTCGGCGTATCGAAGAACAAATCCACATTGCCGGCCATCACGTCGGTCAGCGCGGGCTGCGCACCTCGATAAGGCACATGCACCATCTTGATGCCGGCCAGCGCTTCGAGCTGGCTCGCCGACAGATGCGCGGTCGAGCCGACGCCCTGCGACGCATAGGACAAGCTGCCCGAATGAACCTTGGCATAGGCGATGAGCTCGCGAAGCGACGCCGCCGGGAAGCCGTTGCGGACCACCAGGACGTTGGGGATTTTTGCCAGCAGCGTGATGGGAACGAACAGGTTCGGCCGATAGCCGAGGTCGCGGAACAACAGATCGTTGAAGGTCAGCGGCGCCGGCGGCGCCACCATCAGGGTGCTGCCGTCGGGAGCGGCGCGCGCCACGTTGGCGGCGCCCGCGTTCATGGCGCCGCCCGCCACGTTTTCGACGATCACGGATTTGGCCCATTTGCGCCCGAGCTGATCCGCCACGATCCGCGCCAGGGTGTCGGTGGTCGAGCCGGGGGCGGAGGGAACCACGATCCGCACCGTGCGGGCCGGGAACGGTTCCTGCGCGTGGCCCTGGTGGCTCCCCAGCGCAACGCCGAGGCACGCCAGCAGCACGACTGCCGCGATCCCCCGCACCATGCCGAACTGTCCCATCGGTGCCTCCGGCCGCGACCCGCGACCCGCGATCCGCGCCCGCAGCGCAGATATCCTATGCCGGCGCGCCGGATGCGCAACATCGGGATTTGCGCTATAAAGCGCGCGCAACAAGAAAACGGAGATCGCAATGGCCTACACGTTGGAACAATTCTGCACCGAGAGCCACGCGATCCTCAAAGCCAAGCCGCTCGCGAGCGCGCTGGCCCAGATGGCCGACAAGCTGTCGCAGCTCCTCGCCAATCCGGCCTTCGTGGCCGAAACCTTCAACGAGGACATGAAGCCCGGCAAGCGCGTGCTGCATCACGATCCGGAGCTTGATTTCTACGTGATGGCGCATGTGCAGGAAGGCGGCAAGACCGGCAAGCCGCACAGCCACGGCTCCTCATGGGCGATCTACGGCAATGCGCGCGCCGTGACGCAGATGACCGAATGGCGCCGCACCAATCCGCAGAGCGAGGACCATGCGGAGCTGGTGGCGGAAAGCAAATACAGCCTGGCGCCCGGCCAGACCCGCGCCTACGGCCCCGATGTGATCCATTCCACCGCGCATCCGCAGCCCGCCTGGGTGATCCGCATCACCGGCACCGACCTCGACAAGCTGCCGCGCTACCACTTCGGCAAGAAGGACAGGATTCTGGAGAGCGCGTGAGGGTTATTTGGCTTGCAGGGAATGCGCAGAGTTCCCCACCCGCTCGTCCCCGCGAAGGCGGAGACCCAGTTTCTTCGAAAAATGTTCTGAGCTCCTACAAGCCCGTAAAGTGAGGCTGCGATTTCCTCACCAGCTCCGTAGCGAAAAATCGCTCCACTTCGAATTTTGTGAAAGCCTGGGTCTCCGCGTCCGCGGGGACGAGCGGTTGGGGCGGATTACTTCTTCTCCGCCCCGATCGCGGTATAGCGCGCGATCACGTCCTTGGGCGTGGCGGCGGTGGCGGCCAGCATTTTCAAAATTCCGGCGCCGTCGAGCGGGCTCATGTCGATGCCGATCTTCTCGGCCTCGGCCACGAATTCCGGATCGCGGCTCATGTCCATGAACGCGTTCTGCAGCGCCTTGGCGCGCTCGGCCGGGATGCCGGGCGGCGCCGCGAACGGCAGCGCCATAAAGAACGGCAGCTCGGCGAAGCTGATCAGCGCCAGCGCCTTGGGGTCCTGGGTCAGCTCGCGGCCGATCGGAATGTCGGGGAAGTCCGGATGCCGGGTGGTGCGCCCGAAGGCCATCAGCGGCCGGAACGCGCCTTTGCTCCACAAATCGCGCTGGCCGCTGCGCACCGAGCTCAGGCCCACATACTGGCCGTCGAGCTCGCCGGTCTGCATCGCCAGGAACAGGCTGGCGGCGCCGGTGTAGCCGCGGATCACGTTGACGTTGAGGCCCAAAATCTCCTTGGCGATGACCGCGAAGATCTGGTTGCTGGAGGCCGAGTTGTCGGACCCGAGCGTGAGCGGGACGCCGGGCCGGCGCAGCTCCTCGACATTCTTCGTCCGGTTGCCGGCATTGACCAGCAGCAGATAGGCGTCGTTGGTGTAGGACGACAGGCTGCCCAGCCACACGAATTTGGTGGAATCGAACTGCGCATTGGAGTCGCCCTGGATCTGCAGCTGCGGCACCGCGCGCTCGAACTTGGCCAGCACCGAGCCGTCCTTCTCGGCGTTGTTGTAGAGCTTGTTGGCGGTGATCAGCCCGCCGGCGCCGGGATTGTTCTGCACCACGATCGCCGGATTGCCGGGAATGAAGCGGCCGAGATGCTTCGCCACCAGGCGGGCCGATATGTCGTTGATGCCGCCCGGCGCAGTGCCGACCAGCATGGTGACGGAACGGCCCTTGTAGAATTGCTCGACCGACTGTGCCGCTGCCGGCGTCGCCAGCAGTCCCACGCCCATGAGAGCCAGCGCGCCTTGCCAAATCCTGCTCATCGATCCCGCTCCTGCGTTCCCAACCCGGGCCTCGCCTGTACGGGCGGCCCTCGTGGCCGCCCGCTTCGCGTCTCCGCTGCGGCGGGCGCCCCTACGGCATTGCTTCCAGCAAATGGCCGTAGCCGGCGCGCGGCTCGCGCACATGCAGCCGCTTCTGGATCTCCCACACCCGGGCCGGCACCGGATGCACCACCGGCACCTGCAGATCCTGCTCCAGCAGCTTGATGATGTCGAGGGTGCGCCAGCCGGATCCCAGCATGTAGATGGCGTCCGCGCCTTTGCTCTTGAGGAAATTGCGCTTGATATGGGCATAGACCTGCTCGCCCGAGAGCTCCTGCACCTTGTCGAACGGCACGTCGATGCCGGTCATGTCGCGCACCGTGAAGCCGGCGTCCTTGAAGTACTTCGCGAACACGGCGTTGAGCTTGGGCGGAAAATAGGTCGCCCCCACGATGGTCTTGGCCTTGAGTGCCTTGAGCGCCCGCACGTGGTTCTGCGCCACGCTCATGATCGGGGTTTTGAATTTCTTCTCCCAGGCCGCCACGATGCGGGCCTCGCCCTTGAAGCCGTGCACCATGAAAGGCGGCGCGCCATGGGGATGGATCAGGTCGCACTTCTGCTCGGCCAGAAGCGCGATCGCCTTCTCGTAATGCGGCATCATGGTCTCGAACTCGTCCTCGGTGCCGCGCCGGATGTTCAGGAAGATCGGAATGAGCCCGATGCCCTCCGGCAACAGCCGGATGACCTCCTCGGTCACCCCCGGCCGCATGGTCGGATTGATCATTCCGACAAGGCCACGCCAGCTGGAAAACGCCATGGAAGTATCCTTCTGCCTGTCCCAGGCGAATAGCGGTCTCCTTCTCCCCGCGCGCGGGGAGAAGGTCGGGATGTGGGGGCGCTTCCGCGAGTCTGAGCCTGTGGGAACGCCCCTCACCGGGCCGAGGTCTGGTTCTTCTCAGTCCCGTGTCGCCCTCTCCATAGCTCGTCGAAGGCGGGCGTAAACGCCCTGACGGCAAGCGGGGCGAGGGGTGCTGCGAGCGCGGCACCGTCGCTCTACTCGCCGTAATCCTCTTTCGCCGCGTCGGGCGACACATAGCCTTCGGCCAAATCGGCGGCAAGCGCGGCGGGGTCGCGGCGGCGCGGGTCGCCGTAGCCGCCGCCGCCGGCGCTTTGCAACAAGAAACGCTCGCCGGCCTTCATCTCGACGCGGGCCGAAGCCTTGGTCTCGAACTCCTGCTTGGTGCCGAGCCGTACCACGAAGCGGGCGCGGCTGCCGGGCTTGCCGCCGGCGAGGCCGAGCGGCGGGAAGCGGGTCTTGTTGAAGCGGCGGATGACGGTCGCGTTCTCCAGCAATTCATATTCGCGCTGCATGGCGAGCCCGCCGCGCCATTGCCCGGCGCCGCCGGAGTCCGCCACCAGGCCGAAGCGCGTGATGCGGCAGGGAAACTCGGATTCCAGAATCTCGATCGGGGTGGTGTGCAGGTTGCTCAAATGCGTGGCGGTCGCCGTGACCCCGTCATGGCCGAGGCCCGCCCCGTAGGCGGAGCCGGCGATCTCGTATTGCATGGAGGACTGGCCCGGCCGGCCCTTGCTCCAGGCGATGCCGAGCGCGCTCGAGGCGCCGGAATGCGCGATGGCGCGGCCCGGATTGAGCTTGGCCAAGGCCTCCAAAATAACATCCACCAGCATCAGATTGACCATCTGATAGTTGGAGACCGGAGCGGGCGGTTCCGCATTGGTGACGGTGCGGGGCGCATAGGTCAGGCTCACCACGTCGCGCATGCCGTCGTTGAAATGCAGGTTCGGGTCGAGGCTGCCGAGCAGGCAGTAGAACACGCAGGCCTCCACCATGGAGGGGCGCAGGTTGATCGGCCCCCGGGCCTGCGGATCACTACTGGAGAAGTCGAAGCTCGCGCGGCCGTCGCGGATCGCGATGGTGACGGCGAGCTTTACCGGCTGCTCGACCACCACGCCGTCGCTGTCGAGATAGCCTTCCGCCGATGCGGTGCCGTCCGGCAACCGGGCGATGGCGCTCTGGAGCTCGTCGGCGGCTCCCTTGAGGATGGCCGCGAAGGCCTGCGTGACCGTGTCGGCACCGAAGCGCCCGCACAATTCCTTGACCCGCGCGGCGCCCATCTGGGTGACGGCGATCTGGGCTTGCATGTCGCCGCGCACCAGCGCCGGCTGCCGGCTGTTGGCGAGAATGAAGCGCTCGATATCGGCGAGCGCGCGGCCGGCCTCCCAGATCTTGATCGGCGGCACCAGCACGCCTTCGTGGAACATCTCGGTGGCATTGGCGGAGGTGGAGCCCGCGACCGTGCCGCCCAGATC
>DASYFD010000196.1:0-21678 GCA_036498625.1 Xanthobacteraceae bacterium | reverse complement strand
GTCACGGTGAGAAAGGTCTTGAGCGGCGGACAGCCGAGATCCATCGCGGCTTCCTCCAGGCTGGTGTCGAAGTCCAGGAGCCTCGCCTGCACCACCACGGCGACGAAACACATGGTGAGCGTGGTGTGCGCGATGGTGATGGTCCAGAACCCGCGGTCGAGATCGAGCGCGACGAACAGCAGCAGCAGCGAAAGCCCGGTGATCACCTCGGGCATAACCAGCGGCGCATAGACCATCCCGCTGAACAGCATGCGGGTGCGAAAGCGGCCGCCCCGCACCAAGGCGATGGCGCCGAGCGTTCCCAGCACGGTCGCGGCGGTGGCCGACAGCGCGCCGATCCGCAGGCTGATCCAGGCCGAATCCAGCATGCCCTGGTCGTTGACTAGCGCCGCATACCAGCGCGTCGACCAGCCCCCCCAGATGCCGACCAGCCGCGAGGCGTTGAAGGAATAGATCACCAGCACCACGATCGGCAGGTACAGGAAGGCGAGCCCGAGCGCGACCGAGACCACGTTGAGCCAGGAAGCCTTGCGCATGATCAGTTGCCGCCTTCGAGTTGGCGCATCTGGCGCTGCTGGTAGAACACGATCGGCACCACCAGGAGGCCGAGCAGCACGACCGCGACCGCGGACGCGGCCGGCCAGTCCCGGTTGCTGAAGAACTCGACCCACAATGTCTGCCCGATCATCATTGAGTCGGAGCCGCCCAGGAGGTCGGGAATGACGAACTCGCCGACGATCGGGATGAAGCAGAGCAGCGATCCGGCGATCACGCCGGGCAGCGACAGCGGCGCCGTCACCAGCCAGAACGCCTTCCAGCGCGGGCAGCCCAAATCGGCGGCGGCCTCCAGCAGGGCCTCGGGCACCTTCTCGAGCCTCGCATAGATGGGCAGCACCATGAACGGCAGGTAGGAATAGACGATCCCGATATAGATCGCTGTATCGCTTGCGAGCCAGGACGGCGGCTCGTCGACGATGCGCAGCGCCAGCAATAGCTGGTTGAACAGGCCGTCGTGCTGGAGAATGTTGATCCAGGCATAGATGCGGATCAGGAACGAGGTCCAGAACGGCAGCACCACCAGCATGAACAGGATCGCCTGCCAGCGGCGCGGCGCGCGCGCCATCCCGTAGGCGAGCGGGAAGCCGATCAACAGCAATAATGCGGTCGAGGAGGCGGCGATCACGACGCTTCTGGCATAGGAGATGAGGTAGATCTGGTCGGACGCCAGCAAGGCGTAATTGTCGAGCGAGAGCCCATCGAGAAATTCCCGCAAACCCGCCAGGCCGCCGGCGAGATCGAGAACCGGTGTGTAGGGCGGCTGTGCGATGGCGGTCTGCGACAGGCTGATCTTGAGCACGATCAGGAAGGGGACCAGGAAGAAGACAGCGAGCCAGAGATAGGGAATGAGGACCAGCAGCCGCCGGCCGCGGGCGTTCGGAGCTCTCGGCGCATTGCGGGACCGCGGCCGCTGCAAGGTAGGGACCTTCGTCATCGCACCAGCACGACGCCGGCGTCGGGCGCCCAGGAGAGCCACACCCGCTCCTCCCAGCCAAACGGGCGCTCGATCAGGCGGGTCATGTTGGCGGCGGCCGCCTTCATGACGAAGCCGTTGTCGAGACGCACCTTGTAGATCGACACGTCGCCCAGATAGCCGATGCCCCAGATTTGCCCCGCGACGCAATTGGCAGTCGCGCCGGCGGGCGGCTGGTGGGAGATGCGCACCTTCTCGGGCCGCAGCGCGACCCATACGGTGTCGCCCGGCCTGGCATCGGCGGCGGCCGCGGCGTGGAGCTGGCCGGCATTCGGGCTCATGATGGTCGAGCTCGCCGGACCTGCCTCGGCCAGCCGCCCTTCCAGCAGGTTCACGTCGCCGATGAAATCGGCCACCCAGCGCGAGTTGGGTTGCTCGTAGATTTCCGGCGGGGTCGCGACCTGCACGAGACGGCCATGGTCCATAACGCCGATGCGGTCGGCGACCGTCATGGCCTCTTCCTGATCATGGGTGACGATCAGGAAGGTGAGGCCGAGCCGCTGGCGCAGATGCATCAGCTCGAATTGGGTCTCGCCGCGCAGCTTCTTGTCGAGGGCGGCGAGCGGCTCGTCGAGCAGCAGCACGCGCGGCCGCTTGACCAGGGCGCGCGCCAACGCAACGCGCTGACGTTGCCCGCCGGACAGTTGGTGCGGCTTGCGCCGCTCGAAGCCTGCGAGCTTGACCAGCGCCAGCATGTCGGCGACGCGCGCGGCGATCTCCGGCTTCGGCAACCCGTCCTGCCGAAGCCCGAAGGCCACGTTGTGCGCCACATCGAGATGGGGAAACAACGCGTAGCTCTGGAACATCATGTTGACCGCGCGCCGGTGGGGAGGCACCGAGGAAAGATCATGGCCGTCGAGCAACACGCGGCCCTCGTCCGGCATCTCCAGGCCGGCCAGCAGGCGCAGCAGCGTGGTCTTGCCGCAACCGGAGGGGCCGAGCAGCGCGAAAAATTCACCTTGGAAAATGTCGAGCGACAGCCCCGCGACCGCGCTGATGCCGGAAAAGCGCTTGCTGACCGCTTCGAATCGCACCAACGGCGGGTCGCTGCGGGGCGCCGATGCTCTGGGCATGCCCTGGCGGATGGCAGGGCCATTTCTGGTGTCGGCGCCCAAGCTCGTCATGCGGATACGCTAAAGCACATTCTGGCGCCCAGGAAACGGAAAACGCGGGCGCCCAGCGTTTGCCGGCGTTCAGTGTTTCGTCAAGGTGCGGCTGACCGCGTCACGCCAGCCAGCCCATTTGCGCGCGCGCACGGCTTCCTCCATCTGCGGCACGAAGCGGCGCGCGCAACGCCAGCGGGATGCAAAACCCGGGAGGTCCGGGCAAAGCCCAGCCGCCGATCCGGCCAGATAGGCGGCGCCGAGCGCGGTGGTCTCCATGACGGCGGGGCGGTCGACCGGCGCCGCCAGGATGTCGGCGAGGAATTGCATGGTGATGTCGCTCGCCGCCATGCCGCCGTCGACCCGCAGCACAGTATCGGCGCGGGCGCGCTCGGCGCTGGCGCGCCCGGCGCCACGCGGCCAGTCGGCGCGCATCGCCTCCAACAGATCCCGCGTCTGGTATCCCACCGCCTCGAGCGCGGCCCGCGCGAGCTCGGCCCCGCCGGTGTTGCGGGTCAATCCGAACAGGGCGCCGCGCGCCTGCGCATCCCAATAGGGCGCCCCCAGCCCCACGAAGGCCGGCACCAGATAGACCTGCTCGGCCGCATCCGCCGCCGCCGCGAGCGCGTTCACGTCCGGCGCGCGCGCGATCACCTTGAGGCCGTCACGCAGCCACTGCACCGCGGCGCCGGCGATGAAGATCGCGCCTTCGAGCGCGTAGGTGCGCTTGCCGTCGAGCTGATACGCGATGGTGGTGAGGAGACGATGCTGCGAGGCGACCGGCTGGCTGCCGGTATTGAGCAGCGCGAAGCAGCCGGTGCCATAGGTGGACTTGATCATGCCGGGCTCAAAGCAGCCCTGTCCCACGGTCGCAGCCTGCTGGTCGCCGGCGACGCCGAGAATGCGGATCGCGCCGCCGAATAATTCCGGCAGTGTCGCGCCGAAATCATGGGCGCAATCGCACACGCGCGGCAGCAACGCCGCCGGCACGCCGAACAGGTCGCAGAGATCCGGGTCCCATTCCCCGCGGCCGATGTCGAAGAGGAGCGTGCGCGCCGCATTGGTCGCATCGCACGCATGGGTCGCCCCGCCGGTCAGCCGCCAGATCAGGAAGCTATCGACGGTGCCGAAGGCGAGCCGCCCCGCCCGCGCGGCCGCCCGCGCTCCCGCGACATGATCGAGGAGCCACTGGATCTTGGTCGCCGAGAAATACGGGTCGAGCACCAGCCCGGTGCGGGCGGCGACCTGCCGCTCGTGGCCCCCCTCCCGCAGGCGCGCACAGACATCGGCGGTGCGTCGATCCTGCCACACCACGGCATTGTGGATCGGCCGACCGCTGGCGCGGTCCCACACGATCGCGGTCTCGCGCTGATTGGTGATGCCGATGGCGGCGACATCGCCGGCGGCGGCTCCCGCCTGCGCCAGCGCCGCGCGCGCGGTCGCAACCGTCGCCGACCAGATCTCCTCGGGATCGTGCTCGACCCAGCCGGGCGCCGGATAGATCTGCCGCAGCTCCTGTTGCGCGGTAGCGACCGGCGTCAGCGCGGCGTCGAACAGGATCGATCGGGTCGAGGTGGTTCCCTGGTCGATCGCGAGAAGGTAGTCGGCCACGATTGCCCCGCCCCTGCCCGGCACGGCTTAGCACGGCATTTTCCGCCGAAGCCTGCCCTCGGGCTTGAACCCGCGGGTGGACGCCCGGTTCGGCGCAGAAAATGCAACAAACGCAAGAATGTCCAGCCGAGGAATGCCTACTCGACGATTACCACATTTGCGGCTGACCGGTCGACCGGCGGCTTGCGCTCGGCTTGCATTCCGGGCTCGCGCTGCCGCTCCGGGCTGGGGAAATTGGCCACGCGGCGCGGCAGCCTGCGCGGCGCGGGTCCGTAATACCCGCCGCGCCGAAGCATCGAGCGCGGATGCAGCAGGACGGAGGCCAGGCGCTCATAAAGCGCCTTGGCGGAAACCGGCTTCACCAGGAATTCATGCACCCCGAGACGGATGGCTTCCACCACGCACGAATGCTCGCCGTGACCGGTGAGCATGATGATGGGCACATTGGGGAACGAGAACCGATCGGGTCCGCGCACCCGGCGCACGAATTCGGGGCCGTTCATTCCATCCATCTGCCAATCGAGCAGCACCACGTCGGGATCGAGCGCGCCGATGGCCAGAAGTCCACTCACCCCATCCGAGGCGTCATGCACATCGGTCACGCCCATCGACAAGAGCAGCGTGCGAATGACCTTGCGCAAGTAGAACTCGTCATCGACGATCAGGATTCTTGCCGACCTGATGACCGCCTCGGCATCCTTGACGTTCGACTGCATGGCGCATCCGGCAAGATCAATCACCGCCTCCGGTGGGAGTTGCGATTAGGCGAGCGGTATCGCGGTGACAATCTGATGCGAATTATCAAAGCATTTTTAAACTGCGCCGCCGTAAAGCAGGTCGCTAAAATTTGAACGATTGCGGAAACCTGTTCAGGCTTCGCTGCCGACCGCATCGACCATGAATTTGGCCAGGCGCTCGTGCTCCTGCGGCGAAACCCGCAGGCCAAGCTTGCTGCGGCGCCAGAGCACGTCGTCGGCCGTTCTCGCCCACTCGTGCTCCATCAGGTAGCGCACCTCGGCGCCGGTGAGATCGGCGCCGAGCCGGGGCCCGAGATCGTCGGCTTTCTTGGCCGGCCCCAGGATGCGGCTGATGCGGGTCCCATAGGCTTGCACGAGCCGCCGGACATGGGCCTCGCCCAGGAACGGCCACGACCGCCGCGCTTCCGCGACCAGCCGGGCAACGCCGTCGACCGGGAAATCGCCTCCAGGCAGGCGCGACTCCTTGGTCCAGGCCGGCCGCGCACCCAGCACCGGAGCGAGGCGCTCGAGGGCGGCCTCGGCGAGCCGCCGATAGGTCGTGATCTTGCCGCCATAGACGGTGAGCAGCGGAGCCTGCTGCTGGTCGAGCACCAGGACGTAATCGCGCATGGCGTCCTGCGGCTTGCTGGCGCCGTCATCGTGGAGCGAACGCACGCCCGCGAAAGCCCAGATCACGTCGGCGGGTGAGATGACGGCGCGCAGATGATCGTTCACCACCGCGCAGAGATAATTGATCTCCTCCGGGCTCGGCTTGACCGCTGCGGGATCGCCGGAAAAGCCGCCATCGGTAGTGCCCACGAGGGTGAAGTCGCGCTCGTAAGGCAGCACGAACACCACCCGGCCGTCGGCGGTCTGGAAAATGTAGCCGCGGTCGTGCCCGAACAGGCGGCGCACCACGATGTGGCTGCCTTTGTCGAGACGCAATTCGGGCGCCCGCTGCCCCAGCGCGTCTTGAGCAAAGTGTCCGAGCCATGGTCCGGTGGCATTGATCAGCACGCTGGCGCTCGCCACCTCGCGCCGGCCCCGCACCTCGAGCACGATCTTCCAGATATCGGTGCGATCGGCGCGCAGGCAGCGCGTGCGGGTACGGATCAGGGCGCCGCGCGCGGCCGCATCGAGCGCGTTGAGCACCACCAGCCGGGAATCGTCGGCCACGCAGTCGGAATATTCGAAGCCGGTGCGGTACCGGCCCTTGAGCGTGGCGCCGTGCGGATCGTCGGCGAGATCGACGCTGCGGGTCGCCGGCAGGCTGGTGCGGCCGCCCAGATGATCATAGACGAACAGCCCCAGGCGCAGCTGCCATGCCGGGCGCAGGCCGGGCTCGACCGGCAGAATGAAACGCATGGGCCGGATCAGATGTGGCGCCATCCGCAGCATGACCTCGCGCTCGGCCAGCGCCTCGCGCACCAGCCGGAACCAGCCATGCTCGAGATAGCGCAGCCCGCCATGGATCAGCTTGGTGGAGGCGGACGAGGTGCCCGATGCGAGATCGTTCTGCTCGACCAGGAGGACGCGCAGGCCCCGACCGGCCGCATCGCGCGCGATGCCGGTGCCGTTGATGCCTCCACCCACGATGGCGAGATCGAAATCCGGCATTGCCTGGTCCCCGGGCGGCGCCGCGCGCGCTCGTCGATTCGCGCGGCAGCGGCCATTCATAGCCAATGGGCGGGCGAGCGTCTTGCGTCCGCGCGCGCATGGGCGATGATGGAGCCCAAGCCCACAGGCCGCAAACGGCCGCAGGCCGCAAACGGCCATAGGCCGCAGGGAGGTGCCAAGTGGACTATCGCGATCGTCATGTGGTCGTCACCGGCGGGACCGGGGCGCTGGGAGGCGCGGTCGTGGCCGCGCTGGTGGAGGCGGGTGCCGTCTGCCATGTGCCCTACCTGCATGCCGCCGAAGCGGAGCACTTTGCGCTGCGGGGTCACCAGAAGGTCGAGCTCATGGCCGGGATCGACCTCACCGACGAGAGCGCGGTCGCACGGCTCTACGACGGCGTGCCGAGCCTGTGGGCCTCGATCCATCTCGCCGGCGGCTTCGCCATGGCGGCGGTGGCCAAGACCACCAAGGCCGACCTGATGAAGCAGATCGACCTCAACCTGGTGACCGCGTTCCTGAGCTGCCGCGCCGCCGTCAACGCCATCACCCGCACCGGCGCGGGTGGACGGATCGTGAATGTGGCGGCCCGTCCGGCGCTCGAATGGCGCACGGGCGCCGGCATGGCGGCCTATACGGCCAGCAAGGCCGCGGTGGCGGCGCTCACGGTCGCGCTCGCCGAGGAGGTGGCCAAAGCCGGCATCCTGGTCAATGCGGTGGCGCCCTCGATCATGGACACACCGACCAATCGCGCCGGCATGCCGCAAGCCGATTATGCGGCTTGGCCTAAGACCGAGGAGGTGGCGGCCACGATCCTGTTTCTGGCGTCGCCCGATAATACGGTGACTCGCGGCGGTGTGGTGCCGGTCTACGGGCGGTCGTGAGGAGATAGATGGGCGGGGGCGCCGCGCCTCAGCCGGCGAGCGGCACTACGTCGCGGGCCGAGCCTTTGACCAGGCGGTTGACCGCGCTGGCGGCGATCACGGTGCGCTGGCGCGCATAGGCCTCGTGATTCTTCTCGATGTCGTCGAGCTCGTAGAGATAATTGACCATCAGGCCGTGGGATTGCTCCATGGCCTTGTCCGACACGTCGGCCAGCCAATTCAACCGCTCGAGCCGGGCCCCGTTCCCGAGATGGAAGCGGGCCACCGGATCGAGCGGGGTGCCGTTCTTGGCGCGGGCGCGCAGAAAATACCAGGCCGCCGCACGCAGCAGCGGCTCCTCCACCTCGTCCCGGGTCTCGGCCACCTGCCACCAGTTCGGGCTGTCCAGATGGGCGAGCGCGGCGCGATCCTCCGGGGTGAAGACCCGGGAGCCTTCAGCGGCCCGCTCGCGCTTGAGCCATGGCGCAAAGCCCGGCACCGGCGACAGGGTCACGAAGCGCGAGAGGCGGGCGTTCTCCCGCGCGATCTCCTCGGCGACCTGCTTGATCAGGAAGTGGCCGAATGAGACGCCGCTGAGCCCGCGCTGGCAATTCGAGATCGAGTAGAACACCGCGGTCACCGCCTTGTCGGCCTCGATGACGTCGCGCTCGACCGCCAGGATGGGGGCGATCGCCGCCGGAATCTCCCGGGTCAACGCCACCTCGACGAAGATCAGCGGCTCGTCGACGAGGGCCGGATGAAAGAACGCGTAGCAGCGGCGATCGGTGGCATCGATGCGCCGGCGCAGGTCGTCCCAACCGCCGATGCGGTGCACCGCCTCGTAGCGGATGATCTTCTCAAGCACGATCGCGGGCGTCGACCAGTCGATGCGGCGCAGCACCAGGAAGCCGCGATTGAACCAGGACGAGAACAGATGGACGAAGGCGGCATCGACGGCGGCGAGATCGTCGCGGCGGCCCATGGCGTCGAGCAGCTGCTCGCGCATGCGCACCAGGGCGGCGGTGCCGCCGGGCGCGAGATTGAGCCGGCGGAACAATTCCTGCCGGCGCGGCTCGGAGGCCAGATGCACCTCGAACGAGATCTCCTCCGAGGGATTTTGCTGCCAGGCCGCCGTGGCGGCGCTCAGGCGAGCGTGGTCGGGGCCGAAGGCCTGCCCCAGCGCCTCGAAGAAGGCGATGCGGGGGCCGGTCGTGAGTTCCGCGTAGCGGGTGAGGATCTCGCGGGCGAGCGCCACCCCGGAGGCTTCGCCGCGCTCGGAGAGAAGCTCCGCGCAGAGCTCGACCAAGTCGGCCGAGCGCCGCTCCGCCAGCTCGCGACGATCGCGGGTAAGGTCGAGCAGGGCGCGGCCGCGTTCGGAAATCGACTGCAGCAACTCGCCGAAAAAGGAGGTGTTCACGGGGCCGGATTCCTCGCCAAGATCGCGCATTAGATAAGGATGTGATGAAGATTCGGCAATGGAACCCGAGCCGCCCTGGACAAGATCGCGCCGGCGAGCCACAGAAACGGTCACTTCAGCCGTTTTCGCCTTCGGCCCCTGCCGGGCCGTCCTCTCAAAGGAGCTGTTCAATGCCGGGTCCGCTCGCCGGTCTGCGCGTGCTCGAACTCGCCCGCATCCTCGCCGGGCCCTGGGCCGGGCAGATTCTCGCCGATCTCGGCGCCGACGTCATCAAGGTGGAGCGCCAGGGCGCCGGCGACGATACCCGGGCCTGGGGACCGCCGTTCGTGGCGGCCGCCGATGGCGGAACCCTGGGGGCCGCCTATTTCCACTGCACCAATCGCGGCAAGCGCTCGATCGAGCTCGATTTCGAATCCGAGGACGGGCGGCGTATCGTGCGCAAGCTGGCGGCGCGCTCCGACATCCTGATCGAGAATTTCAAGGTCGGCGGGCTCGCCAAGTTCGGCCTCGATTATGCGAGCCTGGCCCCCCTCAATCCGCGCCTGATCTATTGCTCGGTGACCGGCTTCGGGCAGACCGGGCCCTACGCGGCGCGCGCCGGCTACGACCTCATGGCGCAGGGCATGGGCGGGTTCATGTCCTTGACCGGCGCGCCCGACGGCGAGCCGACCCGGGCGGGCGTTCCGATCGCCGACATCTTCACCGGCGTCTATTCGGTGGTCGGCATCCTGGCGGCGCTGGCCGAGCGCGAGAAGACCGGCCGCGGCCGCCATGTCGATACCGCGCTGGTCGATGCGCAGGTCAGCGTGCTCGGCAACCAGGCGCTCAACTTCCTGGTTTCCGGCGCGGTGCCGGAACGGATCGGCAATGCGCATCCCAACATCGTGCCCTACCAGGTGTTTCCGGCCGCCGACGGGCACGTCATCATTGCGTCCGGCAACGACGGCCAGTTCGCCAAGCTGTGCGCCGTGCTGGGCGAGCCCGGCCTGGCGCAAGACCCGATGTGCAAGACCAATACCGACCGGGTGACGAACCGCGCCAAGCTGGTGGCGCATCTCTCGGGCCTGACGGCGCGGCTCACGCGCGCCGAGATTCTCGCCAAGCTCGAGGCGGTGAACGTGCCGGCCGGCCCGATCAACAATCTGGCCGATGTGTTCGCCGACCCGCAGGTGATCCATCGCGGCATGCGGCTCGAGCTGCCAAGCGACGCCGCCAAGGGCGGCACCATTCCGGGCGTGCGCACGCCCATCACGATCGACGGCCAGGGCATGGCGGCCGAGCGGCCGGCCCCGCGTCTGGGCGAGCACAGCCAGGAAATCCTGCGGGAGATCGGCGAGGGCTAGGAAATCCTAAAAGCTCTCCCGCTCGTCCTCGCCGGCTCAAAGGCGAGACGAAATAATACTTCAACCCGAGTTTGCCAGGAGCGCGCAGGACGTCGATTCCGCGCCTTCGCGCGAGGGCGTCTCGGAGCCGCCCGCGATATCACGCACGCCGGTGAAATACAGATAGCGGCAATTCTTGGAGTAGAGGAACTTGCCCTCGCCCTGGCGCATGCTGACATCGATGGTCGAGCCGATGTAAAGCCCTCTGTTCAGGAGATAGCCGGCCACGACAATGACGGCCAGTGCGAGCAAAGGCCACCCGAGCGATGAAAGTTTCATGGGGAATCCTAAGGCAGTTCAGGCGAGTCCGGCAATACGGCGCCGGCCGCGGTTGCCCGCGAGCGGACATCGGCATGGACGACGGCTTCAATAAACTTCATGCAGTCCGCGCTGAAGGGAACGCTCTCGTTCTCGGGACATGCCGCAGCCTTGACTCCCGCGCGCTCCGCGGGCGGGGGCGGCGACATCTCGATCTTGATCCGATGGGCGTGCTCGACCCAAACCACCCCGCCCGCGACCGCGGCGAGGATTGCCAGGTTGAGCTTGGAAACAACCATGTTGGTTCCCGATGCTCTAGTGAATCCACCACGGCATCAACGAATAGGCGATGTAGGGGATCGCCAGGATCGGCAACAGCCAGATCAGGGCCAACGGCACTTTCTTGCTGATGTGCTCGGGCAGCATCATGGCGATGATGCCGACCACGGCCGCCACGAGGAGAGTCGTCGCGGTCCAGCCGTACCACAGCATGTTCGGCCCTTCGCCGGGCCTCGGCCCCTCATATCCCCATGCCAGGCGATTGGTCGCCGGATGAAAGGTGAACAGCGGCCAGTTGAAGAACTGGGTGACGCAGTAGACCACCGGGCCGAAGGTCGAGAATGTCAGGGCGAAGGTCTTGAACCGGGCCGACGCCGCCAAGGTCGAGGTCGCGGCTTTCGCGGTCGGCGCCGCGGTTGCGGCGGTGGCGGCGGTTGTTGTTGCCGTAGTCGTGGTTGTGTTCATGATCCAAACCCCCGGGCGTTGTTGAGGACATGGCCGACGATGAAGAGGAACCAGCACATGACGGCGAGCACCAAGGTCACCATCTTGCGCGCGGAATCATACTCCGGCTTTTGCGCGTTTTTCCAGAGGTACCAGTAGCCCGGAAGCAGCACCAGGCCGAGCGTCGCGACATGCTCCTTGAAGTCGAAGAAGCCCTGCGTCTTGTAGTAGCCGGACTGCTCCAACGGAATTCGCACGAAGATGCGATATTTGGTGTAGACGAACGAGCCCACGATGAAGGTGAGCACCCACAGCACGCAGACCGCCGTGGCATAGCCGGGAGCCGGCACCGCGCGGAAGCGCGTCACGATCCCTCCGGCTGCGCGGCGCACCGGCAGCGCGACCGCCATCGCCTGATGGGTCAGCGCTCCCAGGAGCGCAACCGCGAACAGAAGGTGCACCAGGAGCCATATCGTCCAGAATGTCCCGACGGAAATTATGTCCATAGACTTCCTCCCTCCGAGTCGTCCCTGCAACCATCAGCCAGCGACGCGTTGCTGCGCGTCCTTCCGGCTGCAATGTCTTGCTTATTGTTCTTCTTCTTTGCGCTAGAGATTATCTCTGAAGAACTCAATTGACAACTGTGCCTCGTTGATCCGCGCCTACCGGGTCTTGCCGCCCATCACCGCATCCGGGAACCAGGTCGCGATCTCCGGAAACACGCACATCAGGATCACCGCGAACAGCATCAAGGCGACGAACGGCATCACGCCCCAGATCACGTCGCGCAGCGGGATATCGGGCGCGATGTTCTTGATGACGAAAAGATTCAATCCGACCGGCGGATGGATCAATCCCATCTCCATCACGATGGTCATGACCACCCCGAACCAGATCAGGTCGAAACCGCTGGCCCGCAGCGGCGGCAGCACGATCGGTGCCGTCATCACGATGATCGATACCGGCGGCAGGAAGAAGCCGAGCACCGCCACGAACACCAGGACCGCGGCCAGCAGCACCCAGCGTGACAAATGCAGCTCCACGATCGACTGCGCGGCCGACTGGCTGATGTGGAGGTAGCTCATCACGTAGGAATAGAGCAGCGACATGCCGATGATGAACATCAGCATGGTGGACTCACGCAGGGTCGCGACCAGGATCGGCTTGAGATCGCGCGGCGTCCAAACGCTGTAGATGCCGGCGATCAGCACCAGCGCCAGGAGCGCGCCGAGGCCGGCCGTCTCGGAGGGCGTCGCAAAGCCGCCATAGAGCGCGATCATCACGCCGGTGAGCAGGATCACGAACGGCAGCACCCGCGGCAGCAGCGCGAACTTGTCCCACATGGAAAGGATGTCCGGGCGCAGCAGCTCCGAATTCTCGCCGGTCTCGGCCAGGCGCCGGTGGGCGCGGCTGTATTCCAGGCGAAACCGCCACATCGCATAGCCGGCGAACAAGATGACCAGCAGCGCGGCCGGCCCGATGGCGGCCAGGAACAGCCGGCCCAGCGACTGCTCGGCCGCGACCGCATAGAGGATCATGGTGATCGACGGCGGCAGCAGAATGCCGAGCGTCCCGCCGGCCGCGATGATGCCGGCCGCGAAGCTGCCGGAATAGCCGCGCATGCGCATTTCCGGAATGCCGGCCGAGCCGATCGCCGAGCAGGTCGCGGGCGAGGAGCCCGCCATGGCGGCGAACAGTGCGCAGGCGAACACGTTGGCAATGCCGAGCCCGCCCGGGATGCGATGCAGCCAGGCGTGCAGCGCCCCGTACAGATCCTTGCCGGCCGGCGAGCGCCCGATGGCGGCGCCCTTGAGGATGAACAGCGGGATCGACAACAGCGTGATCGAGGCCATCTCCTCGTAGACGTTCTGCGTGATGGTATCGACCGAGGACGAAGGCATGAACGCGATCATGAACACGGTCGCGACGGCGCCGAGCGCGAACGCGATCGGCATGCCGGAGAACATCACCGTCAGGGTGGCGGCGCCATAGAGGAGGCCGATCGACAATACCGTCATGACGCCGCCCGCCGCCCGCGCAACGGCGCGGCGACCTGCATCAAGAGCTGCAGGGAGAGCAGTGTCATGCCCATCGCCATGAGCGAATAGGGAATCCACAAGGGCGGACCCCAGGTCGAGCCCGAATGGTAGTTCTCGATCCAGGCTTCATCGAGCAAAGTCCAGGACTTCCACGAGAAATAGCCGCAGAACACCAGGCTGGCGAGATCGACCAGCCACTGCCGGATGAGGTTCACGCGCGCCGGCAGCAGGCCCACGATGGCTTCGATCGCGACATGTCCGCGGCGCGCCTGGATGGCGGCCGCCGACATGAAGACCGAGCCGACGATCAGGAACACCGAGAGCTCGTCCTGCCAATCGGTGGAGAAATGCAGGAAATAGCGGGAGGCGACGCTGTAGGTGAGAACGCAGGCGGCGGCGACCAGTGCCACCGAGGAGACGATCTCGATCAGCCGATTGACCCGCTCGAGCGTGCGCGCGAGCGGCCCGGCGGCGTCCTCGGGGGGCGCCGTCGGGGTTTCGGTCTCGACGGCGTCGAGGCCGTGCAGCATCGCGGTACCTCGGCGCCGTCAGGCTGGGTCAGGAGACGTGGACCGCCTCGGCCAGCTTGAGCAGGTCGGCGGACAGCGGCGTGCGGTCGGCGTAATCCTTCCAGGCGGTGGCCCGCGCGATGGCGCGCCACTTCTCGACGATGGCTTCGTCGAGATCGGCCACCTTAGCGCCCTTCTTGGCGTAGACCTCGGCGACCTTGCGGTCGTCCGCGATCGCCTCGTTGGTGCCGAACTGCTCGAGCTCGGCGCCGAGCCCCATGACCACGTCCTGCTGGCTCTTCGACAGCTTGTCGAAGATCTCCTTCGACATGATGAGCGGCTCCAGCATGTACCAATAGGATTTGCCACGGCCGGTGGTGAGGCTCTTGGCGACCTCTTCGAGCCGGAACGAGATCAGGCTGGTCGAGGATGTCAGCGCCCCGTCACAGGCGCCGGTCTGCATGGCCTGGTAAAGCTCGTTGGAGGGTGTCGAGAGGGTGGTGGCGCCGGCCTTTTGCAGCACCATGTCCATCTCGCGGCTGCCGCCGCGGATCTTGAGACCCTTGGCATCCTCCGGATTGATGATCGGGTTGCCGCGGGTCACCATTCCGCCGGCCTGCCAGACCCAGGACAGGATGATGACGCCCTTGCCGGCCAGGAACTCACCGAACTTCTGACCGACCGGCGAGGTCTTCCAGGCGGCGCCTTGTGCGTAGGAACTCACCAGCCCGGGCATCAGCCCGATGTTGAGCTCGGGAAACTCGCCGCCCGCATAGGAGATCGGATAGAAGCTCAGGTCGAGGGCGCCTTTGCGCACCGCCGAGAACTGTGGGATGGTCTTCATCAGGGAGGAGTTGGGATAAACCTGCGCCCCGAGCGCGCCGTTGGTACGCTTTTCCAGCTCGGCGGCGAACTTGAGGCAAATCCGATCGCGGAAATCGCCTTCATCGATGGTGCCGCCGGGAAACTGGTGGGAGATCTTCAGCATCTGGGCCGGGGCGGCCGAGGCGAGCCGCGCCGCCGCGATGACGGCGGGCGCCGCGATTGCGCCGACCAGGATATGACGTCGACTGATGGGCATGTCATTCTCCCTTTCAAGCCACCCATTTAAAGCTCTGAAGTCCCCAAGCTTTAGGGCGGCTGCTTTTGAGTTTGGTTTGAGATGATACCTTATTGCGGCTGTTTCGCCCTGCGTCAATGCGTAGCTACAACGGCCGATCAGGACGGCGTGACCGCTTCTTCCGCTTAAGGAGCTTGGCCGAAAAAGCCTGCCTGAGCGCGCCGCGCCCTGGATGCGATCGTACCGAAAGTCCTTGAGATGGACCCGCAATTATCGCAAACCTGACCGCCCTCCCGCCAACAACCTCCATGGTTCCGGTGCCCTCAGTGAAAACCCCGATGCTGGTCGTCGAAGACGATCCGTTCCTGCGCGTCGTCGGCATCGTGCTCGATCCGGCCACCTCGACCGAGCGCTATGCCGCCTATGCGGACTTCTTCGCCCATGACGACCCGGATTTCGACGGCTATGTGGCGCGCGTGCGCGCCCGCATCGGCGGACTTTTCCCTTGCCAGGTGAGGCTGGTCGAGACGCGGGAAGAGATGCGCGCCAACCTGCCGGGTGCGCGCGGTTTGATCGTCGAATCGCTTCAGGTCGGAGCAGGCGAGCTCGCCGCCGGAGCCGACCTCGTTGCGGTGCAGAAATACGGCGCCATGCCGCGCAACATCGATGTGGCAGCCTGCGCGGCGCGCGGCGTCAAGGTGCTGACCTACCGGCGGCGGGCCAACATCGCCTGCGCCGAGGTCGCCATCACCCTGATGCTGACGCTGGCCAAGAAGATGCATCGCCTCGCCGGCCGGATCAGCCCCGAGTTGCTGGCCGCCGAGGGCTACAACTACAAGCCGTTCGACCGCCGGCACACCCCCAACTCGAACTGGGCGCGCATCACCGGCATACGCATGCTTCACGACTCGACCCTTGGCATCATCGGGGTGGGCGAGATCGGGCGTGAGATCGTGCTGCGGGCGGCCGCGTTCGGGATGCGGATCCTCTACCATCAACGCAACCGGCTGCCCGAAGCCGAGGAACGGCAACTGCAAATCACCTATGTGCCGTTCGAGCGGCTGCTCGCCGAGAGCGACTGGATCGTGCCGCAAGTGCCGGGCACCCCGGCGACCCGCCATCTCATCGACCGCGCGCGGCTGGCGCAGATGAAGCCCGGCGCCTGCTTGGTCAACATATCGCGCGCCGACCTGGTGGATCGCTCGGCCCTGATCGACGCCTTGCGATCGGGACGACTCGGCGGCTTCGCGCTCGATCCGCTCTATGAGGCGCCAGGCCGCAGCGACGACGAGCTGCTGGGCTTCCGGAACGTGGTATTGTCGCCCCACATCGCGGCGCAACCAAGGTTCAATGCGCTCAACGATATCTCCGACATGCTGGCGGGCCTCGCCAAGGAAGTCGCCGTATGAAGCTCGCGCCATGAAGATCGTGCCGTGAAGCGTTTTGCCGTTGCGCTCGCCATATGCGGGCTGGCCGGCGCTCTGCTCGCGGCCGGCGCCGCGCGGGCGCAACCGGCGGCGGGCGAGTCCGGCTGGCCATCGCGGCCGATCCGCCTGATCGTGCCGTTTCCGCCGGCGAGCACCGCCGACGTGGTGGCGCGCGTTCTCGGCCTGAAGCTCGGAGCGCGGCTCGGCCAGCAATTCGTCGTCGATAACCGGGTGGGCGCCAGCGGCAATATCGGGGCCGACTTGATCGCCAAGGCGGCGCCCGACGGCTACACGATCGGCATCGTGACCTCGAGCACCCAGGCGGTCTCGGTGACGCTGAGCTCCAGCCTGCCCTACGATCCGATCCGGGATTTCAGCCCCATCGTGATGATCGCGAGCTCGCCCTATGTCCTGGTGGTCTATCCGGGGCTGCCGGCCAATAGCGTGGCCGAGCTGATCGCGCTCGCCAAGCGCAAGCCTGGCGTTCTCAACTACGGCTCGGCGGGTCCGGCGAGCCTCGCGCATCTCGCGGGCGCGCTGTTTGCGACCATGACCGACGTCCAGATCACCCATGTCCCCTACAAGAGCACCGCGCAGTCGGTGATCGACATGATGGGCGGGCGCCTCGACATGCAGTTCGCCACCATTGCGCCGAGCATCCAGACGATCCGCGCCGGGCAATTGCGCGCGCTCGCGGTCACCGGCAAGAAACGGGTGGAAGCGCTGCCCGATATGCCGACCATGGTGGAGGCCGGGGTGCCGGGCTACGACGCGACGCTCTGGTTCGCGCTGGTGGCGCCGGCAAAATTTCCGCCCGGCCTGGCGCGCCGCCTCAACCATGAGATTGCCGAGGTGCTCGATGCGCCGGACATGAAGGACCTGCTGGCGCAGCAAGGCCTGCTCGCGGAAGCCGGCCCGCCCGAGCTCCTGAGCGCGCAGATCCGAAGCGATATCGCCAAGTGGCGCGAGGTCATCGCGAAGGCTGGCATCACGGCGGAATAGCGCGGCACGCGCCGGCCGCTGCCGGAGCGGCGCTCGGATGCCGCAGCCTCAATTCCTGTAGAAGCAGAAATTCTCGACACTCACTTCCCAATCGCGATTCGGCCAGGGCTGTCCGTTGCGCTCGAACTGGGCGTAGGTCTCGGCGCGGATTTCCCATTCGTTGCTCACGCAGATGTCCGGCCCGGGCGCCACCTCCAGCTGCACGGGCATGCCCTGAGGCGAGGTGCCGGTATGCCGCCCCCCATTGGGGAACGATATGCATTCCGTCCACTTCGGACGAAGACAGGTCTGGGCGGACACATTCGAGGCGGCAATCGTTGCCGTCATCGCGGCGGCGAGCGCCAAGAAAACGCGCATGGTTCATTCCTGCTCGATCGTCTCATGGCGACAAGCGCATGGATGCGCGGCACCGTGAGATTGGCGCTCTCCGAAGGCACAGCGGCACTCCGAGAAAGCACCGCCACCGCCGGAGTTCACCCGAGCCTTCAAGTGCCGCGCTTGGGCCACAACACGCCCTGGTCGCCGGCCGGCACCTTGCCGATGCCCTTGAAGACGAATTTCTGCAGGCGCTTACCCTCATAGGTTTCGGTCGTATAGATGTTTCCCTTGGAATCGACCGCGATGCTGTGCACCCCGAAGAATTCCCCGGGCTGGCGGCCGCCGTGGCCGAATGCGGACAATTCGGTCATGGTGTCGCGCTGCACGATGCGCACGCGTTCATTCTGCCCGTCCGTCAGATAGATGAAGCGCTGCTCCGGATCCTTGGAGAAAGCGATTTCCCAGGTCGAGCCCGAGGCCAGGGTGTTCTTGGCAAAGAACTGCTCCTTCACGAACGTGCCGTCCGGACGGAACACCTGGACGCGATCGTGCTGCCGGTCGCAGACATAAAGCAGATTGTCGTTGGACAGGGCGACGCAGTGCACCGGGCTGCGGAACTGCTGCAGGGCCGTTGCGGTCGGATTGTAGGGTCCCTGCGCGCCGTCGTCGGGCTTGTTGCCGTAGGCGCCCCAGAAACGCTTGATCTTGCCGGTATCGGCGTCCAGCACCGCCACGCGCCGGTTGCGATAGCCGTCGGCCACATAGGCCTCGTTGGTTTTCGGGTCGACATAGATTTCCGCCACGCGCCCGAAATTCTCCGGATCGTTGCTGCCGGCATTCTTGCCGTAGTGGCCGGACTGCAGCAGGAACTTGCCCTCCTGGGTGAATTTGAGGATCTGTGAATCCTTGGCGCCGTTGCCGCCGAGCCAGACGTTGCCCTTGTAGTCGACATGGACGCCGTGCATGGATTCCGGCCACTCGTAGCCCTCGCCCGGCCCGCCCCACGACCGCACCAAGTCGCCGGCCTGATTGAACGCCAGAACCGGCGGCGCCGACTTGCAGCACGCCGCGATCGGCGGATTGAGCTCGGCGCCCTTTTCGTTGTTGTTCAGGGTCGAGCTGCCGCGATGCACGATCCAGACGTTGTCCTGCGCGTCGACCGAAACCCCGATCGTCATGCCGAGCAGCCATTCATTGGGCAACGGCTTCGGCCACAGCGGATCGACCTCGAAGAGCGGAACCTCGACCATTGCGGGTTGCGCCGTCGCCGCATCGTGCCGGACCGAGACGCCGAGGCCGATGCCGATCACGAGCGCGGCAAGCGCACCGCGGTAAAGAAGATTTCGATGTTGGCTGAGCTTGGTCATGATTGCCTCCCTCCCGTTCTTATGATCCCGGTTATGATCCCGGCAGGAAACGCCGCCCCCCGCGAAACCGGGCGGGCGACGCGTCCCAGGCAGTGATCAACGCACACTATCACGGGGCGTATCGGCTGGGGATATCTCATGGCGCCTGCGGGTAGGCGCGGACCGGCCGGCCGTCACACCTTTGCGTTGGGGGGCGATGCCGGGCTATCGTCCGAGGGGCAAATGGGTGTAAAAGGTCGGCTGCAGGGCTTTCAGGGTACGCGGCGCGCGACCGCGGGCAACCTGACAGGGAGGATGTTCCGGATGAGATTCCTACTCCGACAGACGTGCTTGAGCGTGTGTGTGGCACTGGCGGTCGCCGGCGCAATGTCGGCCCCGGTGTGGGCCGGCGGGTCGTCTTTCGGGGACGACGATGATGCCGAGGACGAGGGCCCGGCCTATTTCGGTTTCGTGCGCGACACCAGCGGCAACTCGGTCTCCGACGCCAAGGTGACGGTGGGCATCAAGAACCGCGGCGGCGTGGTCACCCGCAGCGACGCGCTCGGCACCTACCGGGTGCCTGGTTTCGGCAAGGACGTCGACACCAACGACGTCGAGGTGAGCTGCGAAAAGACCGGCTACAAGCAGGTCAAGACCTTCCGGCGCACGGCACCGGCCGCCGTCAACGTGCCGATCATCGAGACCGAGTGCACGCTGCAGCGCGGCTGAGGCATTTTCGGAAACTGCCCCGCCCCGGACGCGATCCGGGGCGGAAGGTTTTCCGTTCAAGAATGCGACAAGAACAAAATGGCAAAGACGGAGCCACCCGCATGCGGACGCGAACCTTTGGGCTGGTTGCTGCCGGGGCCTTGCTCGTCTGGGGGGCGTCGCCAGGCGGCATCGGCGCGCAATCGCTGGCGCCGGCGCTGACCGGGCAGGTTGCCGGCACCGACGGTGCGCTCCAAGGCGTGCTGGTCAGCGCCCAGAAGACCCAATCGCCGATTACCATCACGGTGGTGAGCGACCGCGACGGCCGCTTCAGCTTCCCGGCCGCCAAGCTCGGCCCGGGGCGCTATACGCTGCGCATCCGGGCGTCGGGCTATGAGCTCGACGGAGCGCAGGCCGCGGAGGTCGCGGACGGCAAGATCGCGAACGTCGATCTCAAGCTGCGCAAGGCCGTCGACCTGGCGGCACAGCTCACCAACACCGAATGGTTCATGAGCTTTCCGGGCACCGTCGAGCAGAAGCGGGCGCTGATCGAATGCATGAGCTGTCACACGCTGGAGCGGATCGCGCGCTCCAAGCTCAACGCCGACGAGCTCATGCCGGTGCTTAAGCGCATGAGCAACTATGCCAACAACACCATACAGGCGCGCCCGCAGCGGCGTGCCGTGGAGGTCGAGTTTCCGGAGGAACGGGCCCGCAAGGTGGCGGAGTATCTGGCGACCGTGAATTTGAGCCAGAGCCCGACCTGGTCCTACAAGCTGCAGACGCTGCCGCGCCCGAGCGGCGCCGCCACCCGGGTGGTGATCACCGAATACGACCTGCCGCGCAACACCATCGCTCCCCACGACGTGCGCACCGACGCCGACGGCTTCGTCTGGTATTCGAATTTTGTCGAGAACGAGCTGGGCCGGCTCGATCCGAAAACCGGCGCCCACACCGAGTTCGCCTACCCGGTACTCAAGCCCGGCTTTCCGACCGGAGCGCTCGCGCTCGAGCCGGACCGCGACGGCAACTGGTGGCTGGCCATGATGTTCCAGGCCGGGCTCGCCAAGTTCGACGTGAAGACGCAGAAATTCCAGCTCTTCCCGGTGCAGCCCGAGCTCAACATCGACACCACGCAGGAATCCCTGCTGGCGCCGTTCAACTGGCGCGTGGACGGCAAGGTGTGGACCAACGACGTGCGCAAGCAGGCGGTCCTGCGCCTCGATGTCGCCACCGGCAAATACGAGTTCATCGATCCCTTCAAGTTCACCCCGAAAGGCCGGCAGCATTCGCCCTACGGCATGGTCTCGGATGCCGCCAACAATCTCTATTTCATGGATTTCGGCGACGAGAATGTCGGGCGCATCGACGCCAAGACCGCAGCCGCCACCATCTACCCGACCCCGACGCCGCGTTCGCGCCCGCGCCGCACCATGATGGACGCGCAGGACCGCGTATGGTTCGCGGAGTTCGCGGCCGACAAGGTCGGGATGTTCGATCCCAAGGAGGAAAAGTACAAGGAATGGGACGTGCCGACGCCGCACACCTATCCGTATGACGTGTTCCTCGACCGGACCGGTGAATTGTGGAGCGGCAACATGTCGAGCGACCGGATTCTCCGGCTCGATCCGCAGAGCGGGAAATCGGTCGAATATCTGCTGCCGCGCCCGACCAATGTGCGGCGCATCTTCGTCGACAACAGCACCAACCCGGTCACCCTGTGGGCCGGCAACAATCACGGCGCCGAGATCATCAAGCTCGAGCCGCTGGACTAAACTAGTGGACGCATCCGATCGGGCAGTGTCATCGCCGGGCATAGCCTTCGAAGACGGGCGTAAACGCCCTAATGTCCCGGCGATCTCGATAATGAGGGCGAGGCACAATCTTACCGAGATGGCCGGAACAAGTCCGGCCATGACAAGCTGACTCAGTCAACGTAAACGAAAACCAGCATGCGAATTCTCGTCATTGATCAAGCGCCGCGCACCGCCAAGTCGCAACCGCCCTATGACGTGGCGGCGATCGAGGCG
>DASYFD010000195.1:0-20799 GCA_036498625.1 Xanthobacteraceae bacterium | reverse complement strand
GTGCTGACCAAGGGCGGCCGCGAGGCGGCGATCGAGGTGGCGGAAGGCCGCGCCGAGATGGCGGTCATCTATGTGAGCGAGGCGATCGCGGTCAAAGGCGTGAAGGTGGCGGGCCTGCTGCCGCCGAGCCTGCAGGACTATTCGGCTTATGCGGCCGCGATCCCGCAAAACAGTACCGACGCCGCCGCAGCGCGTGCCTTCATCGCCGCCCTCTCGTCGGCCGCGATGGCGGAGCGCTGGCGCTCCAACGGCTTCGAGCCGCCGAAGTGATTGGTCAAGAGTAACGATGACGGAGATGACATCTATGCATTGCCGAAGCTTGCTCGGTGCCGTCGCCTTGGCGGCATTGTCGATGTCGACCGCCGGCGCCCAAATGGTCGACGCGAAATATCCGAATCTCAAGGGCCAATGGAACCGGGTGGTCGTTCCCGGGGTGCGCGGCCAGCCGTCATTCGACCAGACCAAATCCTGGGGGCCCGAGCAGGGAGCGCCCCTCACGCCGGAATATCAGAAGATTTTTCAGGCGAGCCTTGCGGATCTGGCCGCCGGCGGTGTCGGCAACAATATTGACCGGGTCCGCTGCGGGCCCGCCGGCATGCCGCTCATGATGGTTGCGTTCCGGGCGCTGGAATTCGTGGTCACGCCGGAGCGGACCTACGTCCTGGTGGGCGACCAGGATCAGCCGCGGCGCATCTACACCGACGGGCGGGCCTGGCCGGCCGAGATCACGCCGACCTACGGGGGCTATTCCATCGGCCGCTGGATCGATTCGGACGGCGGCGGCCGCTTCGACCTGCTCGAGGTCGAGACCCGCGGCTTCAAGGGGCCGCGCGTCTACGATTCGTCCGGGCTTCCGCTGCACTATGACAACGAATCGATCATCAAGGAGCGCATCCATCTCGACAAGGCCGATCCGAACATCCTGCATGACGAGATCACGGTGATCGATCACGCGCTGACCCGGCCCTGGACGTCCGACAAGAGGTATGTGCGCGACGCCGATCCGCTGGCGGAGTGGTTCGAATCCGTTTGCGCCGAGTACAATGGGCAGGCGTTCATCGGCAAGGAGAACTATTTCCTGAGCGCGGACGGTTTCCTCATGCCGGCGCGCAAGGGTCAGGCGCCGCCCGACACCCGCTATTTCAAGCAGACCACGAAGTGACGTCGCGGCCCAGTCGCTTGCTTCAGCCAAATTGAATGGATTGGTACCGTTCGTAGGGGCGGGCCTTGTGCCCGCCCGCCTCTGCGCATATGCGGCCTAGCGGGCGACCACCACCAGGGCGTTCACGCCCGTCTTCGATGGGCTATGGGTCGCCCCTACGAATACAGAGGTCATGCAACCGCGCGCGCTCAGCCCCCGAACTTGATCAGATCGCTGCGCGTGAGCGTTGCGTTGCCGACCAGGTTGGCGGGCCCGCCCTTGTAGATGTGCCACGCCGCATAGAGCTCGTTGAAGGCGTCCTCCGCCGACATTCCGTCGACCGGCACGACCGCCTTGTAGCCGCGTTGCGCGGCGCCGTTGCTAGTGCCGCCGACCGCGCCCTGGGCCGAGGTGCCGGTGATGATCACGGTCTTGACGCCCTTGTCCTTCAGTCCCTGATCGAGATTGGAGTTTATGAACTTGTCGGCGCCGCCGGAGCCCTTGATCAGGAACTCGCTGGCGCGCGGCACCAGGCTCTGGTCGACCATGCCGGCCGGCGTCGGATCCTGGCCTACCAGGGTATAGAACAGCATCATGTCGTGGGCGCGCGCCTCATCGATGAGGCGCTTGACGTTGGGCACGGTGGCGATGCAACGCGGCCGGGTGCCGCAATTGCCCTTCATCAGATCGAGGACGAGCAGCGCGGTGGTCTTGGGGTCGACGGTCACAGGCTTGAGCTCCGGCACCGGCGGCGGCTTCACGCTCGCCCATTCCGTGGTGATGTCGGCGGCGAAAACCGGCAGGGCGCCGAGCGCCACGACGGCGGCGATGGCGCAGGACAGCTTCGTGCGGCGTTTCATGGCGGTTCTCTCCCTTGGGTTTCGATAGACGGCCAGAATGCAGGGCCCGCTTGCTTCGCGGCTCGCGGCCGGCTCAGGCCGGCGGCGTGTAGTCGACCTTCTGCGCCTTCTTCATCGCCTTGACGCCTTCGGCCGGGGTCAGCAGCACCGTCGTATGAAATTTCGAGATCGCTCCCTTCGCTGCGGTCGCCAGCGCAAACGAGGCGGCCGCGGCGTTGTCGGGCAACTCCGCGATCACGACGACGTCGTATTCGCCGAACGAGAAGTAGAACGACTGCAGCTTGCCGCCGAGCGACGCACAGGTCTTCTTGATCGCGTCCTCCCGGGTCTGCGGATTGGCGATCAACGTCTTGGCGGCGCTGCTACTGTACGCCACCTGAATAAGATAGAACGCCATGACGACCTCCTGTCCGTGAAAGCCCGAATGCCGCCTTTACCGCAAAGCACGCTGCGCAGCGCGGCCGTCAGTTCTGGACTTTCTTGAAGTACTGCAGATCAGGCGGCGCCTGGTCCTTCTTGGACGGCATCAGCTTGCCGTCGGCGCTGAGATAATAGGGCTCCTTGCCGATCTTGACCCAGGTATTGTTCTCCGAGCAGGCGTCGGAGTGCCAGGCCGGACGCGGGCTCGGATTGCGGGTGGCCTTCTGGAGCTTGACGTAGGGCCGCGTCATTGCATGATCGATGACGGTGATCTGGTCGTAGAGCGTGTTCTTGTCGGCCTTGTCGAGATAGATCCGCTCCTTGATGACGGCCTGGCCGTCGCTGTGGAACGGCAGGCCCGAGGTGTCGTAGCCGCGCGGGAGCTTGAGAAATCGGGTCTCGACCTCGAGCACGTCGTACTTGCCGTCGCCGTCCTCGTCGATCCATTTGCCGATGGAGTAGCCCGCGTAGGTAATCTCGGGATCCGTCGGCCAGTCGCGGCCGTCGGTGTAGATCCGCCGATACGAATCGTCGTTGTGGCTGATCAGGATGTGGGTGACGTCCGGCATCACGATGATCTCGGCCGGATCATAGAAGCTCATCATCGCCGGCATGCCGGCCGGAATGCAAAAGGTTGAGGGCCAATTGCCGGGGCCGCCGGACTTCAGGTCGGCGGTGATGTCGGCGAATATCTTCTGATATTCGGGCGTCAGTGGGGGTGGGCCCGCGAGCTCACGCCAATTGTTGGGGTTGCCAGTGCGCACCCATTGCCCCTTGAAGTCGGGATATTTTCCAAAATCGACCACCTGGGCGGCAGAAGGCGCCGCCAGCAGCGCGATTGCCATTGCGGCGGCCGCGGCGGCACGGATCGAACGTCGGTAAAGCATAAGGCATCTCCCTGGGATCGGCCGATTGGCGCGCTCGGCAGCACCATCAGCACTTATTCGATTGTGGCCGGCTGCCGAAAATCGAGCCGGTATCCTGGTCGCTGGCGCCTGCCGCTGGCCCGATGGCTGCGCCATAGCGCGAACGGGACCGCAGGCACATCCCGTCTCCAGTGCAGCTGGTCGTCACGATACACCGTCCGCCGGTGCCGGCGGAAGGGGACATGGCAGCCAACGCAAGGACGCCGTTCGAGTGTCGGTATGGCATGGGGTTCTCCCGGCGAGGAGAGATTAGAGCATTTCGCTCCTGGAGGCGCTACAGTACCGTCGTCCAGCTTGCCGGGGAGCTTCCGATGCGCGGAAATGCAGTTGCGGTCGCGGCGACGTTCTTGCTTGTCGTCATTGTCGCGACGGCTCCGGCGCGCGGGCAGGATGCGGCGAGCGGCGTGAGCGCGTTCGAAGGCGCGCGCATCATCGTGGGCAACGGACGCGGCCCGATCGAGAACGCGACATTGGTCACGGATGGCGCGCGGATCGCGCAGGTCGGCCGGGCAGCCGATGTCGTGGTGCCGCCCGGGGCCCGGCACGTGAACCTCTCCGGCAAGACCGTGATGCCGACGGTCATCGACACCCACACCCACCCCAGCCACACCCGCGAAGCCCTCACCTTGGATTTGAAGCATCGCGCCTTCTATGGCGTGAGCGCCATCATGAGCCTCGGCCAGGACACCGGCACCGAGCTTTTGGCCATGCGCAACGTGACCATCCCGGGCGCGGCGCGGTATTTCAGCGCCGGGCGCGGAATCAGCTCGCCGCTGCCGGGCTGCTCGAACGCACCTTACTGGATCACCACCGAGGCGGAGGGCCGCAAGGCGGTCCAGGAGCTCGCGGCGCAAAAGGTCGACATCGTCAAGATTTATGTCGACGACTGGTGGAGCCGTCATCAGAAGCTGACCCCTGCAATCTATGGCGCCCTCATCAACGAGGCGCACAATCGCGGCCTGCGGGTCACCGCCCATATTCGCGACCTCGAGGACGCCAAGGGGCTGCTGCGCGCCGGCGTCGACGCGTTCGCGCACGGCGTGCGCACCATCGACATCGACGACGAGCTGGTGGCGCTGTTCAAGCAGCACCCTAGCGTGGTGGTGGTGCCGACGCTGCCCAATCGCGGCGTCAGGACGGATCTGAGCTGGCTGCACGACAGCGTGCCGGGCGACCTGATGGCGCAGCTCGAAGCCGGCAACCGGGACCGCGCCGACGTGCAGGCCGCATTCGGGATTCAGGCCCGCAATCTCGGCCGGGTGAACGCCGCGGGCGTGCGCATCGCGTTCGGGACCGATGCCAACACGTCGTGGGCGCCGCATAACCAGATGGCCGACATGGTGCTGGCCGGCATGACGCCGATGCAGGTCATCGTGGCAGCGACGCGCTCATCGGCCGAGTTCCTGCGCATGGCGGACGGCGGCACGCTCGAGCCGGGCAAGAGCGCGGACTTCATGGTGCTCGACGCCAACCCGCTCGATGACATCACCAATACGCGACGGATCGCGGCGGTGTATCTGCGCGGCGCCGCGGTCGACCGCGGCCCGGGCAAGGGCGGCGGCGTGCCGGGCCACTCGCAGCTTTGCCTCCCTTAAATCGCCTGCCGCGGCGCCGCCCGCCGTTACTTCAGCTCCAGCACGACGGCGCCGGAAACCGGATCGGTGACGCCGAGGCCGCCGCCCAGATCCTCCAGGGTGTCGCGGAAAGTATCGAGTGTCGCGATCATGCTCGGCCGTGCCGCCGCCAGGCCGTTCATGTCGGTCCATTCGGCGATGATGCAGTAGGCGCGGTCGCCGGTCTTGATGATGTTGACTTTCTTCAGGCCCTTCCAATCGACCTTTGCGTTGCGATGGGCGTTCAAGAAATCCTGCTCGCGGCCCGGCTTGACCCGGAATCGAACCACATTGAAGGCGCTCATGAGACGTTCTCCGTTTGAGCCGTAGTCACTGTGATGAGCCGCGCCGAAGGGGCGCCGCGCACCTGCGCGCTACCAGGTCAGCGTCGCGGCCCGCTCCACGATGCGCTTGGCGTCCTGTGGCAGCAGATAGCCCTCCTGCTCGAGCTTGCCGGCGGCCTGGCGCATCTTGTCGGCATAGTCGGCGGCGTCGCGGTAGCGCTCCTGCAGTGACGGCCGCGGGTCCTTCCTGGCCTCGCGCTCGGTCTTCGTCTGGGCGAAGGGCAGGAACGCGCCGTCGAGATAGCAGAGCTCGCCGGTGCCGCCGCCGGCTTCGCTGCGCACCGACCAGCCGGTGCCCGTGCCGGTCGGCACCGTGACTTCCGGCAAGCGCAGGCCGGCGGTTTCGTTGCCATCGGGGTCGATGGTCGGCACCAGCACGCGGTATTGGTCCTTGAGCGCGACCGGCAGCGCCTTTCCGATGATGCCCTTGTCAATGTCAGGGCCGAAATCGATGCGCGGCTTGCTGTTGGGGCCTTTCGCCATGACGAGCCCCGGAATGGCGGCATTGAGCTTGACCTGCTCCACCAGGGTTCCGTCCGCAATGCGTGGATAGCGGCTGGCGGGTGGTTCCTTGCCCTCCTTGACCCAACGGTCGAGCGCGACCAGGGCGGCGCGCAGGAACGGACGATAGTCGGTGAGATTGTACGGCATGGCGCAAACGCCCTTGGGCATGGCGGGAGTAACGCCCTGATGGGAGACCGAGGCCATGGACCAGATGCGCACGTTGTCGGGCGGCGTGGTGTCGTGCTGGCCCAGCGGATCGGTGGTGACCAGCGATTGGCCCGCCTGCCAGAACTCGGTGCCGCTGTTGAGGTGGATCACTTTCGGACAGGTCCGGCTCGCCGTGCAGCGGGCCAGGATGCCGTCGCTCCTGCCGGTGAACGGATCGGCCTGATTCTCGTAGGCGAACGGGAACTCGCCGCCCGGGAACAGCATGAAGCCGTGGCCGGCCGGGTTGATGCGGCCCGGCTGCGCGAAGCGGTAGTTCAGGAACATGCGTCCCGACGCCACGGTCGGGATCGAGCCTTCGAACACGATGCGGCTCGCCTCGTCCTCGTTGAAGCCACTGTAGATGAAATCTCGCAGATAGCGTCCGCTTTGTGAGTTGCCTTGCGACAGCGCGCGGCTGAGCGCCGGCCGGCCCGCCGCCGCCAGCGGATTGGGCGTGCCGGCATCGTCGGCGCCGGCATAACGCGCGAACGAGATGATGTCGCGGGTGGCGGCAAACCCGATGCCGGCGACCGGCGGGTTGGCCGCCTTGTAGATGAGCTGATAGATGGCGCCGATCCGGAACGCCGTGCCGGCCGGGAGCAGCCGCACGGTCTGCGCGTCGACGAATTCCCAATTTGCGGCCGGAATGACCGTGGGCTCCTCGCTGTTGTGCTCGCGCACGTAAAGCGTGGCCTGCGCCTGGTCGGTCGATGTGGCCTTGAACGACAGGCGCGCCTGCTTGGTGTCGGCTTCGTTGAACAGCAATTCATCCCATACCGTCTCGACGATCGGACCGGAGGGGGCCGTCGCGATCGGCAGCTCGATCCGCAGCGCATCGTTGGCGGTGGGCAGGCCGGTCATCCATCCGTTCCACAGCAGCGTGAAGCCTTGCTGCATCAGGAAGCCGTTGCCGGCATGCTGGGCCGTGGTCGGATCGTTGCTGCCGGGCGCGTCGTTGAAGCGGGCGAGGATGCCCTTGTTGCCGCGATTGCTGAGCTCGTAGAACAACGCGCCGTTGCCCTTGGCCAGGTCGACCGGCTTGAGCATGTAGAAATCGGCGGAATACTCCACCATGCCGCGGGCATTGCGCGGCGCCTTGTCGAGATCGACGATGACGGCGTTGAGCGGGTTTTTCGGATCGAGCTCGCCATGGAAACGGCCCACCACCTTCTCATAGGCGCCGACATTGCCGAAGGCCTGGCCGGCGGCGAACGGCTCGCGCTTGGCAATCTCGATCCTGGTCACGCGCGCGTCGGCATTGGCCATCGCCACGATGAGAAAGAGACCGGCGCAACCCAGCATGCGGTTCATTGATTGTCCTCCCGAACGTTTCGATGCGGATATTGAATCGCGGCCACGCGGGCCGGCCAACATCTCGAGGCCGCACTATAGAAAATCCATGACCCGCCTGCCACGTCGAACTTGGCCCAGACATTCTATCCTGGCTTCGATTTCCGGCTTTCGGACCAGTCGTGCCGGCAAAATAGGCACGCGGACCAAAGTGTGCGCTATTTGATCAATCGCGGAATCCACCGGGCTTGCTGAAATTCGATTGCGTTCCTTTTCCGCAACCAATTCGGAGCCCGACTCAGGCTACAGACCCTCCACCCCATCCGTCTCGGATTTGGTGTCATGATTCTAGCTGACAACCTCGCTATCCAGCGTTGTCCCTCGTGCGGTACTGCGATGAAGCTGATCCGCAGCGTCGCTCGACCTCATGGCCTTCCGGACTTGCTCGTGGTTGCCTGTCCGCATTGCAATGAAGTGGAAGTGAAGGAAGAAAAGTGCGCGTAAGTACTTTTCAGGAGGCCGGCCGCAAGCGGTCCGCCTGGCCACCGGGCGGCGTCGTTTTCCGAAATTCCGCCGGTCCAGGCACTCAGCTGCGGCCTGCCGCCGCGCGCAGCCCGGCGATCAAGCTCCCGATGGTTGCCTCGGTGCAATATGTTTGCTCGACGCGGCGCCGACCGGCGGCCCCCATCGTGCGACGCAGGCCCGGATCATCGTGCAAGGTCACGAGAGCGCGGTACCATTCCTCCGGCGTGTGGACGAGAAATCCGCTTCGGCCGTGCTCGACGATGGATGGGTTCACGCCCACCGCGGAAGCGATCACCGGACGGCCGCATGCCATATATTGGATCAGCTTGTAGCCGCATTTTCCGCGACTCCATTCGTCGTCCGCCAGAGGCATGATACCGACATGGCAGCGGGCGAGATTTTCCGCCTCGTCGGACCTGTGCCAAGGAACGCTGATGCAAGGCAGCCCGTTGCCACAGGGCTCATTCGCGCCGACCAGCATCAGCCTGGCGCCGTAATCCCGGCAGAAGCTGCGCAGCGGCCCGGCGATCGAATCCACGTATTTGGCGGTGAGCGGCGTACCGACCCATCCCACGGTGAACGGCTCCGCGGGTTCGGGCCGCACCGGATAATGCGCGCAGTCCACCACCGTCGGGATCGTCAGCACCGATCTGGCGCCGCTGTCGTTCGCCCATCGGGCGAGGTAGTCGTTGCCCGCAATGGTGAGCGCAGACCGCCGCGCCAAGCCTTCGAGCTTTCGTCCCATGGTGGCGCGCACGATGGCCGACCCATGCTCCCGGTAGCGCAGGAACCAGGCATCGTCGTAGTCGAGCACATAGGGCACGCCGCCGAGCGTCGCGCGGTCGATCCATCCGGGTAGCCACGGCGCCACCTCCTTCTCGATCAGGACGAGGTCGAACTCGCGCGCCAGCCGCGGGCGGCCGCCGAAGCGCAGAAAGGCGCGCAGCGCCGAGCCCCACAGGCTTCCGGATGCATACCTTGCGACCAGATAATCGTGGTCGAAGAACGGGACGACCGTGACTGCAAATCCTGCCTGCTCCAGCGCCGCCCGATAGATGAGAATGCGTTGCCGGCTGCTGGCCCCAAGCTCGCAGTGGCGGGTCAATGCCAGAAGCGAAAGCGTCACCGGCCGCTCCTCGCCAAGAGCTTGCGCAGGTCTCCCAGCAGCATCCGGGCACCCGCGAGCGTGTCGGCGATTTCTCGCGTGGAGCCGCGCAGGCAGGCGCGCAGAATGCGCGCCGGCACCTCCATCAGCAACGCGCTGGTCGTGACCGCCACCGTGCCGCCGTACGAATGATGCTTGGCGATGAATTGAATGCGGCTTCGCAGCAACTGGTAGAGACGCCAGGCTTTGACCTTTCCGGTCGAGCCGCCTCCCGCATGGCGCACGCCGGCACCGGCGAAATGAACCACCTCCCATCCTGCCTGCCGCACGCGCAGGCAAAGATCGGCATCCTCGTAGTAGATGAAAAACCGCTCGTCGAAACCGCCAAGCTGCTCGAACAGCGCGCGGCGGATGAGAAGAAATGCGCCCATGACCTGGTCGACCGCGCAGGTCTCGGCGTGATCGAGGCTGGTCATGAAATGCGGCCGGAACAATCGCGGCCACGCCCGATCGAGCGCCGCCGATTGTGCGACCAGCCGGCCGGGTGTCGGCCGCCGGGCGGTCGAGTGCTGCAGCCGCTCGTTCTCGTCATGCATCCGCACGCCCAGCACCCCGATCCCCTCATTGCCTTGGCGCCCCAGATAGGCGAGCGCCGCATCGACCTGGCCGGCTTCCACCTCGATGTCGGGATTGATGAACAGGATGGCGGCGGCAGTGCCGGCGCGGGCGCCTTGATTGCACGCGGCCGCGAACCCGATATTGGCCGGATTCGCCAGCAAGTGGAGTTGCGGCAAGTCGGCCGAAAGCCCGTCGGCCGATCCGTCCGTCGATGCATTGTCGACCGCCACGATGTTCCAGCGGGCCTGCGTCGAAGACTGCGCCCGCGCCAGCGAGCGCACGCAGGAGCGAAGGAAATCGCCAGCGTTCCAGCTGACGATTACGATATCGAGATCGGCATGCGGCGCACTTGGCATCGTCTCCAGGGTCATCGTCCGGCAGGCCCGGATTGTGGTAACGCCGGATGGTGATACATTCCATCCCCCTGCCGCGGCAGCGACCCGTCTGCGCGTCCCAACATTCCAGGTCATGCCGAAGCTTCTGGCGATCACTCATAGCACCTTCGATCCCGCCAGTCGCTTTCGCGTCATGCAGTTGCTGCCTTATTTTCGCGCCGCCGGATGGGGCACCACGCATCGGCCGATCCGACCTTCGCTCTATTGGCAATCACCGTTCCGAAATCCCAGGCTGAGCTGGGCGAGCAGGGCCGCGGTCGACGTTCTTCGGCGCCTGACGGTGCGGCGCACCGGCGCGCTCGCGGGCGGTCACGAGGTCGTTCTGGTCAATCGCGAGCTTCCCATGGGTGCCGAGCGGCTGCTGCGGTGCAACCCGCGCTTGATCTTCGATTTCGACGACGCGCTGCATCTGGGACTGATGCCCGAGCACTTTGCCTTCATGTGCCGCAACGCCGCCTGCAGCATCGCCGGCAACGAGACCCTGGCCGCGCAGGCCCGCGCCCACTCGCCGCGGGTCAAGGTGGTCCCGACCTTGGTCGACACCGATGCCTATACGTTCAAGAAACCGGAGAGGCCCGGCCAACCGGTGCGGGTCGCATGGCTCGGCTCCGATTACTCGATCCGGGAGACGCTGTTCCCGCATCTGGACCTCCTGGCGCGGGCGCAGGCGGTCACACCGTTCCGACTGGTGGTGATCTCCCGGCCGCGACCCGCCATCGTGCATCCCAAGCTCGATTGGACGTTCGTGGAATGGAGCCCGCAGGTCGAGTGTCAGGTATCGGAGCACGCCGAAATCGGGATCATGCCACTCCAGGACACACCCTATCAGCAGGCGAAATGCGGGCTGAAGCTGCTCGAATACCTGGCAGCGGGGCTGCCGGTCATCGCTTCGCCGGTCGGAGTGAACCGCTACATCTTGCAGCAAAGCGGCGCCGGTCGCGCGGCCTCAACCCCCGACGAATGGGCGGGCGCGCTCGCGGCCTTGTGCGAAGACCGGGATTTGCGGGCGCACCTGGGAGCGCGTGGCCGGTCATTCTGCGTGCAGCACTATTCGATCGCGGCCTGGCTGCCGCGGTGGCTCGAGATACTGGATGAGGTGCGGAACTTTCAGCCTTAAGCACGCCGGCCCCAGCCGATGATGCGCGGCGGTTGCATGATTGTTTGAACCCGGACCTGCCGGTAACCCGCCAGAAGCACCTCGGTCATGGCCTGCACGCTGAACCGGAAGTAATCGCCCGGATAATTGTGGATGCCGAGGGTGGGGGTGCCGGCAAGCCAGCTGCCGATCCGTCGGCCAAGCCGCGTGCTCGGCCCCGCGGCCCGCTCGAGCGCGCGCCCGGCGACTCGCCGCCGGCTGGGCGGAGGTTCCGCGTAGCCGGGCACCCCGATAGCCACCAGGGCGCCGGGCTTGGCCACGCGATGGATTTCCGCAAGCGTGAGCCAGAAGCGGCGGTCGTGCTCGAGCACCGAGTTGCAGAGCACCATCGCGAAAGTCGCGTCGCCGAACATGCTCATGTGGTTCGCGTCGCCGCCCAGGATGATGGCGCCTGAGGTGCGGCCCGGTCCATCCAGGCTGATGCCCAGGCGCAGCGGCGTGGTCGCGAGCGCAGGCAGGCAGAGCAGGGCCTCGGGACCCGGCACCGCTCCGACCTCCAGGACCGGGCCGTCAATTCCCGCCTCCAGACAAATCCGGTCGAATGCTGCGTAGATATCCGGATGCATGACCGTCCCGGCAAATGGACATTGCAATATGAATGCGCGGGATTGCCAAACCGCCGCCGCGATTGCAAGCTGGGCGCATGATCAATCCCACCATTGTCCGCCTGCGCAGGCACTTTGCCGCGCTGGATTCGCCCGTCGTGGTGTTCAACAAGTCGCATTCCGGCAGCCGTCTGCTCGCCGGGTTGCTGGCGGGGCAGGGGATCTTCATGGGCAGCGCGCTCAATGAATCCCAGGACGCGCTTCCGATCGTTCCGCTGATGGAATCTCTGGTTCGGCACTATTATCCCGACTACGGCCGGCTCTGGGGCGTGGAGCCCTGGCCGGGCGGGCTCGAGGAGCTCGCCGTGGCGGCGTTCGAGCGGCATCTTGCTGGTCGCGATCCGCGACGGCATCGCGCCTGGGGCTGGAAGCTGTGCGAAACCGGGTTCATCCTGCCGGTCATCGATGCGATCTTTCCGTCGGCCCGATATGTCCACCTGGTCCGCGACGGCCGCGACGTCGCGTTCAGCGATCACGTCGCGCCCGAGCAACCGCTGTGGCGGAAGATCTATTTCAACACCGATAAGATCGACCAATGGCGGGGCCTGCCGTTGAGCCATCGGGCCTATGAGCGGTCGAGCCACATCTACAATGCGCTGCATTGGGTCAACAGTGTCGAGGTCTGCCGCACGTATGGGGCCATGTTGCGGGAACGGTACGTGGAGGTCCGCTACGAGGATCTCTGCACGCGTTTCGCGGACACCGCCGAGAACCTTCTGGCGTTTCTGGATTGCCGACCCGACCCGCAAGCCCTCGATGCGGTTGCCCGCAAGGTCGTGACGGGAAGAATCGGCAAATTCCGCTACCAGCCGCCGGCCAAGCAGGAGGAAGTCCTGCAACTGATCGAGCCGACCATGCTGGCCATGGGCTATGCGGTGACGCCGCGCGGCCGTGACGCCGGAGCCGGCCTGTCGGCGTTCCGTCATGGATGGGTCGACCACATACGGCGGATCGGATCGAGCAGGCGGGCTTGAGCGGTGGGCCCGCCGCGGACCGTCAAGCCATCGCTCGCCCGGCGAGTGCTCTGGATCGTTCGCGACCTGCTGTTTCTCGCGACCGACAGCCTGGTCCTGGGGTTGGCACGGGCGCCGAAGAAGCCGTCGCCGGGCAGCAAGCCGAAACTCGCGATCATTGCGGCCCACGGCATCGGCGATCTGGTCTTGCTGTTGCCCACTCTCGAAGCGCTGCTGCGCCGCTATCCGGGCTCGCGTTACATGGTGACCCTGGTCTGCTCGTCGGCGGCGGCGGATTTTGCCCGATCGGTCTTGACCGTCGATGAGATCGTGAGCGTCGATCGGGTCGGATTGCGCCGCGACCTGAAGTATCGCCTGGCGATGGTGCGGCGGTTGCGGGGCGGGAATTTCTCGATCGCGGTGCAGCCGTGCTTCAACCGTGACTTGCTGGTGGAAGATGCGCTCATGCGGGCGACCGGAGCGCCGACCCGCATCGGCTCGGTAGGAACCCCGATGTTCATGCCGCCGCTCGCGAGACTGCTGGGCGATCGCTGGTACTCACAGCTGATCCCGGCTGCGGACGGGTTGCTGCACGAGCTCGAGCGCAATGCCGAGTTCATGCGTCATCTCGATGCCGCGGGCCCGGTGGCGCGCGCGCCCGGCCTCTTGCTGGCGACGTCGTCGCCGCAAGGCCCTCCCTATGTGCTATTTGCGGTCGGATCGTCCAGCCCGCTCAAGAGCTGGCCGCTCCCGCATTTCGAATGGCTGGCGGGAGCGCTGGCCGAGCGGACCGATATGCCGATCGTGTTTTGCGCCGGTGCGCATGACAGATTTCCGCCGCCCGATGCGGAGCCGCTCGGCGCCGATCCGCCGGAGGGGGGGGCGCCACAAGAACCGCGCCGCGCGCGCGCGATCGCAAAGCCCAGCCAATCCGAGTTCATGGCCCTGATTGCCGGCGCTCGTCTGGTGGTCGCCAACGATAGCGCCGCCACGCATATCGCGGCCGCCCTGCGCATTCCGTCCGTGTGCGTGGTCGGCGGCGGGATCGTGGGCCGCTATCATCCCTATCCGCCGGATCAGGCCTTCGACACCACCGCGCCGGTGGTGGTCGGGCTCAGCGCCCCCATGCCTTGCTTCGATTGCGGCTGGCGGTGCCGCTTCCGGCTTCCGCCCGGCCAATCCGCGCCGTGTGTCGAGGCGGTCGAGCCCGCGCGTGTCCTGGCCGCCGCGCTCGCTCTGCTGCAACCATCGTGACGCGCCGCGATGCGGCTCATCCGGTCTTGCGGCGCGCCGCCGCGATGTCGGCGTAGACGGCGGCGATCGCGGCGCAGTTGGCAGTGAAGCTGTTTGCCAGCGCCAATTGCCGCGCGTGCACACCGCAGGCGCGGCGTTGCTCCGCCGCCATCAGGGCGATCATGGCGGCCCGCACCGCCTCGGCGTTCCCCGGAGCTTCGAGCACATAGCCTTCGCGGGCGCTCTGCATCCCGTCGGCCGCGCCGTTCACCCGCGTGGTGATGACCGGCAGGCCGCAGGCGAGCGCTTCCAGCGTCGCCAGGCTGCAGGCATCGTGAAAGGTCGGATGCACGAAGGCGTCAGCCGCCGCATAAAGGCGCGGCATTGAATCGACCTGGCCGGCAAACGTCACCCGATGCCCGACCCCCAGCTGCCGCGCCTTGGCGCTGTATTCAGCGATCGCTCCGTTGCCGGCCACCACCAGCCGCGCCTGGTGATCGGGTCCCAATCCGGCGAGTGCGTTCAGGATGGTGTCGAGCCCCTTGAGCTGAAAGTTGTGCGCCGCCGCCAGAAACAGCACCTCATGGCCGATGCCGAGCGCGGCGCGCGCCTCCTCGCGGTAACGCTCGCGCAGCGCGGGCGAGAAGCGCGCCACATCGATGCCGTTGCGGATCACCAGTATCTCGCGCGGCGCAATGTCATAGCGCATCGCCAGATCGCGCCGCACGGTCTCCGATACGGCGACGATCCGCTTGGCGAGCGTCAGCTGGCGGCGTTCGGTCAGGGCCAGATCCCGCCGCCAGCGCCGGAACGCCGGTGACGCCAACATCCGCCAACGGGCGCGGCGCGGTCGCGAGCGCAGATCGCGCTCGAGATTGATGACGCGCGACCCGACTTGAGGCTGGAACAGATCGGCGGACCAGCCGTAGCCGACATCGTGCACCACATCGACCGCGGCGCCCGCCAAGGCGCGCTCGATGTTGTGGGCGAGCCCCGAGGGCAAATCCGACCGCGCGATTCGCAGCGGAACAACCGCGATACCCGGCGCCGCGAAGGACGTGGCGGCGACATGAACCTCGTGGCCTTGCTCGAGCAGATAGCGCGCCAGACCGGCGGTCCAGGCTTCGAGGCCACCCGCTGCCGGGTCGAAACGCTCGATGACGAGCATGATCCGCAACCGACGCTCTTTTGATTCCGCGTCGGTGTTGCTCATGGTCGCGTGACCGGGCCGCGACTGAGCCGATCGAGCGCGGTATCCAGGATATATTCGACCACGCGGGCATGGGTGTGGTGCTCAAGAACGTGGGCGCGCGCCGCGTGTGCCATGGCGGCGAGCGCCGGCTTGTCGGCGAGCGCGTTGGCGAGCGCATCATGCAGCCCGTTGCCTTCCACCGGATAGTAAACCGCATGCTGATGCTCAAGCAGCGGCCGGTAGCGGAATATGCCGGGTTGGTTCATCACCGGAACCGAGCCGCAGAGGCTCGCCTCGTAGTGGCGGAAGCAATCCCAGCCGTAGCCTTCCGGCGACCAGCTCAGCCAGGCGCGCGCGCAGCGCGGCAGGTAATCGTTCATCGGGAGGCCGCCTTCGCAGACATCGACCGCATGTCCGGCGGCGCGCAGCAGCTCAAGCTGGGCGAGGCCGGCGGCCCGCACGGTCGAGTTGATGGAGCCTGCGAAGAACACGTCCGTCGTCTTGTCGGGTCTGGTCGCCAGCGCCAGCCGTACTGTCGTCTCCGGCACGGCGATCGATACCGGCTGCAGCTTGTCCAGGTTTCGTGTCACCAAGGGTGACGACATAACGTCCCGATGCGTCCGGTGTGCCGCCGAAGAGTCCAGAAAGGCCTTGGCGTGATCCGCCGGGAGCTCGCGCTTGAAGTAGACGCAGCAGCGATCGAGCAGCGGAAATATGTGGGCCGGTATCGTCGGCTCGTCGTTGTAGTCGAGCATCACCAGGGGAGGGGCCGCACGCCCACGCAGCAGGTAGGTGCCGAGGGTGCGAAAATCGATCAGGTGCCGCCGCAGACCCCGCAGCGCGTCAACGAACCCGTGCTTGCGGTCCCACACCGGACGCGCCGGCGGATAGCAACAGACCAAATCCCATCTTCCCTGCGCCAAGCCTCGCACCAGGTCCGGCAACAGGGCGGGGGTAAAGGTTTGATAGTCGATGCCCTCGACGTCGGCAAAGCCCGTTCCGGTGAAAATCAGCTCGGTCTGATCGGGCAAGTTCCGCTTGAGCAGGCAGAACTGGCCGATCTCCAGAATCCTCAAATCGGCGCGCCGCTTCATGCTTGAAAACCGATCTCGGCCACGGGCCCGTGAAACATCATCGCCGCAATCCTGCCCGAACGTGACGCCATCGCGCGCCCGATCGGATCGCCTGCCGCATGCCGCCGGCCGCGCCATCGATATCTGAACAGGCCTTCATCTCCGGCCGCAACATCATTGCGAATCATTTTTTGCGGTCCGTGAAGCTTTCGAACGCGATCGCGTGTTGCCCCGACAAAGGGATGCTGCGGCTCGTGGTGAGCCGGGATGTCAGCAGGCACACGACAGAGAGGATTAACCAATGACCACCGCCATGACCAAACGCCTGGCGCGGGCCGTGCTGATCGCCGGTCTCGCCTTGCCCGCGATGATGCTTCTGCCCGCCAACGCGCCGTTCGCGATCACCAAGGCCCATGCCGAGGCCACCACCGTGGCCGAATTCAAGTCCATCCTCGCCAATTACGGCAAGTGGGGCACGCACGAGAAGTACGGCGACATCTGGGTCCCGACCGTGACGCCGCCGGGCTGGCATCCCTATCCGGCCTGCCAGTGGACCTATACCAAGGACGGCTGGTACTTCAACGACGACACCGCCTGGGGCTCGATCGTCCACCACTACGGCCGTTGGTCGCACGACGAGCAGATCGGCTGGTTCTGGGTTCCGGACCAGGATTGGAGCCCGGGCTGGGTGGTCTGGCGCAAGAGCGACAAGTGGATCGGCTGGGCGCCGATGCCCCCGGAGCAGGACTACCAGCTGGTCTCCTCGGACGCGTTCAACAACGACAAGCTCTGGATCTTCATGGAAGCCAAGAAGTTCCTCAACGGCGATTGCGGCAACGCGGTTTCGGTGTCGGCCTCGCAGGCCTTCTACGAGACCAACTGGACGACGCTGTTCGATCTGCCGGCCGGGCTTCTGGTCGACATCATTTATGTGCCGCACTGGAAGGTCAAGGTCATCACCAAGCTGGTGACGATCTACATCGACCGCATCTGCCCCCCGACCGGCGGCAACAACCCGCCGCCCCCCATCGGAGGCAACAACCCGCCGCCGCGCGACATCAAGTTCCGCGAGCCGATCCACTTCGACCCGCCGGCACCGATCAAGGGTGGCCGCACCTCCAACGACACGCCGCCCGATCTGCACATCATCAACAACCCCGGGATCAAGATCGATCTCCCGTCGGTTCCCGGACGTGGCGCCAAGGGCCGCGGCGGGCATGATGACGGCGGCAAGAGCGACCGCGGCACCCAGAACGGCGACGGATCGAGCAAGGGCACGCATCTCGGTGCCGTAAGCCTCGGCCACTCGGTCAGTCTCGGCGCCACGATGCCGGTGTGGACCCCGAGCCTCGCCATCGGGCCGCGCGTGAACGCCATCGGCCTGGGCGCAAAGGCTGGCTTCCGCGCCATCCGCTGAGCCACGGCTCGACCCGATACTGCAACGGCGTGGCGCGATCAGTCCGATCGCGCCATTGCCATTTCGCATGAAGGTGAGCTGATGTGGATCAGCTCGGCTGCCCGCTGGGCGCCGCGGCCGGACGCTCGTCGGCCACCGCCTGGCGCAACGCGAGCGCGATCAGGCCGGAGAGCGCGAGCCCGATGCCGATGATCAGGAACGCGAGCGAATATTCGCCGGTCGCCTTCTTGATCCAGCCCGTGAAGTAGGGACCGGCGAACCCGCCGAGATTGCCGATCGAGTTGATGAGCGCGAGGCCGCCGGCGGCGGCGGTGCCGGTCAGGAATGCGGTCGGCAGCGTCCAGGAGGTGGCGATGGCGGCATAGATGCCGATCAGCGCCACCGAAAGCGCAATCATCGAGAGCAGCGGATTGCTCACGTAGCCGCTGGCGATGAGACCCAGGCAGCCCGCGAAGGCCGGCAACCCCACGTGCCACGGCCGCTCCCCGGTGCGGTCGGAATGGCGCGTCCATGCCACCATCGCGATGGCCGAGGCGAGCGTCGGCAATGCCACGATGAAGCCGACCTCGAGATTGCTCAAGCCGCCGAAACCCGTGACGATCTGCGGCAGCCAGAACGTGACCCCATAGAGTCCGGTGACGAGGCCGAGATAAAGCACGGCGAGCGCCAGCACGCGGCCGTTGGTGAGGGCCTCGCCGAGCCGATACCGCCGCACGGAATCCCGGTGCGCGCGCTCGCGTGCGAGGTTTGCCTCCAGGCGTTCGCGCTCGCCCGCCGTTAGCCAGTTCGCCTGGCTCGGCCGGTCGGTGAGATAGCGCCAGACCAATACGCTGAGCAGCACCGAAGGCAGGCCTTCGAGGATGAAGAGCCACTGCCAGCCGTGGAGCCCGAGCGCACCCTCGAGGCCCAGGAGCCACCCGGACAGCGGCGAGCCGATGATGCCCGAGACCGGGACCGCCGCCATGAACAGGCCGACCATCCGGGCCCGGTGCGCGGCCGGGAACCAGTAGGTGAGGTAGAGCACCACGCCGGGAAAGAAACCGGCCTCGGCGGCGCCGAGCAGGAAGCGCGCCGCATAGAAGCTCGGCTCGTTCCACACCAGCGCGGTTGCGGCCGAGACCAGGCCCCAAGTGAACATGATGCGCGCAATCCACACCCGCGCCCCGAGCTTCTCCAGCACCAGGTTGCTCGGCACCTCGAAGAAGAAATAGCCGATGAAGAAGATGCCGGCACCCAGCCCGAAGATGGCGCTGTCGAAGCCGAGATCCTGGTTCATGGCGAGCGCCGCGAAGCTCACATTCACGCGGTCGAGAAACGCCACGAAGTAACAGGCCATCAACAGCGGCGCGAGCCGCCAGGCGACCTTGCGGGCGATTGCCTGATCCTGGTTGTCGAAGGGCCTTGCACCGGCATCGGACACGGCTGCTCTTTGCATTGTCGCATTTCGGGGGACGGCGATGCCGGCACTGATTCCCTCCCCCTGAGAGGGGGAGGGTGGCGCGAAAGCGCCGGGTGGGGGTCCAGCCTTTCGGCATATTCGGTGCTTGTTGGGAGGCGGGACCCCACCCGACCCGCTTCGCGATCCGATCCTCGGGTGTCGTGGCCCGAGGGCAGGCTCTCCCCCTTGCAGGGGGAGGTAAAAATCTTCAGCGCTGCGCCTGCCGCGAGGATCCGTACTTCTTGATGAAGGCAATCGACGCCTCGACCGCCTTGATCGAGTTGGGCGCGAACGGATGCTCGTTGACGAAGGTGTGGCGCTCGCCCTCCAGGAGCTGGAGATCCATGGTACCGCCGGCGCCGCGATAGTCGGCGGCGAAGCGCTGCGCGAGCTCGACCGTGGTCCACTCGTCCTTGGTGCCCTGGAACACCAGGGCAGGCGGCAGGTAGACCTTCTCGCCGCTCTCGATGATGAGAGCGGGCGTGGCCTCGAGCTGGGTCGCCTCGTTGCCGAAGAAGGTGTCGTGATTGACGGTGAGGTCCGGCCGGTTCGCCGCCTTGGCGAGCTTGTAGCGCTCGAGTGGAAAGAGCACGCCCCAGCCCGAGACCACGAAAGCGAGCTTGGCGTCCATCTCCGGCGCCTCCGCCAGCGGCAGTGCCCGATAGCGCGGATCATCGGGACGGATGGCGGCGAGCAGGATCTGGTGGCCGCCGCTCGAGGTGCCGTAGGCGCCGACCCGGTCGGCGCTGCTGCCGAACTCGCCCGCATGGGCCTTGAGCCAGCGGATGCCGTAATTGATGTCCTGCAGGGAGGCCGGGTAGGGCGCCTCGGGCGAATTGCGGAAATCGATCGACAGCACCACGATGCCGGCGGCCGCGAGATCGAGCGCGGTATTCTGGCCGTCGGTGCGGTTCTTGTTGGTCCATGCTCCGCCATGGACCTGCAGCACCGCCGGGAATGGTCCGCTGCCGCTCGGCTGATAAAGCCGCGCCAGCCGCGGCTTGCCGCCGTTGCGCTGGTAGACGAGGTCCTTGACCATGAACTCGTAGCCGGCCTTGGGGCCGGCATCTGTCTGCGCCCGCGCCAGGACGCTCCCCGGCATCATCGCCGCGCCGAGCGCCGCTGCGCCTGCCTGCAATACGCCGCGTCTTCCAAGATTGCTGGTCATGCCGTCTCCCTTTCCACGTTTATGGCCTTGTTGGCGCGGAGCGTAGCCCACGACCGGGATTCCTGCCAGGGCCTATGGGGCCACAGGCTTCGATCGCAGCGGGCGCCGGACAGCGCCATTCGGGATGATCTCGCGGCCAAACCCGCTCTAGTGTGTCGGTTCGCCGGTGGTGTAATATCGACGCCGGCATCCGCTCGCGCTTGAACGATTTCTCCCGGCAAGGTGACCCTGCGATGATCCTGTTTCCCGCCATGATGGTCGGTGGCCAGCTGTTGATCTCGGTCGTGGACAAGGTTCCGGACCTCAACTTCGAGCCGATCTGCCGGCAGGGCGCCGCCGAGATGCGCAGCGCCAGGGACGACACCCAGATCTGCATGGCGGACGAGAAAGCCGCCCGCGACGAGCTCGCCAAGAGATGGAGCGAGTTCGCAGCCGCCGACCGCGCGCGCTGCATCCGCCTCGCCACCAACAACCGCACCGCCTCCTATGTGGAGGTCCTGACCTGCCTGGAGCTGGATCAGGAAGCCAGGAAGCTGCGCCAGGGGGCTATTCCCACTATCGCGGCGCCCGAGCCGGGCCCCGGGCGTGGGCAGGAGGACGCAAGCCCGCCCGAACC
>DASYFD010000194.1:0-13166 GCA_036498625.1 Xanthobacteraceae bacterium | reverse complement strand
AATGCGCCGATGCGGCCGTAAGAAGGGCTTGCTGATGGTTGAAAGTTCCGGTTGTGCCGCGTTTGGGCATCCGGCAGCCACTCGAGGATCGCTCTCCGACGACCAGCGGGAGGAGACTCGGGCGGCAGAAGCGACCCGCTTTGTCCCGCATTCGGCGTGACGGCGGCGAGCGATCAAAGCCGATGTCCTTGTAGAGCACGATTGGTGTCACTTGCGGCTGGTGCCTCGCGGGTACCTCCTGCAGCGGTTCGGTGGCAGCTCATGCGAATAGTTCGCAACCGGGCTGCTCGCGACGACAGCCGTCAGCCGAGAGAAACTACGGCCGCGCCTACGCGCTGCCGCACCGTCACGGGCCGAAGGTCATGCTACGACCGCGCGTCGAGAGCCAAATCCATCGCCACAGCATCGCGTCGCCGTGCGACGCCATGAGCCGCGCTTGCGCATCCCGCGCCCGCCCGGCGGCCCGCGATGGGATGCTTACGCGTGCCCCGCAGGCCCTTCCGTTCAACCTCAATCAGGCCGTTTCCTGGTCGCGCCGTTCCGTCACGCCCGCGAGGCGACGATGGGCGGCCGCGTGCCGGCGTGCCATCACGAGATTCGTCCATGCCCAACAAAATGCTGATCGATGCGACACATCCGGAAGAGACCCGGGTGGTCGTTCTGCGCGGCAACCGCGTCGAGGAATTCGACTTCGAGTCTGCCAATCGTAAACAACTTCGCGGCAACATCTATCTCGCCAAGGTGACGCGCGTCGAGCCGTCGCTGCAGGCCGCCTTCGTCGATTACGGCGGCAACCGCCATGGCTTTCTGGCCTTCGGCGAAATTCATCCGGACTACTATCAAATCCCGGTCGCCGACCGGCAGGCGCTGATCGACGAGGAGGAGCGTGCCGCGCGCGCCGCCGAGGTCGAGGCCGACAATCGTGCCGGACGCCGCGCCCATCGGGAACGACGCTCCCATCGATCGCGCGACGAGATCAAGAGCGCTCCGGTCGGCACCCATGAGCGGGACGCGCATGCCGATGAGGCGGTGGGCGAGATCGCCCATGACCAGAGCGGCCATGCCGCCCATGACGAAACCGCCGCCGGCGAAGCCGCCGCCATGGCGGCCGCCTCTGAAATGATGGCGCCCGCGGCCGACGACGCCCATGACGTCCCTGCCGGGGAGGATCACAACGCTCCGGATGCGGGCCACGAGTCCGGCTGGCAGGAGGAGACGTCGCGGCCCGGCGACTCCTACGAGCAGCCGATGGGCGGTGAGCACGCGGGCGCGAGCGGCACGCCGATCGAGTTCGACCTGATCGCCTCGAGCGCCGCGGCCGAGCCCATTCCGGGAAGCGACGAGAACCACCGCAGCGCCGCCGAGAGTGACGCCGCCGGCGAATCTTCGGCGCTCCCCCCGGCCGAGCACGGCACCGGCGATGACAATATCACCGAGATCAACGGCGCCGGCGGCGAGGAAGAGGCGGTCGAATCGGTGGGCGGCGCCGATGCGATGGAGGAAGTGCCCGAGCGCATGTCGCGCATGCGGCGGCAATACAAGATTCAAGAGGTCATCAAGCGCCGCCAGGTGATGCTGGTGCAAGTCGTCAAGGAAGAGCGCGGCACCAAGGGCGCCGCCCTCACCACTTATCTGTCGCTTGCCGGCCGCTATTCCGTGCTGATGCCCAATACTGCGCGCGGCGGCGGCATCAGCCGCAAGATCACCGATTCGATCGACCGCAGGCGGCTCAAGGAGGTGGCTTCGGAGCTGGAGGTGCCGGAGGGCATGGGCGTGATCCTGCGCACCGCCGGCGCCAGCCGTACCAAGACCGAGATCAAGCGCGATTTCGAATATCTGCTGCGGCTGTGGGAGACCGTCCGCGATCTCACCTTGAAGTCCACCGCGCCGATGCTGGTCTACGAGGAAGGCTCGCTGGTCAAGCGTTCGATCCGCGATCTCTACAACAAGGACATCGACGAAATCCTGGTCGCCGGCGCCGACGCCTACCGGGATGCGCGCGACTTTATGCGCATGCTGATGCCGAGCCACGCCAAGAACGTGAAGCCTTATCACGAGAACGTGCCGATGTTCGGCCGGTTCGGGATCGAGAGCCAGCTCGACGCCATGTTCCAGCCGGTGGTGCAGCTGCGCTCCGGCGGCTACATCGTGATCAACCAGGCGGAGGCGCTGGTCGCGATCGACGTCAATTCCGGCCGCGCCACCCGCGAGCACCATATCGAGGATACCGCGCTCAAGACCAATCTCGAGGCCGCCGAGGAGGTCGCCCGGCAGCTGCGCTTGCGCGATCTCGCCGGGTTGATCGTCATCGACTACATCGACATGGACGAGAAGCGCAACAACCGCACGGTCGAGCGCCGCTTGAAGGAGGCCCTCAAGCACGACCGCGCGCGCATCCAGGTCGGGCATATCTCGCACTTCGGCCTGCTGGAGATGTCGCGCCAGCGCATCCGCTCGAGCGTGCTCGAAAGCTCGACCGAGAAGTGCCCGCATTGCGGCGGCACCGGCCACGTGCGCTCGGTCTCCTCGGTCTCCTTGCAGCTGTTGCGCGCAATCGAGGAGATGCTGCTCAAGGGCGCCACCCACAATCTCATCGTGCGCACCCGCACCGAGACCGCGCTCTATCTGCTCAACCACAAGCGCGCCCATCTGCGCGAGCTCGAGGAGCGCTTCCAGCTCACCATCACGGTGAATGCCGACCCGACCGTCGCCGGGCAGGTGTCCTATCTGATCGAGAAGGGCGAGCAGGTGCACAGCATCGAGCAGGCAAAGGCGCTGGTGGCGGTGCAACCGGTCAGCGCTCCGATCCTGGACGATGAAGACGACGAGGTGATCGACGAGGTCGAGGATCTCGAGGAGACCGCGGGCAACGTCGAGGAGATCGGCGAAGCCAGTGAGACCGACGAGGAGGAGCATGAAGCCGGCGGCGGGATTGCCGCGGAGGCGGCGCAGGGCGAGGGCGAGCGCAACGGCCGCAAGCGCCGACGCCGACGGCGCGGACGGCGTGGCGAGGGCCGCGATGGCGAGGCGCCCGCGCCTGAGAACGGAGCAGAGCCCCCTGCGGCGCAAGCCGACGACGAGCGCGAGCCGGCACTGGCCAATGCCGAGACGGAGACGGCGCCCGGCGGAGCCGAGGTCGCCGGCGAATCGCAAGCCGAGGGCGAAAAGCGGCGGCGGCGGCGCGGACGCCGGGGCGGCAGGCGCAGCCGCAATGGTCGCGACGGCGAGGCGGTGCCTTCAACGGATTCCGCCGCGCCTTACGCAGCGGAAGGCGGCCTGCCCGAGCCGTCCCAAGTTGAATGGGAGCCGCGGGAGTCGCAGCTGAGCCCGCCGGAGCGAGACCTCGGCGAAGCGGACCACACCGGCTCCTATCAGCGTGAGGACGCCGAGCCGCGCGTCGAGCGCCAGCAAGCCGAGGCGGCGCCGGACCGCGAGCCGGAGCGCCCCTTTGCGACCTCGGAAGCGGCACCGCCGACACCGGCGCCGCCCGTGAGCCCGCCGGCGACGTCGCGGCGGGGCTCCACCGTGCGCGAGCCGGCTCCGACCAGCTTCAGCTTCGGCGGCGAATTCAGCACCCCGGCGCCGGTACCGGCGGCGGCACCCGCAGCGCAGGCCGAACCCGAGCAAACCGCGCCGCCGAACATGGCGGAGAGCGAAGACCCCTCTCGCCCGCGCCGCGCCGGCTGGTGGAGAAAACGGATGCTCGGCCAAGGATGATCGCGGTTTAGGAGATGAAGAGCGGCTGGGTTGAGCGCGAGGCGCAGGCGACGGTCGATCGCTATGCAAGGCAGGGGATCGGCCCCGACCTCGCCTTGCGCATCTATTCGACGCGGCTGCTCGGGCGCGACCCCAAGCTGGTGCTGCATGGCGGCGGCAACACCTCGGTCAAGACCAGGTTGCGCGACCTCCTCGGCGAGGAGGTCGAGGTCCTGTGCGTCAAGGGCTCGGGCGGCGACATGGCGGCGATCGAGCCGGCGGGGCTGCCGGCCGTGCGGCTCGAGCGCCTGCGCAAGCTGCGCGCGCGCCCGGCGCTCAGCGACGAAGACATGGTGCGCATCCAGCGCGAGAACCTGCTCGACCCCTCGGCGCCAAATCCCTCGGTCGAGACGTTGCTGCATGCCTTCCTGCCGCACAAGTTCGTCGACCACACCCATTCGACCGCGGTATTGAGCCTGATCGACCAGCCCGATGCGGCGGCCTTGTGCGCGGAGACCTATGACCGGCGCATGGGCCTGGTTCCCTATGTGATGCCCGGCTTTGCGCTCGCCAAGCTGGCGGCCGAGGTCTACGAGTCCGCTCCCACGGTCGAAGGGCTGATCCTGCACAAGCACGGCATCTTCACGTTCGGGGCGACCGCGCAGGAAGCCTACGAGCGCATGATCGAGATGGTGACGCGCGCCGAGGAGCGCCTCGCCCGCAACCGCAGCGCCGGGTTCGAGACCGCCCATGTGCCGCAGGCGGTGGCGCCGGTCGCGGTGGTGGCGCCCATCCTGCGTGGCGCCTGCAGCCACAAGGATGAGCGCAGCGAAGGCGCCTGGCGCCGGCTCATTCTCGATTTCCGCACCAACCCCGCCATTCTCTCCTTCGTCAACGGCGCCGAGGCCGCCCGTTACAGCCAGGCCGGCGTGGTCACGCCCGACCACACCATCCGGACCAAGAACTGGCCGGTCCTGCTGCGCGCGCCCGAGGACGGCCGGATGGATGCCTTCAAGCGCGCCGCCCAGCGGGCGGTGCTGGGCTTCGTCGAGCGCTACAAGGACTATTTCACCCGCAACAATGCGCGCGTCGGCTCGATCAAGCGCATGCTCGATCCGCTGCCGCGCGTCGCCCTGCTGCCGGGCCTGGGCCTTTTCGGCCTGGGGCGCACCAAGAAGGATGCCAGGATCGCAGCCGACATTGCGGAAGCCGCGATCGCCACCATCACGGATGCCGAGGCGATCGGCCGCTTCGAGTCGATCCCGGAAGCCGACATGTTCGATATGGAATACTGGTCGCTCGAGCAGGCCAAGCTCGGCACCGCCGAGGAGAAGCCCCTCGCCGGCCAGGTCGCGGTCATCACCGGCGCGGCCGGCGTCATCGGCACCGCGACCGCAAAGGCATTCGCCGCAGCGGGCGCCGAGGTGGCGCTGCTCGATCTCGACGAGACCGCGGTGCAGGCCAAGGCCAAGACGGTCGGCCCGACGGCGCTCGCGCTGCGCTGCGACGTGACCGACGCGGCCTCGGTGCGCGCCGCCTTCGACCAGGTGGTGGAGACTTTCGGCGGCGTCGACATCGCGGTGTCGAACGCAGGCGCCGCCTGGCAGGGCCGTATCGGCGAGGTCGACGAGGAGGTGCTGCGCAAGAGCTTCGAGCTCAATTTCTACGGCCACCAGCGGGTCGCGCAAGCGGCCGTGAAGGTGATGCTGGCGCAAGGCACCGGCGGCTGCCTATTGTTCAATGTGTCCAAGCAGGCGGTGAACCCGGGCTTGAATTTCGGTCCCTATGGGTTGCCCAAGGCCGCAACCCTGTTCCTGGTGCGGCAATACGCGCTCGATTACGGCGCCGATGGCATCCGCGCCAACGCCGTCAATGCCGACCGCGTCCGCTCCGGCCTGCTGACCGAGGAGATGATCGCCTCGCGCTCGAGCGCCCGCGGGCTGACCGAGAAGGACTATATGAGCGGCAACCTGCTCGGCCGCGAGGTCACGGCCGAAGACGTGGCGCAGGCGTTCCTGGCGCAGGCGCTGGCGCTCAAGACCACCGCCGACGTCACCACGGTGGATGGCGGCAATATCGCGGCCGCGCTGCGGTAACGGCGCCCTGCCCCCACCGCGCGCACGCCCGCCGGCCCGCGCCCTCAATCGCTCGACAGAATGACGTTCTTCAGGATCGGGAAAATCTGGTTCTCCCAGCTCTTGCCGCTGAACACGCCGTAATGGCCGACGGCGGGCTGCATGTGGTGGCGCTTCATATAGGGCCGCAGGCTGGTGCAGAGATCATGCGCGGCCGCGGTCTGGCCGACCGCGCAGATGTCGTCGCGCTCGCCCTCGACGGTGAACAGCATGGTGCGGCGGATCGCGCGCGGATCAATCCTGCGCTCCTGATAATCGATCAGGCCGCGTGGCAGCGCGTGCTCCTGGAACACCAGGCGGACGGTTTCCAGGTAGAACTCGGCGGTCAGATCGAGCACCGCGAAATATTCGTCGTAGAATTTCTTGGTCGTCTGCGCCTTCTCGATCTCGCCCTTGACCAGGTTGTCGTAGAGATCGCGATGGGCCTTCAGGTGCCGATCGATATTCATGCTCATGAACGCCGCCAGCTGCACGAAGCCGGGATAGACGCGGCGGAACGCGCCGGGATAGCGCATCGGCACGGTCGCGATCAGGTTCTTCTCGAACCAATCCATCGGCTTGCTTTCCGCGAGCTTGTTGACCTTGGTCGGGTTGACGCGCGGATCGATCGGTCCCGCCATCAAGGTCATGCTGCGCGGCTGCGCCGCGTTGCCGGCCTCCGCCATCACGGCGGCGGCGATCAGGGCGGCGACACACGGCTGGCAGACCGCGACCACATGGGCGCCGGGGCCGATCACCTCGAGAAAATGGATCAGATGGCCGATGTAGTCATCGAAGCCGAAGCCGCCCTCCTGCGGCGCGACATCGCGCACGTTGTGCCAATCCGTGATGTAGACGTCGTGCTCCGGCAGCATGGTGCGCACGGTGCCGCGCAGGAGGGTGGCGAAATGGCCCGACAGCGGGGCGACCAGCAGGACCCGCGGCTGCGCCTGATCGATGTCCTTCTTGAAATGCAGCAGCGTGCCGAACGGCGTGACCTCGGCGAATTCCTCGCGCACCTGCACGTCGCGGTTGCCGACCTTGACGTGGTCGATGCCGAAGGGAGGCCGCGCATGGGTAAGGCCGGCGCGCGCAATCAGCTCATAAGCGGCCGTAAGATTGCGCAGGGTCACGGTGCCGCCGCCGTCGGTCAGCGGCTGGCCGATCGCCTTGCAGGCGGATGCCGCCAGCATGCGGACCGGACCCATGATGTCCGCATGCGCCTGATATGCCTGGTAGAGCATTACGCCATTTTCGTCGCTGCACGCCGCAGCGACCCCCTCACCCCGTCCACAGCTCAACCCGGCGATGAAAAGCTAGTGGATTTTTTGTTGCACTGCGAGGTAATTATCGTCTGTTGGGGATGCCCACCTTGCCGGGGGCGCGGAACCGCCCGGCCGACGATCCGGCCGTGGCGCGATCATTGCGTCAGCAAAGCAAAACCAGCGCCTTTCGGCGCAGGCCGAAGACTATTGCCGGCTCGGACAAGGGGGGATCACGCTCATGGCGGAAGCAACGCTCACGATTGCCAGCAAGAATTATGGCTCCTGGTCGCTGCGGGGCTGGCTCCTATGCAAATTGGCCGGGCTCGATTTCGAAGAGGAGCAGAGCCGCAGCGATGACCCTTCGGTGCGCGCCGAGCTCCTCCTGCTTTCGCCCTCGTTCCTGGTCCCGCGTTTGACCCACGCCGGCGTCAAGATCTGGGATACCCTGGCCATCGCCGAATACCTCAACGAATTGAAGCCGCAAGCCGGCCTGATACCGGCCGCGCGGGCCGAACGCGCCCTTTGCCGCTCGATCTCGGGAGAGATGCATTCCGGCTTCAGCAACCTGCGCTCGGCGCTGCCGATGAACATCAAGGCGCATTATCCGGGCTTCAAAGTGTGGGCCGGCGCGCGCGCCGACATCGACCGCATCGTCTCGATCTGGCGCGAATGCCTTGCCGGCTCCGGTGGCCCGTTCCTGTTCGGCCACACGCCTTGCATGGCCGACGCCATGTTCGCCCCGGTGGTAATGCGCTTCACCACCTACGATGTCGCGCTCGAACCCGACTGCGCCGCCTTTTGCGCCAGCATCACGGCGATGCCGGCCATGCAGGAATGGGTCACCGCCGCCAAGGCCGAGCCGGACGATCTAGAGGAGCTCGATGTCGAGTTCTGACCATGGGGCCTGCGTAAAGCGCCGCGCGAATCGTGCGCCTCGCCATCGACATCATCCCGTTCTGGCTGCCAGCCATTTGGCAATCCGTCCCACCGCCTCGTGCATGTCGGCCGTCGAGCCGGCGTAGCAGAAGCGCACGAAGCGGTTGCCATTGAGCGGATCGAAATCGATGCCTGGGGTCGCCGCCACATGCGCCTCCTCCAGCATCTGCTTGGCGAATGCAACGCTGTCGGAGCAAAAGCGCGATACGTCCGCATAGAGGTAGAAAGCGCCGTCCACCGGCAACATCCGATCGAGCCCGGCCTTCGGCAGGCCCTCGAGCAGGACCAGGCGGTTTTCCTCATAGACATGCTTGACGGCCTCGACCTCGTCGCGGCCATCGAATGCCGCCTGCGCGGCTATTTGCGACAGCGCCGGCACCGAGATGGCGAGATTGCCCTGCAGCCGGTCGACCGGGCGCACCAGCGCTTCCGGCAGCACCATCCAGCCCACCCGCCAGCCGGTCATGCAGAAATATTTGGAGAACGAGTTGATGACCACGGCATCGTCCGACAGCCGCGCCGCGGTCTCGGCCGCAAAGGCGTAGTCGAGGCCGTGATAGATTTCATCGGAGATGAAGCGGATTCCCTCGTCGTGCGCGGCCGCCAGCAAATTCCCGATCGCCTCCGCGGTCATCATGGTGCCGGTCGGGTTGGCGGGGCTCGCCACCAGCACGCCCTTGAGCGGCGCCTGACGGTGGGCCGCGATCAGCAGGTCGGGCGTGATCGCGAAGCGCGAAGCCGCCGTGGTCTCGATCAGGACCGGCTGGCACCCAAGCGCAGTGAGGATGTGCCGATAGGGCGGATAGCCCGGCACCGCCACCGCGACCCGATCGCCCGGATCGAACAGCGCCAGGAACGCCATCACGAACGCAGCCGACGATCCGGTGGTGACCACGATGCGCGCCGGATCGATCGCGAGCGCATAGCGTTCCTCATAGTGCCGGGCGATGCGCGCGCGCAGCGACGGGATGCCGAGCGCCTCGGTATAATCGAGCCGTCCGCCGAGCGCCGCGCGTGCGGCCGCAATCGCGCTTGCCGGTGCCGACGCGGCCGGCTGCCCGACCTCCATGTGCACCACATGGCCGCCAGAGGCCTCGATGCGGGCCGCCGCCGCCATGACGTCCATCACCATGAATGGCGGCACGGCGCTGCGACCCGAGGGAGTGACTAGCCGCTTTGCCCGCTCCAGCATCATCTTGGCGCCTCCGTTCGCAAGGCCCGGTCACCGCCCCGCTGCCGCCGCATTTGTGCGGACTTTCTGCCGCCTTGCTGCAATTAGACGTGATCGGGACTGCGTTGACCCTACTGTGGCACGCTACTAGGTTGCACGGGCGGGGGCGCTGACTTTGGAACACCGCCTGGGGGCGCAAAGCCGAGCCGACATGACGGGAAGACCTATCAGGGCGCGATTGTGGAAGCCAGCGGCGCGCAGCCTGGCCGTGCTGGTGGCGGCCTCCTTGGCGGCGGCCGGCATTCCAGCGTCGGCGCAGCAAGGCCGCGGCGGCGGCCCGCCGATCATCCGCGATGCAGAGATCGAGCAGCTCCTGCGCGAATATACCCAGCCGATTCTCAAGGCGGCCGGCCTCGCCCAGCAGAATGTCCATGTGATCATCATCAACGATCGCTCGTTCAACGCCTTCGTGGCCGATGGGCATCGCATCTTCATCAATTCCGGCGCCCTCATGCAGGCCAAGACGCCGAACGAGGTGATCGGCGTGCTGGCGCACGAAAGCGGCCACATCGCCGGCGGCCACTTGGCGCGTATGCGCGAGCAGATGGCCAACGCCTCCACCGAATCGCTGGTCGCCATGCTGCTGGGCATCGGCGCCATGGTGGCGGGCGCGCGCAGCGGCGGCGGCGGTGCCGATGTCGGCATGGCGGCGATGACCATGCCGCAGGGCCTCATCCAGAGCAGCATGCTGGCCTACATCCGCACTCAGGAGGAGCAGGCCGACCGAGCCGGGGTGAAATTCCTCACCGCCACCGGTCAATCGCCCAAGGGCATGTACGATACCTTCAAGCGGCTGGGCGACGAGATCATGTTCCAGTCGCGCTACATCGATCCCTATCTGCAGACCCATCCGATGCCGAAGGAGCGAGTCGCCGCGCTCGAGGAGCTGGTCAAGACCAGTCCGTATTGGGACAAGAAGGACTCGCCCGAGCTGCAGTTCCGCCACGACATGATGCGGGCCAAGCTCTACGGCTACATGGACCGCGCCGAGACCTCCGCGAACCGCTATCCGGCGAGCGACCAGAGCCTGCCGGCGCGCTATGCCCGCGCCATCGCGGCGTCCCATTTCTCCGATCCACGCGCCGCCATGGGGCAGATCGATGCCCTGATCGAGGCGCAGCCGCAAAATCCGTATTTCCATGAGCTCAAGGGTCAGACGCTCTTGGAGGCCGGCAAGCCCGCCGAGGCGATCGCGCCGCTGCGCCGCGCTACCCAGCTGGCGCCCAATCCGGCGCTGATCCAGGTCATGCTCGGTCAGGCGCTGGTCGAAAGCAACGATCCCGCGCACCTCAACGAGGCGATATCGGTTCTCGAAACGTCGCTCACCCGCGATTCGGATTCGCCCGAGGCTTACAATCAGCTGGCCATGGCGTATGGCCGCAAGGGCGACCTCGCCCATGCGGATCTCTCCTCCGCGCAGGCGGCTCTCACGCGCGGCGACCTGAAGGCGGCCCGCATGCTCGCCGCCCGCGCCAAGGATCGCTTCCCGATCGGCTCGCCCGGCTGGGTGAGGGCGGACGACATCTCCAACAAGGACCCGGCGGGAACCGCGCGCTCGACGGTGGTGGTGCATCCGAAAAATCCGCCCTAGCGGCCAATCCGCCCTGGCGGCAATCCGCCCTAGCGGCGATCTCAAAGAGGATTACCAAGATGAAGCTCAATATGGTGCCGCTGGCGGCCCTGGCGCTCGCGATTGCTGTCGTGGCTTGGGCGCCGGCCCCCGTGCTGGCGCAGTCGATTGCCCCCGATCAGCGCGGCGAGATCGAGAAGATCGTGCGCGAATATCTGTTGAGCCATCCCGAGGTGCTGCAGGAGGCGATGGCGGAATTGGAGAAGCGCCAGAATGCCGAGGATGCGGAAAAGCACCTCGCCGCGATCAAGGACAACGCCGCCGCCATCTTCAGCTCGCCGCACCAGGTCAACCTCGGCAACCTGCAGGGCGACGTCACCATGGTCGAGTTCTTCGACTACAACTGCGCATTCTGCAAGCACGCCATGACCGACATGCTCGATCTCATGAAGAGCGATCCCAAGGTCAAGGTCGTGCTCAAGGAGTTCCCGGTGCTCGGCGAAGGCTCGATGCAGGCCGCTCAGGTCGCGGTGGCGGCGCGCATGCAAGACAAGACCGGAAAGAAATACATCGACTTCCATACCAAGCTGCTCGGCGGCCGCGGCCCCGCCGACAAGGCGCGGGCGCTCGCCGTCGCCAAGGAGGTCGGATTCGACATGGCGCGGCTCGACAAGGACATGCAGAGCGACGAGGTGAAGCAGACTTTGGAGGAGAATCGGAAGCTCGCCGAAGGGCTCGGGCTCAACGGCACACCGAGCTACATCTTTCCGGCGGAGGTGGTCGTGGGCGCGGTCGGCCTGGCGGCGCTGCAGGGAAAGGTCAGCGTCGCGCGTTGCGGCAAGGAAACCTGCTGATCAGTCGCGGGACCGACCGGCCCGTTCTGGCCCATCGCGATCCGGCCCGGTCGGCCGGCGCCGGTCCACGCTGCGAGGGTTCGCGCCTTTCCGGCTTCACCTTTGTGGACCAGCCCCCTATAAGGCTGCACGGCACTTTACGCGCCACACCACTTCAGTTTGCAGGGCGGCTGGTCGATGGCGAAACCCGTCTACGTTCTCAACGGCCCGAATCTCAATCTGCTCGGCACCCGGGAACCCGCCACCTATGGGCGCGCCACCCTCAAGGATGTGGAGCGGCGGTGCCGTGACTGCGCCATGCGGCACAAGCTCGGCCTCGAGTTCCGGCAGTCGAACCACGAGGGCGATCTGATCGACTGGATCCACGAAGCGGGAGCCAAGAAGGCGGTAGGGATCGTGCTCAATGCGGGCGGCTATACGCACACCTCAGTGTCGATCCGCGACGCCATCGCGGCGGTGAGCCTTCCGGTGATCGAGGTCCATATCAGCAATATCTTTGCCCGCGACAGCTTCCGCCACCACTCCCACATCGCGCCGGTGGCCAAGGCCTCGCTGTGCGGCTTCGGCATCGATGGTTATGTCCTGGCGATCGATGGGCTGGCGGCGCTGATCGCCGCCGGGCACGGGGCCTGAACCGTGGCGGGCGGACCCGACGACCAGGTCAAGAAACCGGTCAAGAGCCGCTCCGGGCCCGATGCGCCGGCGGACGAAGGCAGCGCCCCGGGCAAGCGCAAGTCCGCGATCGATCCCGAGCTCATCCGCGATCTCGCCAAGCTCCTGGAGGAGACCGGCCTCACCGAGATCGAGTACGAGCGCAATGGCGAGCGCGTGCGAGTGGCGCGCCGCGCCAAGCGGGCGGCGGCTCCGGCGAGCGCGGCCTCCCCGCCATCCGCAGCCCGCGCCGCAGCCGACGAGGGACCGCCCGATCACACCGGCAATCCGGGGCTGGTCACCTCGCCCATGGTCGGCACCGCCTATCTGGGAGCCGAGCCCGGCGCTCGCCCCTATGTCGAGATCGGCAGCCGGGTGCAGGCCGGCGAGACGCTCCTCATCGTCGAGGCGATGAAGACCATGAACCAGATTCCTGCGCCCCGCGCCGGCGTCGTGACACAGATTCTGATCGAGGACGGCCAGCCGGTCGAGTTCGGCGAGCCGCTGATGATCGTAAAATGAGAGGCGAATGGTGAGTTCTGATCGGTGAGTGGTGAATGGTGAGTAGCTAGGAAGTTGTTCCCTGCTCACTATTCACTGCTCACTACTCACCAATCTCGGAACCCCATGTTCGACAAAATCCTCATAGCCAATCGCGGCGAGATCGCATTGCGGGTGCTGCGCGCGTGCAAGGAGCTCGGCATCTCAACCGTCGCGGTGCATTCGACCGCCGACGCCGACGCCATGCATGTGCGGCTCGCCGATGAAAGCGTGTGCATCGGCCCGCCCGCCGCCCGCGACAGCTATCTCAACGTTCCGGCCCTGCTCGCCGCCTGCGAGATCACCGGT
>DASYFD010000193.1:0-21244 GCA_036498625.1 Xanthobacteraceae bacterium | reverse complement strand
CAACGGGGGACGCGGCTTAAAGCAACGACGGAACGGGCTTTTTTAGAACCAACCGGCGCGAATGCCGGATGACTGAAAAGGCTTGTCCTTCTTGCCGGGCGTGCGGAACGGGATCTCCCCAATCCGGACCAAGGCAGCCATATCGCGGCGCCATGCACTCACCGCATTCCGCGGTGGCTGCGAGCGTTGCAGGAGGTTCACCAGGCGGCGCGCCGCCATGCCGGATAGGGAGCAAGGTCGAGATGACCGCACGCATCCGTGAATTCTTGAAGCACCGCAAAGACGAAGGACCATGCCTGGTGGTCGATCTCGACATCGTGCGCGAGAACTATCTGTCCTTCGCCAAATCGCTGCCCGACAGCAAGGTGTTCTACGCGGTGAAAGCCAATCCGGCGCCCGACATCCTCAAGCTACTGGTCGAGCTCGGCGCCTGCTTCGATGTCGCCTCGGTGAGCGAGACCCGCGCGGTGCTCGCCGCCGGCGCCCCGCCGGAGCGCATCTCCTACGGCAATACCATCAAGAAGGAGACCGAGATCGCGGCCGCCTTCGGGCTCGGGGTGACGTTGTACGCGGTCGACTGCGAGGCCGAGGTCGAGAAGATCGCGCGCGCGGCGCCGGGCGCCCGCGTCATCTGCCGCATCCATTGCGACGGGTCGGGCGCCGAATGGCCGCTCTCGCGCAAGTTCGGCTGCGAGCCGGAATATGCCGCCGACATCCTGGAGCTGGCACACCGGAGCGGCCTCGTGCCGCATGGCATCTCCTTCCATGTCGGCTCCCAGCAGCACAATGTGGAGGCCTGGGACCGGGCGCTCGCCTCGACGGCCGCGGTGTTCCGGACCTGTGCGGAACGCGGCATCGCGCTATCGATGGTCAATCTGGGCGGCGGCTTTCCGGCCAGATACATCCGCAAGACGCCGCGGCTGGAATCCTACGGCCGGGCGATCTTCCGCTCGCTGCGCCGCCATTTCGGCAACAATCTGCCGGAGACCATCGTGGAGCCGGGGCGCGGGCTCGTGGGCAGCGCCGGCGTCATCGAGGCCGAGGTGGTGCTGGTCGCCCGGCGCTCACCGGAGGACGACATCCGCTGGGTCTATCTCGACATCGGCAAGTTTCACGGGCTGGCGGAGACCATCGCGGAAGCGATCCGCTATCCGATCCGCACCAAGAAGGATCGCGACGAGATGGCGCCCTGCATCATCGCGGGCCCGACCTGCGACTCCGTCGACGTGCTGTATGAGAAGACCCCCTACCCGCTGCCGATCTCGCTCGCCATCGGCGACAAGGTGCTGATCGAGGCGACCGGCGCCTATACGGCGACCTATTCCTCGGTCGGCTTCAACGGCTATCCGCCGCTGCGGCAGTATGTGATCTGAAGGAAGGTGAGTGGTGAGTGGTGAAGAGACGTTTCTACTCACTACTCACTCCCTACGGCAGGATCAGCCGTTGCCGCACGGCGTAGCGGACCAGGTCGGCCGTCGAGTGGATGTCGAGCTTGCGCATCGAGGCCGAGCGGTGGGTCTCCACCGTCTTGACGCTGATGCTGAGCAGGTGGGCGATCTTCTTGTTGCTGTTGCCCTCGGCGATGAGCTGAACCACCTCGCGCTCACGCGCCGTCAACGAGATCGCGTTGCCGCCCGCTCCGGCCTGCTCGACGAAATTGTCGAGCAATGTCTCCGAGACGTGATCCGAGAAATAGGCGTGGTGGCGCGCCAGCGCCTCGACCGCGCGCACGATCTGCTCGTCGGCTTCCGACTTCAAGACGTAACCGCGGGCGCCGGCCTGCAGCACGTCGCGAATCTCGCTCTCCCGGTCGTGCAGCGTGAAGATCATGACCTCGGTGCCCGGCGTTTCCCTGCGGATTTGCCGCGTGGCCTCGATCCCGTTCATGATGGGCAAGGAAATATCGAGCACGGCAACGTCCGGCTTATGATGGAGCGCAAGCTCCACCGCCTCGCGACCGTTGCTCGCTTCCGCACACACTTCAAAATCCTGGCGCGCTTCCAGCAGCGCGCGCAGGCCACGCCGCACGACCGCATGGTCGTCGGCAAGCAGAATACGGACCATGTTTGTAGCGCCCCGTCCCGGCCCGCCCCAGAACCCCGCACGCACGCTAGCAATTGACGGAACAATTCCAAAGCAAATTTTCGACGTACAGGAAATTTTTGACGAAAGAGGTGTTGAACGCCGCGATGTCAAATTTTGGCGGCAATCGTCGGACCACACAACTTTCAATCAACAAATTGTCGCCGCAAAGCCACATTCGACATGGGCGGCGGTATCATACGGATTATTTCTCGCGATCGCCGAGCCGAGGCGGTGCGCCCATACCCTTCGGAAGTGGATCAACAAAGCCCGCACAAGGGCGATCTTTCGCCCGCCCGCAACCGGACGTTCGCGCGGCCGGATCAACCAAGATCGACGACGCCGGCATCGCCGGCTTCGGTCCCGAATGCGAGCAGGGTCCCGTCTGCGCTCCAGGAGAGCGCCGTGACCGGCGCGGCGGCCGGCTTGCGCGCCAGCACCTCCGCACCATCCGGCAGGCGGACGATCAGGATGAGCCCGTCCGCATAGCCGACCGCGATCGCGGCTTGCGCCGGGTGACAGGCGACCGTCTCGACCTGCGTCTCGCCTTGCGCGAGAATCTTCGGGGTCTTGCCCATCGGGCCGGACTTGGACTGGAACGGCCACAGGATCAGCTGGCTCGATCCCGAGCTCGCCAGCCACTTGCCGTCCGCGGTCCAATCGAGGCTGCGCACGCGGGCCGCATAACCTTGCATGCGCATGTCCTTGCGATCGGCCAGATGCCAGCCATGCAGGGTCGCCTCCTGCATGGCTGTGATCAGAAAGCGTCCATCCGGACTGAACGTGGCGGCGAGATGGGAGCCCTTCCACACCAGCGGCTCGGGCTCCGCCTGGGCGGCATTCGGAAACCAGAGCGTGGCGCCGTTGTAGTGGGCGATCGCCAGGCGGAAGCCCTTGGGCGAGAACGCCAGGGCCCCGACCGTCGAGGGCGCCGCGAACGTATGCTGCGTGCCCTTGGCGGTGCGCACGAAAGCCTCCTTGCCGGCCGACCAGGCCACCGCGCCCGCGGGCCCGATCGCAACATGATCGATCCAACGATGCCGGGCGTCGGCCACCACGGTGGTGCTCGCGCCGGCCGCGTCGGTCGCCACCACCTTGCCGTCGTCGCCGCCGGTGACGACCCGCTCGCGATCGGCCGCGGAGCTGAGAATGGCACCGCCGTGGATCGCGACGTGCCGAGGCACGCCGCCGCGCACCAGCAGGAGCGCCTCCTCACCGAGCACGAAGACCGCGCTGTCGCCGAGAAAATGCGCCGCCACGATGGCGGCATCGGCGTGGTAATGCCGCGTGCGTTCGACCACGGACGGGGTGTCGGGGCTGCTTTGCGTCATGACCGGTGCATTTGCGCTGCCTTCCGGGAGCGGAAGGATCAAGGCGATCAGGCCAGGCAACTCTCGAAGCCGGTGCGGATGCTCTGCTCGGACAGTTTCCGCCCGATGAACACGATGCGGCTCGAGCGCGCCTCGTCGTCTTTCCACGCGCGCTGGTGGTCGCCGTCGAGGATCATGTGCACGCCCTGGAACACAAAGCGCTTGGGATCGTCCTTGAAGGACAGAATGCCTTTGCAGCGCAGAATGTTCAGGCCCTCCTCCTGCACCAGCGTCTGCACCCATGGAAAGAACTTGTCCGGATCGAGCGGCCGGTCGAGCTTGAGCGAGAGCGACTGCATCTCTTCGTCGTGATAGTGCTTGAGGCCGCCGGCATGATGCTTGTGATCATGATCGTGCTGGTGGCCGTGGTCATGGCCGTGGTCATGGCCGTGGTCGTGCGCATGATCGTGACCGCCGGTCTCGAGAAACTCGGGCTCGATCTCCAGGATGCGATCGAGGTCGAAGGCATTGCGCCCCAGCACCTCCTGCAGCGGCACCGCGCAACGCTCGGTCCGGTGCACCTTGGCGTAGGGATTGATCGCCCGGATGCGCCCTTCGACCTCGTCGAGCTCGGCCGCGGACACCAGATCGGTCTTGTTGATGATGATCACGTCGGCGAAGGCGATCTGGTTCTTGGCCTCGGGCGCGTCCTTGAGCCGGTCCTTGAGCCATTTGGCATCCGCCACCGTCACCACCGCGTCGAGCTTGGTCTTGCGGCCGACGCTCTCGTCGACGAAGAAGGTCTGCGCGACCGGGGCCGGATCCGCGAGCCCGGTGGTCTCGACGATGATGGCGTCGAACTTGCCTTTGCGGCGCATCAATCCGTCGATGATGCGCACCAGGTTGCCGCGGACGGTGCAGCAGATGCAGCCGTTGTTCATCTCGAACACTTCCTCGTCGGCGCCGACCACGAGGTCGTTGTCGATGCCGATCTCGCCAAATTCATTGACGATGACGGCGTATTTCTGCCCGTGCGGCTCGGCCAGGATGCGGTTGAGCAGGGTCGTCTTGCCGTCACCGAGATAGCCGGTGAGCACGGTGACGGGAATCTTGTCTGACATCGATCACTCCATTGCGCCGCTAACATAGGAATGCGCGCAACGAACGCCAAGGGAAATTGGGCAGCCGCAGCCGCCCCGAAATGCACCCGCGGACGGCACGGCTTGCGACAACCGCATCCTTGAACCGACTCGGCGGAGACTCTAGGCTCGTCGTGTCAGCTGATCATCCGGCCGCGAAGGCCCGAAATGGCCGCCCCGGTGGCCCGCAAGGCACGGCTGATCGCACGCCCCATCGAAAGCAGGAGACTCGCATGCTCCGACATCCGACCCTGACCGCGGCGGCCGCGCTCGCCGCCGTGTTCGCTTATGTCCTCGGCGCCCCGCCGGCGCAGGCGCAGGGTGCCGCGGCGCTTTCCGGACAGGTCACCTCCGCCGAAGAGGGCGCGATGGAAGGGGTGATCGTCAACGCCAGGAAGGACGGCTCGACCGTCACGGTCAGCGTGGTGACGAACGAGCAGGGCCGCTACAGCTTCCCGGCCGGCCGCCTGGAAGCGGGCCACTACGCCCTTTCGACGCGCGCCACCGGCTATGACCTCGAGGGCCCCACCGCGGCCGATGTGGCTTCCGGCAGCCCGGCCACGGTCGATCTCAGGCTGCGAAGGACCCGCAACCTCAGCAAGCAGCTCACCAACGCCGAATGGATGATGAGCATTCCGGGCAGCGACGACGACAAGCTCCAGCTGCTCAATTGCGTGAGCTGCCATACCCTGGAGCGGATCGTGAAGTCGACCCACGATGCCGACGAGTTCGTGCAGGTGGTGGCGCGCATGCAGGGCTATGCGCAGGTGAGCCAGCCGATCAAGCCGCAGCGGCGGGTCGATCAGACGCGTGCCGCCAATCCGGAGCGGTTCCGGAAATTCGCGCAGTACCTGGCCACGATCAATCTCAGCCAGGTGCCGCGCTGGGAATACGAGCTCAAGACCCTGCCGCGCGTGAACGGCCGCGGCACCCATGTGATCATCACCGAATATGACCTGCCGCGGCCGACGATCGAGCCGCACGACGTCGTGCTCTCGAACGGCTACGCCTGGTACACGAATTTCGGCGAGCAATATATTGGCCGGCTCGATCCCAAGACCGGCCAGCACAGGGAATTTGCCTTGCCCGAGCTCAAGAAGGGCTTCCCGACCGGCTCGCTCGATCTCAAGCTGGACCGGGACGGCACCCTATGGTTCGGCATGATGTACCAGGGCGCGCTCGCCAAGTTCGATCCCAAGTCCGAGAAGTTTCAGATCTTCCCGGTCTCGCAGGAGCGCAACAAGGACGACACCCAGCTCAACATGCTGACCATGAATTTCGGCGTCGACGGCAAGATGTGGACCAACGACGCGGGGCCATCGACCATCCTGCGGCTCGATGTGAACAGCGGAAAATACGAGAACTTCGATCCGCTGGCGATGCTGCCGGGCGGACGGGCGAACAAATCGATCTATGACATCGCCGCCGATTCGAGCAACAATCTCTACATGACGGAGTTCCAGAACAACTACATCGTGCGGCTCGACGCCAAGACCGGCGCGGTCACCTACTATCAGGCGCCGACGCCGGTTTCGCGCAACCGGCGCGGCAACATGGACGGGCAGGACCGGTTCTGGTTCGCGGAATACCGCGGCAACAAGATCGGCATGTTCGATACCAGGCAGGAGAAGTTCTCCGAATGGCCGCTGCCGACCCGGTTCACGCAGCCCTATGACGTGACCTTCGACAAGAACGGGGAATTGTGGACCGGCGGCATGACCACCGACCGGGTGGTGCGGCTCGATCCCAGGACCGGCCAGGGGATCGAATATCCGCTCGCCCGCGACACCAATATGCGGCACATGTTCGTGGACGACGCCACCACCCCGGTCACCTTCTGGGTCGGCAGCAATCACGGCGCCTCGATCGTCAAGGTCGAGCCGCGGGATTGATCGGCCGAACGAGCGGCCCGGGCGCGGCCCTCCGTGGCCGCCCATTTTTGTGATAGCGCCGACCGCCCGCGCCCCACTGGCCGCAACAGGGCCGGTGCGGTATCAATCGGCAGGTGACGCCGATCGGCTCCCGACGATCCGGGCGGAGCGGGAGACCTGATGAGCGAGCAAAAATCCCGTGCCGTCTGCGTCGGCGAGGTGATGATCGAGCTGCTGCGCGGCAGCGATGGCCGTTTCGCCATCGCGTGCGGGGGCGACACTTTCAATACGGCGATCTACATGGCGCGGGCCGGGGCCGACGTCGCCTTCGCGACCGCGCTCGGCCATGATCCCTATTCGGACGCCATCATGGCGCTCATGGCGGCCGAGGGCGTGGCAAGCGATCCCATCCTGCGCGTGAACGGCCGGTTGCCCGGCCTCTACCTGGTCGACCTCGATGCGGCCGGCAAGCAACATTTCAATTTCTGGCGCGACGAGGCGCCGGCGCGCGAACTGTTCGAATTGCCGGAATGGAACCGCGTGGCGGCGAGCCTGCTCACCGCCAAGCTGGTCTATTTCTCCGGCATCACCCTCTCGCTCTATTCCAACGCCGGGCTCGGGCGCTTCCTCGCCCTGATCGAGGTGGCGCGGCAGAATGGCGCCAAGATCGCGTTCGACGCCAACTTCCGTCCCCGCAACTGGAGAGGCGATCTGCCGCGCACCCGCACCGTGTTCATGGAAGCGTTGAAGCGCGTGGATATCGCGTTGCCGGCCTACGACGACGAGGCGGTCCTGTGGGGCGATCCGAGCCCGGAGGCCACGGTCGAGCGGCTGCAGGCCTTCGGCATCGCCGAGATCGTGGTGAAGAACGGCCCCAACAGCGCGCTGGTGGCGGTGCAAGGCAATCGCGAATTTGTGCCGGTGCCCGAGGTGGTGGTGCCGGTCGACGCCATGGCTGCAGGCGACGGCTTCAATGCCGGCTATCTGGCGGCACGGCTCGCCGGCGAAGCGCCGGCGGCGGCCGCCGCCGCCGCGCACCGCCTCGCCGGTCAGGTTATCCGCCATCGCGGCGCCATCATGCCGCGGATGAGCGCCGCGATGCATTGAGACAAATGACGGCGGCTTCCAACAAGATTCCGGTGCATCGGAGCGCGACATGACCGATGAAACATCGACCAACCCCATGCAGCGGAACGCAATTCCGGACGCGACCGCGACGCAGCATTTCCGCCGGCCCGCCACTTGCGCTGCTTGAAGGCCCCGCGCAGCGGGCGTATCATCGTTTTTTCAACGCCAGTAGTCGCCAGCCCGGCCCGCTTCCCCACCACATCGGAGAAAGGTCACCTCGATGAAAGCCAATCTCTACGTCGGAACGGCAATCACGGCTCTCGCCGTGGCCGCCGCCTACGCCTTCGTACCGCCCAGCGCAACGCTCGCCGCGGATGATGCGTCGCTTCTCGCCGGCAAGGTCGTCTCCACCACCGGCGAGGCATTGGCCGGGATTCCGATCAAGGCCCATCGCGACAACAGCAGCATCACGGTGGCGGTCTATACCGACGCCAAGGGCGAATACTCGTTCCCGAGCTGGTCGGATCTCACCCCTGGCTCCTATTCGGTCGGCGTGGAGCTGCCGGATTTCGAGCGCACCACCCAGCCGGTCGCCGTCACGGCAGGCAAGGCCGCGAAGATCGACTTCACGCTGAAATCGAAGCCGCTCGCCTATGAAGACGCGACCGCGTCCGAGATCATCGCCGGCCTTCCCGGCACGGACCAGCAGAAGGTCCTGTTCTCCCAGTGCAGCAATTGCCACACGCTGCAATGGGCGCTGCAGGCCCCGCGCACCAAGGAAGGCTGGGTCGAGATCGTCAAGAAGATGGCGGGCCGCGCCGTCGAGCGCGACACCCCGGGCACATACGCGTTCAGCCAGAGGCAGTTCGTCGAGCCGTTGGCCGACTATCTGGTCTCGATCCGTGGACCCGGCTCCTCGGACGTCATCCCGTTCAAGCAGCGTCCGCGGCCGACCGATGCGGCCTCCACAAGCCTGGTCGTGACCGAGTACGCGCTTCCCAGGGGCGGCGCGCGCGAGGTCTACATGCTGCGCGGCGATCGGCGGTTCGTGTGGCCGCACGACGTCATCAACAACGACAAATACGCCTACTACACCGATCACTTCTCCTATGTTCTCGGCCGGGTCGACCTGAAGACCGGCGAAGGCACGGAGATGCCCTTCCCGGTGCCGACCGGAGCAGGCCGCACCGAGATGGTCGATGACGGTCGTCCGGGCCAACCCGGCGGCGGAGCGCACGAGCTGCAATTCGACCGTGCGGGCAATGTCATCGTCGGCATGGACAACGGGCTCATCAAATACGACCCGAAGTACGGCAAGTTCCAGAACTGGGCGGCCGGCCGCGCCATGTTCGGCTTGGATCCGGACGGCAATGTCTGGTACCTGCAGCGGAACGGCGCCCAGCTGACCAAGATCAACACCAACAACGAAGAGCTGAAGCCGACCAGCTACGTAGTACCCAAGAATATGGGGATCTACGACACCGACACCGATTCCAAGGGCCGCACCGATCTTTATATCTGGACCGAAGGCAAGATCGGCATCTTCGATCCCCGGACGGTCGAGTACGCGGAGTACAAGACGCCGACCCCCATGTCGGGTCCGCGGCGCGGGCAGATCGACGGTCAGGATCGGCTCTGGGCGGCGGAGTTCTACGCCGGCCAGCTCATGATGTTCGATCCCGACAAGAAGGTCATGCGGGAATACCCGCTGATCAACGGGACCAAGCCCTACACGGCGCCCTATGCGGAGCCCTATTCGGCGAGCGCCGATGACAAGAACCAGATCGTCTGGACGCACGACTTCAGCAGCAACCGGCTCTACCGCATCGACATGAACACCGGCCAGTCGACGGAGTTCCTGACACCGACGAACTACGAGGTGCGCGATCTGAAGGTCGACACCGCAGCCGCACGCCCGACCGTGTGGGTGCCGGCCTATCGTCCGCCCGCCAAGCTGGTGAAGATCCAGGTTCGGTAGTTCTCAACTCTCGAACGGCGACGGGCCGCGCTCCAAACGAGCGCGGCCCGTTTGCTTTTGAGCGATCCCGAAAACTGGATGCGGGTTTACGGAAAAGATCATGCTCAACGAAGAATCCAAACTCTGATCCGATTCAATTGAATTGGACCGGGTCTGGTGCCGTCACGGATGCCCGATCAGCATGGCGCCGACGCCGGCCAGAAACGGCAGCGGGATCGAGACCGCGGCCCGCAGCCAGACCACGCGCGGCGGCATCATGGCGACCTCCCAGTTGATCAGCCGGGTCAGCGCATAGAGCGACCAGGCGGTCGAATAGGCGATGACCTGGGGGGCGCCGCCGCCGCCCTTGAGGGCCGCCGCGCCGACCGAGAAGCCGACCACCGCGCCGCCGGGCGTGACGGCGCCCGCCAGCGTCGCGATGGTGATGCCGAGCAGCCCGGAATTCGGGCCGATCCAGGTGGTGATCAGATCCTCCGGCATGATCGCCGCGATATAGCCCGAGCCGACCACCCCGATCATGATCCGCGGCAGCAGCATGACGAAATCGCGCGTCCCTTCGGTCGCGCCCTCGCGGAACAGCGCCTTGCTGCGCACTGCCGCCGTGAGGGCGAGGCCCGCCACCAGGGCCCAGAGCAGGATGTTGACGATGAGGAAGGTTATGCTCATGGGGCGGCTGCGCTCATGAGTCGGCCCCACGCCCGGGAGCGAGCAGCCGCAGCACGCCGCGCGCCAACGCACCGGCCAGGAACGGCAGCGGCAATGCGACAATGATGCGCCAGAACACGAAGTCGGAGCCGAAGAAGGGCATCTCCCAGATCAGTGCACGGTTGTAGCCGAGCAGATTCCAGGCCGTGATGAAGGCGATCGCGGTGCCGGCATCGGCGCCCAGAACCAGGAACGCGCCGGCGACCGGATAGATGGTGAGCGGGCCGCCCGGCAGCGCCGCCCCCATGAGGGTCGCGATCAGCAGGCCCAGCAATCCGGATTCGGTGCCGACCAGGCGCGCCACCACCTCCCGGGGCAACAGGCGGGTCACGAAGGCGCTGACCAGGCAGCCGGCCGCCATCTTGGGCAGCATGCTGGCGAACAACCCGAGATCGTTGCTCAGAATGGCGGTGAACCGCGCATATCCATCGCGCAGGTACACCACGAGCCCCGCCGTGAACGAAATGAGCCCGATGACGGCCGTCGACCATTCAAACGAGCTGACCCGGCGGCGTTCGGCCATGAATTCGCGGTGACTCCGGTGGGGGCGATATCGCCATCCTGGACGCTGCAAAGCAGCCATTCAAGGGAAAAGCACCGCATGGGTGCGATGCGGCCGTTGGAATTTTCCGGCAAAGCGGGTACTCGTTTGCTGCAAAAATACGGCCAAGTACCGAGAGAGCGGCGCCATGGGCTATCTGATCGTCTTTCTGGGCGGGGGCCTGGGCGCGATGCTCCGGCACGGTATGAACCTGCTGGGGGCGCGCCTGTTCCCGGGCCTGGGTTTCCCGATCGCGACCATGACGGTGAACATCACCGGCTCGATCGTGATGGGTGTGCTGGTCGCTGCTTTCGCGCTCAAGGGCGGCACTCAGCATTGGCGGCTGTTCCTGACCACCGGCATCCTGGGCGGCTATACGACGTTCTCGAGCTTCTCGCTCGATGTCGCGGTGCTCTATGAGCGCGGCGACCTCGTGAGTGCCGCGCTTTATATTCTGGGCTCGGTGGTGCTCTCGATCGCCGGAATATTCCTGGGCCTGACGCTGACGCGCTACGTGCTGTAGAGCGGCGCTCAGGCGAGCGGCACGAGGCCCAGCCGATCCAGCAAATGCCGGTCGCGATCGGGTGCCGGATTGGGCGTGGTCAAAAGCTTGGGGCCATAGAAGATCGAGTTGGCGCCGGCGAGGAAGCAGAGCGCCTGGGTCGCCTCGCTCATGTCCTCGCGGCCGGCCGACAGCCGCACGACCGATCTGGGCATGGCGATGCGGGCGGCCGCGATGGTGCGCACGAAGTCGATCGGGTCGAGCGCCTCGCCGCCGGCGAGCGGGGTGCCCTCGACCCGCACCAGCATGTTGATCGGCACGCTTTCCGGATGCACCGGCAGGCTCGCGAGCGTCGCGATCATGCCGATGCGATCCTCCGCGCTCTCGCCCATGCCCACGATCCCGCCGCAGCAGACCCGGATGCCGGCATCGCGCACATGCGCGAGGGTGTCGAGGCGATCCTGGTAGGTGCGCGTGGTGATGATGGAATCGTAGTATTCCGGCGAGGTATCGAGGTTGTGGTTGTAATAGTCGAGCCCGGCGGTCTTGAGGCGCTGCGCCTGCGGCGGCGTGAGCATGCCGAGCGTCGCGCAGGTCTCGAGCCCGAGCGCCTTGACGCCCGTCACCATGGCGCAGACGGAATCGAGATCGCGGTCCTTGGGCGAACGCCAGGCCGCCCCCATGCAGAAGCGGCTGGCGCCGACGGCTTTGGCGGCCTGCGCTTGTTCCAGCACCGCGTCGCGGCTCATGAGCTTTTCGGCCGGAACGCCGGTTTCGTAGCTCGCGCTTTGCGGACAATAGGCGCAGTCCTCCGGGCAACCGCCGGTCTTGATCGAGAGCAGCGTGGAAATCTGTACCGCGCGCGGATCGAAATGCATCCGGTGCACGGTCTGGGCCTGGAACATCAGATCCGGAAACGGCAGCTCGAACAGCGCCCGCACCTCGGCCCGGGTCCAGTCATGGCGGACCGCAAACGGCACGGTTGCTTGCAGCATGTTCATCTCACTCCGCCGCCACCGAAGTTGTCGCGCCGGCCTTCTCCACCTTGGCGGCACAATATTTGAATTCAGGGATCTTGCCGAACGGATCGAGCGCCGGATTGGTGAGCAGGTTGGCGGCCGCTTCCGCGTAGGCGAACGGGATGAACACGACACCGTCCGGAATGGCGTCATCCTGGCGCGACGCCAGCTCGATCACGCCGCGGCGGGTGGAGACGCGAATCATGTCGCCCGGCTTGATCCCGAGCCGCACCAGCGTGCCACGCGAAACCGCCGCGATCGGGCCGGGCTCGAGCGTATCGAGCGTCGCGGCGCGCCGCGTCATGGCGCCGGTATGCCAATGCTCGAGCTGGCGCCCGGTGGTGAGAATGAACGGATATTCCTGGTTCGGCGTCTCGTCCGGCGGCGTGAGCTTGGCGGCCACCAGCTTGCCGAAGCCGCCCGGCCGCGGAAAGCCTTTGTCGAACACCACGTCGTGGCCGGGCTGATCGGGCGCGTCGGAAGGATAGGTGACCGAACTCTCGCGCGCGACCCGCTCCCAGGAGATGTTGTCGAGCGAAGGCATCAGCGCGGCCATCTCGGTGTAGATCTCGCCGGGATGCTGGTAGCTCCACGGCAATCCGATGCGGCGGCCGATCTCCTGGATGATCCACCAGTCCCACTTGGCCTCGCCCGGCAGCGGCAGCGCCTGCCGGCCCATCTGCACCTGACGATTGGTGTTGGTGACGGTGCCGTCCTTCTCCGGCCATGCCGAGGCCGGCAGGATCACGTCGGCATAGACCGCGGTCTCGGTGAGGAAAAGGTCCTGTACCACCAGATGCTCGAGATGCGCCAGCGCCTGGCGTGCGTGATTGAGGTCGGGGTCCGACATCGCGGGGTTCTCGCCCATGATGTACATGCCCTTGATCACATCGGCGTGGACCGCATTCATGATCTCGACCACAGTGAGGCCCTTCTTGGGGTCGATCTTGCTCCCCCAGGCATCCTCGAAGCGGGCGCGGATTTGCGGGTCCTCGACCGACTTGTAGTCGGGCAGGAACATCGGGATCAGGCCGGCATCGGAGGCGCCCTGCACGTTGTTCTGGCCGCGCAACGGGTGCAATCCGGTTCCCGGCCGGCCGATCTGGCCGGTGATCAGCGAGAGCGCGATCAGGCAGCGCGCATTGTCGGTGCCGTGGGTGTGCTGCGAGATGCCCATGCCCCAGAAGATGATCGCGGATTTGGCGCGGGCGAACTTGCGCGCCACGCTGCGCAGCACGTCGGCCTCGACTCCACAGATCGGGCCCATCTCCTCAGGGGTGTAGTCCTTGATGCTCTCGGAGAACGCCTTGAAGCCTTCCACATAGGTCTGGATGTACTGCTCGTCATAGAGCTTCTCGGCAACGATGGTGTTGAGGATGCCGTTGAGCATCGCGACGTCGGTGCCGTTCTTGAACTGCAGCATTTGCGTGGCGTGGCGCTTGAGCGCCTGGCCGCGCGGATCCATGACGATGAGCTCGGCCCCGCGCTTCTTCGCCTGCTTGAAGAAGGTGGCGGCGACCGGGTGATTCTCGGTCGGGTTGGCGCCGATCACCACGATCACGTCGGAGTTCTTGCACTCGTTGAAGGTGGCCGACACCGCCCCCGAGCCGACGCCCTCCATCAGCGCCGCCACCGAGGAGGCATGGCAGAGCCGCGTGCAATGGTCGACATTGTTGGTGCCGAACCCGGTGCGCACCAGCTTTTGAAAAAGATAGGCCTCCTCGTTGGAGCCTTTCGCCGAGCCGAAGCCGGCGAGCCCCTTGGGTCCGTCGCGATCGCGGATTTTCTTCAATCCGGAAGCGGCGCGGTCGAGCGCTTCGTCCCAGGTCGCCGCGCGGAAATGCGTCCACGGGTTTGCCGGATCGATCCGCTCGTGCGCAACTTTTGGAACGCCGTCCTTGCGAATGAGCGGCTGCAGCAGCCGATCCGGATGCGAAATATAGTCGAAGCCGAAGCGGCCTTTCACGCACAGCCGGTTCTCATTGGCCGGGCCGTTGCGGCCGGTCACGTGCAGGAGCTTGTCGTCCTTGATGTGGTAGGTGAGCTGGCAGCCGACGCCGCAATAGGGGCAGACGCTGTCAACCTCGCGCTGCGGGAATCCGGTGCGCACATTGGCGGCATCCACCAGGCTCGACGGCATCAGGGCGCCGGTCGGGCAGGCCTGCACGCATTCCCCGCAGGCCACGCAGGTCGAGGCCCCCATGGGATCGTCGAAGTCGAACACGATCTTCTCGGAATGGCCGCGTCCCGCCATGCCGATCACGTCGTTGACCTGCACCTCGCGGCAGGCGCGGACGCACAGATTGCAATGGATGCAGGCATCGAGATTGACCGCCATGGCGGGATGGCTGCGGTCGGGTACCGGCGGGGCGCGGCGCGGAAAGCGGCCCTGCTCCAGCTTCTGGCGGGTGACGATCTGCCAGAGCTCGGATTCGGGATCGTGGGCTACGTCGCGCGGCGGCTGATCGGCGAGCAGCAGCTCGGTCACCATGCGGCGCGCCGCCTTGGCGCGGTCGGTCTGCGTCTTCACCTTCATGCCGGCCGCCGGCATGCGGATGCAGCTTGCCGCCAGCACGCGCTCGCCTTCGATCTCCACCATGCAGACGCGGCAGTTGCCGTCCGGGCGATAGCCGGGCGCGGGGGTGTAGCAGAGATGCGGGAGCTTGATGCCGCAGCGGCGCGCGGCCCGGAAGATGGTTTCGCCGGCGCGTGCCTCGACCTCCTGACCGTCAAGCGTGAAGGTTACCGGCTTGCCGGCGACGCCCGACGCCGGCGGCAGTGGCGGCGCGACGTGCACGCGGCCCTGGTTCTTGTTCTCGCCGCCGGCCGCGCCTTTGCGGTCCTGGCCGTAGCCGAGCGGCTGCTGACCGTTGCTTTCGCTCATCGGCTCACCTCAAGCGTCTTTGGCAATGCAATCATCGCGCCATCCATCACCAGGTCCCGAGCGGCTTTGCGAGCTCCTCAGGAAAATACTTCAGTACGCAAAGAAGCGGATTCGGCGCCGCCTGGCCGAGGCCGCAGATCGAGGCGTCGCGCATGACGGCGGAAAGCTCCTCGAGCAGGCCTGCCTCCCAGGGACCGCTCGCCATCAGCTCGGCGGCCTTCTCGGTCCCGACCCGGCAGGGCGTGCATTGGCCGCAGCTCTCGTCCTCGAAGAAGCGCATCAGGTTGAGCGCCACCGCCTTCATGTCGTCGTGCTCGGAAAGGATGACAACGGCGTGCGACCCGACGAAGCAGCCGTAGGACTCGAGCGTGCCGAAATCGAGCGGCAGATCCGCCATGCTGGCCGGCAGGATGCCGCCGGAAGCGCCGCCCGGCAGATAGGCCTTGAAGCTGTGTCCCGGCGCCATGCCACCGCAGAATTCCTCGATCAGCTCGCGCACCGTGATTCCGGCCGGCGCCAGCTTCACGCCCGGATCCTGGACCCGGCCGGAGACCGAGAAGCTGCGCAAGCCCTTGCGCTCGTGGCGGCCATGGGAGGTGAACCAGCCGGCGCCCTTGTCGAGAATATCGCGCACCCAGAACAGGGTCTCGACATTCTGCTCGAGCGTCGGTCGGCCGAACAGGCCGACCTGCGCCACATAGGGCGGCCGATGGCGCGGCAGGCCGCGCTTGCCTTCGATCGACTCGATCATGGCCGACTCTTCGCCGCAGATATAGGCGCCGGCGCCGCGCCGCAAATGCAGCCTGGCGTGGGGGCTGAGACCCGCGGCCTCGACCTTGGCGATCTCCTCCAGCAGCATGAGCCGGATTTCGGGATATTCGTCGCGGATGTAGATGTAGATCTCGGCGGCCTCCACCACCCAGGCGGCGATCAGCATGCCCTCGATGAAGCGATGCGGGTCGCGCTCGAGATAGTGCCGGTCCTTGAAGGTGCCGGGCTCGCCTTCGTCGGCATTGACCGCCATCAGCCGCGGCGCCGCTTCGCCGCGCACCAGCGACCACTTGCGCCCGGTTGGAAAGCCGGCGCCGCCGAGGCCGCGCAGCCCGGCATCGCTGACCGCTGCGATCACGGCCTCGCGGGTCTGCTTGCCGGCGAGGCAATCCTGCAATTGGCGGTAGCCGTGCGCGCGCCGATAAGCATCGAAGAGTGTGCCGGCCGGATAGGCATGCGCATGAATTCGCTGCGAAACCGCGTCCGCCACGCTGGACGCGCTCGCCCGCATCACCTGCACGTGGGCGACCGCGCACACCGGCGCGCGATCGCAGGCGCCCATGCACGGCGCCCGCACCACGCGCACGTCGGGGCCGAGCCGGTTGGGCAATTCCCGCAGCAGATGCTCCGCCCCCGCCATCGCGCAGGACAGCGAATCGCACACCCGCACCGTGACGGCCGGCGGCGGTGTTTGTCCTTCCTTCACCACGTCGAAATGGGAGTAGAAGGTCGCGACCTCGTAAACCTCGGTCAGCGCCAGCTTCATCTCCTGCGCGAGCGCAGCCAGATGCGCGGCCGATAGATGTCCATATTGGTCCTGGATCAGATGCAGGTGCTCGATCAGGAGATCACGCTGCCGCGGGCGCGAGCCGAGCAGCGTGCACACCTCCTCGAGCGCCTGCGGATCGACCTGCCGGCCCTTGGGGGTGCGCCCCGGGCGACGCCGGCCGGCGGCCGGCTCGCCAATTGTGCCACCATCTGAGGGGGTTAGGGTTCCGGACGCGGCCATGGGCTACAAATGCGGCAGCGCGCCACGGAACGCAACCCCCTTGTGGGGATCGCAGCATTGAAAGCGTCGAACCGGCTCATGATCGCTGCTATGCTGCTTCATTCCCCTTCCGGCAGAGTGCGAGCCATGTATGTCGCCGATACCAAGCGCCTGACCCACGACGGCGCCAGGCAGATGATGACGACGGCGCTTGGCGCAGCGCGCGAGGCCGGCATCGCGATCTCGGTCGCGATCACCGATGCCGGCGGCCATCTCATCTTGCTCGAGCGCATGGACGGCGGCCGCTTTCACACCGTGCATTCCGCCACCACCAAGGCGGTCTGCGCCGCCTCCAACAAACGTCCGACCTCGCCCAATGGGGCACAGGGGCAGCCGCTCGACGTTGCCCATGCGCTCGGCCTTGCGCTCGCGGCCGGAACGGAGCGCTGGACCGCCATGGAGGGCGGCTTTCCGGTCTTCGTGGAAGGCGAATGCATCGGCGGCATCGGGGTCGCCGGCGGCGACTGGGAAACCGACGAGCGCATCGCGCGCGCCGCCATCGAGGCGATCGGGGCGAGTTGGCGACATGACAAGCGGTAAGGGGCGTGCCGTTCGCGGCCTTGCGCTGACATCATCGGTCTTCGGGCGGAATGCCTTTGATGCGGCTCGCGTGGGTCGCGATCTCATCCAGGCCGTAAGAAAGATGCACCCGCTTGCTTGAGGGCGGACGCTTCGCGAGCGAGAGACCCGGTCGCCACTCTGTTTTCGGCCTGATCGGGCGAGCCGTGAAGCCGCCGCCGCAGTTCGGACAGACATTGAAAAGCACACGATCGACGCAATCGGCGCAAAAGGTGCACTCGTAGGAGCAAATCCGCGCCAGTGTCGACGACGCCGGCAGCTCCCGGTCGCAGCATTCGCAATTGGGTCTCAGCTCAAGCGCCATAGCGTTTCTCCCTCGCCGCTCGGCGACGAGAGCGTAAAGGAAGTTCCGAGGAAATTGAATCCGAATCGAGGGAGCTTTGCCCGCGCTCCTCGCCATGAGGCTGCAAGAGCGGAAATCTGTGCAGAGACACTAACCGAATTTCTGCCTTGCCAGCTCGGCGCCGTGGCCGAGAGCCGTCAGCTTGGCGAACGCGATGTCCCAACTCATCGGCGCCATGCCGCAATTCGTGCACGCGATGATCTTCTCCTTGGGCACGAATTTCATCGCCTCCACGATGACGCCCAAGACGTCCGCGGGCGTCTCGATTGCGTCGGTGGCGACATCGATGACGCCGATCAGCACGTCCTTGCCGTCCAGCAACTCGAGCAGGCGCATCGGGACCCGCGAGTTGCGGCATTCGAGCGACACCTGGTCGATCCGGCTCTCCCGCAGCGCCGGGAAGATCGCCTCGTACTGCCGCCATTCGCTCCCGAGCGTCGCCTTCCAGTCGATATTGGCCTTGATGCCGTAGCCGTAGCAGATATGGACCGCGGTGGTGCAGCGCAGACCCTCGATGGCGCGGTGCAGCGCCGCGATGCCCCAGTCCTTGACCTCCTGCGGGTAGACGTTGAAGGCGGGCTCGTCGAGCTGGATGACGTCGACGCCGTCGGCCTCGAGCGCACGCGCTTCCTCGTTCAGGAGCTCGGCGAAGGCCATCGCCATCTTCACCCGGTCGCCGTAATGGGCGTCCGCGATCGTATCCGCGATGGTCATCGGTCCCGGCAGGGTGAACTTCAGCTTGCGCCCGGTGTGGGCGCGCGCCAGGCGCGCCTCACGCGCATGCACGCGGCCCTTGAGCCGCAGGGCGCCGGTGACGGTGGGCACCATTGCCTTGTAGCGGTCGGCGCGAATTCCCATCTCGACCTTGCGGGTGAAATCGACGCTCGCGACGTTTTCGAGAAAGCCGTGAACGAAGTGCTGGCGCGACTGCTCGCCGTCGCTGACGATGTCGATGCCGCAGTCTTCCTGCAGCTTCAGCGCCAGGACGGTGGCATCGCGCTGGGCGGTCTCGAGCTCGGCGCCCGCGAGCCGCCAGGGCGCCCACAATCTGTTGGGCTCCGCCAGCCAGGCGGGCTTCGGCAGGCTTCCGGTGATGGTGGTTGCGAACATGGCTCGGCCGATCCTGACCCCGATGGTAGCACTTCGTTCGCCGCCGCAAGAGCGGCCGAGCCCACGCGGATGGCTGTGAAACCTAGAACAGCCCGACGATCTTGCCGTCCGGACCGACGTCGATGCTGTCGGCGGCCGGCACCTTGGGCAGGCCCGGCATGGTCATGATGTCGCCGCAGACCGCCACCACGAACTCGGCGCCGGCCGACAGCCGCACCTCGCGCACATTGATCACGTGGTCGACCGGCGCCCCCTTGGCATCCGGATTGGTCGAGAAGCTGTACTGTGTCTTGGCGATGCAGACCGGGCTCTTGCCGTAGCCCATGGACTCGAAGGCCGTGAGCTGGTCGCGCACCGATTTATCGGCGGAAATATCCTTGGCCCGGTAGATTTCTTTGGCGATGGTGCGGATCTTCTCCAGGAGCGGCATCTCGTCCGGATAGAGCAGCTTGAGCTTGCTCTTCCCGCTCTCCGCCACCTTGACCACCGCGCGCGCCACGTCGGCGGCGCCCTTGCCGCCCTCGGCCCAGTGGTCGGCCATCAAGGCCTCGACGCCGAGCTTGCCGCATTGCGCCTTGACCAAGGCGATCTCGGCGTCACTGTCGGCGCTGAAGCGGTTGATCGAGATCACCGGCACGATGCCGAACTTCTGCATGTTCTCCACATGGCGGGCGAGATTCGCCATGCCGGCTTCCAGCGCCTTGAGGTTCTCGGTCTTGAGGTCCTCTTTCTTCACGCCGCCGTGCATCTTGAGCGCCCGGATGGTGGCCACCAGCACCGCGCAGGCGGGCTCGAGCCCGGCCTTGCGGCACTTGATGTCGAGGAACTTCTCGCCGCCGAGATCAGCGCCGAAGCCGGCTTCCGTCACCACATAGTCGCAGAGCTTAAGCGCGGTCGAGGTCGCCAGCACCGAGTTGCAGCCATGCGCGATATTGGCGAACGGACCGCCGTGCACGAAGGCAGGCGTGCCCTCGAGCGTCTGCACCAGATTGGGGGCGAGCGCCTCCTTGAGCAGCGCCGTCATGGCGCCATGGGCCTTGAGGTCGCCGGCGCGCACCGGCTTGCGATCGCGGGTGTAGCCGACGATGATGTTGGACAGCCGCTTCTTGAGGTCCTCCAGATCGCCGGCGAGGCAGAAGATCGCCATCACCTCCGAGGCCACCGTGATGTCGAAGCCGTCCTCGCGCGGGAAGCCGTTGGCGACGCCGCCGAGGGACGACACGATCTGGCGCAGCGCGCGGTCGTTCATGTCGAGCACGCGCCGCCAGGCCACCCGCCGCTGATCGATCCCGAGCGCATTGCCCCAATAGATGTGATTGTCGAGCATCGCGGCCAGCAGATTGTTGGCCGACGTGATGGCGTGGAAATCGCCGGTGAAATGCAGGTTGATGTCCTCCATCGGCACCACCTGGGCATAGCCGCCGCCGGCGGCGCCACCCTTCATGCCGAACGAGGGACCAAGCGAGGGCTCGCGCAGGCAGAGCATCGCCTTCTTGCCGATGAAATTGAGCGCGTCGGTGAGGCCGACCGTGGTGGTGGTCTTGCCTTCGCCGGCCGGCGTAGGCGTGATCGCCGAGACCAGGATCAGCTTGCCGTTGGGGCGGCTCTTGAGCGACTTGATGTAGTCCATCGAGATCTTGGCCTTGTAGTGGCCATAGGGCTCGAGGTGCTCGGGGCCGATGCCGAGCTTCTCGCGCGCAATGTCGAGGATCGGGCGCTTCTGGGCCGACTGCGAAATTTCGATGTCGGACTTCGGGTTGACGTGCTGCGAGGCGGGCATTGGGGCTGATCCATCAAATGAAGGAGATATGAATGGCGGGAAACCAACCTGAGGCGATCAGGTGAACCTCGCTTTGACGGCGAGGTTGGCGGAGGCTGCCCATTCGCCGGCTTCGAGCTTCTTCCCGTCGGCGGGCTGCACCCGAGTGACCTTGAAGCGCCCATCGGCGCAAACCACGGTAAAGCCGTCCGCCTCGACCGCGACAATCTCGCCGAGCTTGCCGGCGATCCCCTTGGGATCCTTGGCCGGCAGCGGCTTGGCGTCGAAGATTTTCAGTTGCTTGCCTTCGAGCGTCGTCCAGGCCCCGGGCGCCGGATTGCAGCCGCGGATGAGCCGGTCGATCTGCTCCCAGGGCTTGCCCCAATCGATCCTGGCGTTGTCGGGCCCGCAACGGCCTTCATAGGTCGCCTTCGACTCGTCCTGCTTGGTGCGAGGCGCCTTGCCGGCCTTCACCAGATCGACCGACTCCATCATGGCGTCGACCCCCATCGGGAACAGGCGGTCGAAATAGACG
>DASYFD010000192.1:0-21723 GCA_036498625.1 Xanthobacteraceae bacterium | reverse complement strand
CGTGGAGAAAATCTCCTGATCGCCATGGGCCCAGCCGAGCCGGATCAGGTAGTTGCGCATGGCGACCGGCAGGTAGCCCAAGGCCCGATAGGCATCGACCCCGAGCGCGCCGTGGCGCTTGGAGAGCTTCGAGCCGTCGGGTCCATGGATCAGCGGGATATGCGCCATCACCGGCACGCTCCAGCCGAGCGCCTCGTAGATCTGCTTCTGGCGTGCCGCATTGGTCAGATGGTCGTCGCCGCGGATGACGTGGGTAACCCCCATGTCGTGATCGTCGACCACCACAGCCAGCATGTAGGTCGGGGTTCCGTCCGAGCGCAGCAGCACGAGATCGTCCAGGTTCTCGTTCTGCCAGACCACGCGGCCCTGCACCTGATCCTCGATGACGGTTTCGCCCGCGGCCGGTGCCTTGAAACGGATCACCGGCTTGACGCCGGGCGGGGCATCCTGCGGGCTGCGGTCGCGCCAGCGGCCGTCATAAAGCTTGGAGCTGCCGTTGCTGCGCGCCGCCTCGCGCATCTGCGCGAGCTCCTCGGGCGCCGCATAGCACGGATAGGCCCGGCCGGCGGCCAGCAATTGCTCGACGATCTCGCGATGCCGGGCCGAGCGGGAGAACTGATAGACCGTGTCCCCGTCCCATTCGATCCCGAGCCAGCGCAGGCCGTCCAGGATGGCGTCGATCGCCGCCTGGGTTGAGCGCTCGCGATCGGTGTCCTCGATCCGCAGCAGCATCTTGCCGCCGCGGCCGCGCGCATAAAGCCAATTGAACAGCGCCGTTCGGGCTCCTCCGATGTGGAGAAAGCCGGTGGGCGACGGCGCAAAGCGGGTGACGATGGTCTCGCTCATTTGGCCCACAACTCGCTCATGCTGTTCCCAAAGTGCCCGATCGCCCATCCTTGCGGGCGGCGGGTTTGCGACCTTCCCGGGTGAGGCGGCCGCGAGCCGTGTACCATAGGTCCCGGAAAAGTTGTCACGACAATTCACATTGAACCCGGGCCCCGGGGACACGATTTGTGGCTGGCAGGCATCTTGGCGCCCGCACCGGGATTTGGCACATAGGCTTCGACAGCGGCGGCGTAGAGCAGCGGCGCCAGGAGGGCTTCACAGCATGACGGCAGGCGCAGCAGCGGTCGCGGAGGCGGGGCACGATTTCATCCGCGACATCATCTCGGCTGATCTCGAATCCAAGCGCCATGCCGGGGTGGTCACGCGGTTTCCGCCCGAGCCCAACGGCTATCTCCACATCGGCCACGCCAAGTCCATCTGCCTCAATTTCGGCGTGGCGCAGGAGTTCGGCGGCCGCTGCCACCTGCGCTTCGACGACACCAATCCGGCCAAGGAAGAGCAGGAATATATCGACGCCATCAAGCGGGACGTGCGCTGGCTCGGCTTCGACTGGGGCGACAATCTGTTTCATGCATCGGATTATTTCGAGCAGCTCTACCAGTGGGCCGAGCACCTCGTCCGCGACGGCCTCGCCTATGTGGACGACCAGCCGCAGGACGAGATGCGCGCGCGCCGCGGCACCCTGACCGAGCCCGGGCAGGACAGCCCCTACCGCAACCGCACGGTCGAGGAGAACCTCGATCTGTTCCGCCGCATGCGCGCAGGTGAGTTCCCCGACGGGGCGCGCGTGCTGCGGGCCAAGATCGACATGGCATCGGGCAACATCAACCTGCGCGACCCCGTCCTCTACCGCATCCTGCACGCCCACCATCCGCGCACCGGTTCGCAGTGGCACATCTATCCGAGCTACGATTTCGCCCACGGCCAGTCCGACGCCATCGAGGGCATCACGCACTCGCTGTGCACGCTCGAGTTCGAGGACCATCGGCCGCTTTACGACTGGTTCCTCGATCATCTGCCGGTGCCCTCGCGGCCCCGGCAGATTGAATTCGCGCGCCTCAATATCGCCTACACGGTGCTTTCCAAGCGGGTGCTGACCGGCCTGGTGCGGGACCGCCACGTCAAGGGCTGGGACGATCCCCGGATGCCGACCCTGGCAGGGCTGCGCCGGCGCGGAGTGCCGGCGGCCGCGATCCGCGATTTCGTGCGCCGCATCGGCGTCGCCAAGGCCAACAGCGTGGTCGATGTCGGCATGTTCGAGCATGCGGTCCGCGAGGTGCTCAACAAGTCGGCGCTGCGCCGCATGGCGGTACTGCGGCCCTTGAAGGTGGTGATCGAGAATTATCCCGACGGCCCGGGCGAGGAGCTCGAGGCGGTCAACAGCCCGGAAAATCCCGACGCCGGTGTGCGGCGCATCCGCTTCGGCCGCGAGCTCTATGTGGAGCACGACGACTTCATGGAGGTGCCGCCCAAGAAATTCTTTCGGCTTTCACCCGGCGCCGAGGTGCGGCTGCGCTACGCCTATTTCATCACCTGCCGCGAGGCGGTGAAGAACGCCGCCGGCGAGGTGGTCGAGCTTCGGTGCACCTACGACCCGGCGACCCGCGGCGGCAATGCGCCGGACGGGCGCAAGGTGAAAGCCACCCTGCATTGGGTCGCGGCCGCCGATGCCGTGCCGGCGGAAGTGCGCCTCTACCACCAGCTGTTCATGCGCCCGGATCCCAATGCCGGCGATTTCGCGGCCGATCTCAATCCGGGCTCGCTCGAGGTGCTCAGCGACTGCCGCCTCGAGCCGGCGCTCGCGGCTGACAACAGCGACGAGCCGGTGCAGTTCGAGCGGCAGGGCTATTTCACCCGCGATCCGGACTCCGCGCCCGGCCGGCTGGTGTTCAACCGCACCGTCGGGCTGCGCGACACCTGGGCCAAGGTGAGCGGCGGGGCAGGCGGCTGAGCGGCTCCAGGCCGAGCGCGCGCCGGCGTGTGGCCCGCTTGGCGCTCGTCGCCGCTAACTGCAGGTGATTCGTGCGTTGTTTTTCATTCATGAAAACGGGTTCGTTCTGCCAAGATGCAATGCACAGTAGCTCGCGGCGTCCTCGAGGGTCTCACTGAAGAGGTGGCACGCAGCCAGTCTCTCGTTTCGTGTCTCACCGAAGGGTGCGCCCCATCCTGTTATTCCTGTAAAGAACAGGAAAATAACAGGGCCGGGCCTGGCGGGGACGGTTGATCGAGCAGCCGACAACCAACAAAGATGCATGCCTCCCGGCGGCCAGCCATTGAAAATACAATCCCAGAGCAATCGAACTTGACCTAGGAGGCGCCTGAGCCATGCAATGACCGAAGGGCGCGCTCTGATGCGCAACAGAAAGCCCGGCGCGGTTTCCCTGCCGGGCGCGATCCTGGAGTTTCAATTTCATGAGTCCACTGATTTGGGTGATCGAGTCAAGTTTTCCGCGCACCTAGAGAGCGCGTAGGCGAATATTTTTTCACACCCTCCTTTGCGCGCCGTTCTATTAATTCTTTGGGGGACGCGCCATGGAGCGGGTCCGATCGCGTCACCTCAGCTTTTGAGGTCGTTGGGCACCTTGCCGCCATTTTCAGCCAGCTTTTGCATGACCTGCTTGTGAAGCCAGACATTCATCGACGCGGAATCATTGGTATCGCCGGAATAGTGCAACTCCTGTGCAAGCTGTTTGCGGGCCGTGAGGCTGCTGTCCAAATTGAGAAGTTTCATCAGGTCGACGATTGACCGGCGCCAATCGAGCTTTTCGCTGTTCTTTGCGGCCAATTTCGTCAAGACATCTTCGACATCGACTTGAGAGGTTGCCGAACCTCCGGACGAAGGCGTCGAGGCAGGAGCGGAGGTTGAAGCGGACGGCGCGGAGCTTCCCGCCGGGGACGCGCCAGCGGTGCTCGCGGATCCAAAAATGGCCGACATGATGTTTCCGAAAATCGACATTTTGACCTCATAGGCAGATGTGCTGATTGGGATGCATTACAGAAGTCGAGCCGCTTCCTGGTCGGTCGGAAGCCGGCCGTCAGGCGTGAGCTTGTCCACCACCCGTGGCAATTCACGACTGAGCCCCGCCAACAGATCGTCGCGCGACATGCCGGTCTGCTGCGTGAGCCATGCGATTTTTTCCGGCCCGAGCGCCTGCTCGAGCTCGGAGGGCAAGACAGCCTTGTTCGGCCCGCTCGCGATCCAGGACTGGGCCTTGTCGCCCTGGCCGTTCTGCTGAAATTGCCTCAGCAGATCGCCGAGCCCGCCGCTCAGGATACCTCCGGCCGCGCCGCCGCCGAGAAGTCCTCCAAGCATGCCGCCAAGGCCGCCGCCTGCATTGCTGGCAGGTATTCCGCTCGACGGAGCTGCCGCGCCGCCCGGCGTCCGGCCGAGCATGTCCGCCAAGCGACCTTTGCCCTCGAACGTGCGATAGGCCAGCAGGCCCATGAGAGCCATCGTGATCGGGGACATGCCGCCGCCGGAAGACGTGCCGGTCCCGCCTAGAGCCTGATCGAACAATCCCATCCTGACCTCCTGCAGATTTCGTTGGGACAACAGAACCCCAGGGGAAAGGTTGCACCCGTTCTCGATGATGGGCACCCGAATTAACCGAGAAAAGCATCCCGCCGACGGCGAGCTTGCCGCCGGAACTCGGTCACATCCAAAACGTTGTCTCCGAAACCGCGAAAGCCCTTCCATGAAAAGGTGGTGGACCCTCGTCAAAGAAGCGGCGGCCAACTGGTCGACACACAAGGACAGCAGGCAGGGGGCCGCGCTCGCCTATTATTCCATATTCTCGCTCGGGCCTTTGATGGTGATCGCGATCGCGATCGCGGGCTTTGTATTTGGGCAGGACGCCGTGCGCGGCGAGCTGGGATCGCAGCTCAAGGGGCTGCTCGGGGACAGCGGATCGCAGGCCGTCGAGGCCATGCTGGCAGGCGCCAGCAAGCCCCAACAAGGAATCGTCGCGACCGTGGTGAGCCTGGGCACGCTGCTGTTCGCTGCCGTCGGAGTCGTCGTTCAGCTCAAGGATGCGCTCAATACCGTGTGGGAAGTGGAACCGGCGAAAAAAGGGGGAATCTGGCTGTTTGTGCGTACCTACGTCGTCTCCCTCGCAGGCGTCCTCGCCGCCGGCTTCCTGCTCCTGACTTCGCTGCTGCTGACGACCGTCCTGTCAGCCAGCGGCAAATACTTCACTCCCTACTTGCCGGAAGCCACGATGCAGATCGTGGGATCCCTCGTCTCGTTCGCGGTGATCGCGCTGTTGTTTGCGATGATGTTCAAGTGGTTGCCCGATGCCGTGGTTGAATGGCGCGACGTTTGGATCGGCGCGGCCCTGACCGCAGCCCTGTTCGAGGTGGGAAAGCTCCTCATCGGCCTTTACATCGGCAAGCAGGCACTTGAATCCACGTATGGGGCGGCATCCTCGCTCGTGGTCCTGCTCATCTGGATATACTATACATCCCAGATCGTGCTCATGGGCGCCGAGCTTACGCGGGCGCACGCCAAGAACAGCGCCTCTCCAAAAATCAGCGATCCGCCTTCCCCGACGGCCGGATCGCAGGCGCAGCCAATTGATCCTATCCAAGCGGGTGTGAGGGGAAGTCCTTACGCGGCGACCATACTTGCGCTGGGCTTGGGTTGGCTGTTGGGCCGAACGCGCGAAAGATAACCGGCCGGGTTGACCCCACGCGGTGATTGACGCCCGCGGCCCGGGAGGCATCGAATAACCAGGTAACAATTGGTCGCCGGTTTCAGGACGGCGCAGCACCCCGTCACCCCAACAGCGGGCATGTGGAAACCTGCGCAACGAGGGCGTGCCTCGCCGCCCCGCCTCGTGTTAGCATCGATCCAGTCGAGTATCGCCGCGGGGCGTTGGGGCGATGGTAGAGCAATCGAGCGTAGGGTCGCGCGCCGCCACCTGGCGGCCCGGTCTCGCAGCAGGCCGCGGGCCGCTGCTGAGCTGGCCGGCCGGATTGGAAGATTTCGTGCGCGCGGCCGCGCAGCGGGCGTGGGGCTGGGCGCTCGCCGAGGTGGCGCCGGGCCGGCTGGTACCGTGGCTCGCCATCGCCTTCGGCCTTGGCACCATTCTCTATTTCACCGCCGATCAGGAGCCTTCGCCCTGGGCGGCAGGCGCGGCCTTGGCGGCGGCGAGCGCTGCCGCAGTGGTTGCGCGGCGGCATGTGGTGGCGTTCCCGCTCCTGCTCGGCCTCGCCACCATTGCGGCCGGTTTTGCCACCGGCACCTTCAAACGCGCCATCATCGACCATCCGGTGCTGCAATTCGCTACTTCGAACGTCAACGTCGCGGGATTCGTCGAGACCCGGGACGAACGCGAGCGTTCCGACCGCATCGTGCTGCGGGTCGCCCACATCGAAGGGGGACGGCTCGACGAGACCCGCGAGCTTGAGCGGGTGCGGCTGGTGGTGCGCCGGGGAACGGCGCCGGCAGTCGGCAGCTACATCAAGCTCAAAGCGCGCCTTTCGCCCCCGCTCGAGCCGCTGCGCCCCGGCGGCTATGATTTTGGCCGCGACATGTATTTCCAGGGCATCGGCGCCTCGGGCTTCGCGCCGGGCGTGATCGAGACGATCGCGGCGCCCGAGCAGGGCGGCGCCTGGCTCGCCTATGCGAGCTTCCTCAGCCGCATTCGCAAGGCGATCGACCAGCGCATCCGCGCCGTGCTGCCGGGCGACCAGGGCTCGATCGCCTCGGCCCTGATCACCGGCCTCAACGATCCGATCTCGACGCCGGTCAACAATGCCATGATCGTATCGAGCCTGGTGCACGTGCTCTCGATCTCCGGCTATCACATGGCAGTGGTGGCCGGCATCGTGTTCTTCACCGTGCGCGCTCTCCTCGCCCTGATACCGGGCTTCGCCAGCCGCCATCCGATCAAGAAATGGGCGGCATTTGCGGCGCTCATCGCCACCACCTTCTATCTGTTGCTGTCGGGCTCGGCGGTCGCCACCCAGCGCTCCTACATCATGATCGCCATCGTGCTGATCGGCGTGATGCTGGATCGGCCGGCGCTGACCTTCCGCACCCTGACGGCGGCGGCGCTCGGCGTGCTGCTGCTGGCGCCCGAAGCGGTGGTGCATCCAAGCTTTCAGATGTCGTTTGCAGCAACGCTCGCGCTGATCGCCGGCTATCAGCACGGATTTCCATTCATGCGGGCAAGCTTCGACACGCCGCTCGGCGCCCGCATCGCGCTGTGGGGCATCCGCGAGATCGTCGGCCTGGTGTTCGCCTCGCTGCTCGCCGGCTCCGCCACCATGATCTTCATCGCTTATCATTTCCATCAGTTCCAGCCCTATGGGCTGTTGGCCAACCTGCTGGCCATGCCGGTGGTGTCGGTGCTGGTGATGCCCATGGGCATCCTGGGCGTGCTGGCGATGCCGTTCGGTTATGACGGGATCTGCTGGCAGCTGATGGGCGAAGGGATCGACTGGATGATCGCCGTGGTGCTCTGGGTCGCGAGCCTGCCGGGCGCCAACACGCTGGTGCCGGCATTCGGCACCGGGCCGCTGCTGCTTGCCACCGCCGGGCTGGTGCTGGTCTGCCTGTTGCGCACCCCGCTGCGCCTCGCCGGCCCGGCCTTGCTGGCGGTGGCGATCGTGTGGGCGCTGCGCACCCCGCAGCCCGACGTGCTGGTGGCGCCCGATGGCTCGGCCGTCGCGCTGCGCACCGCCGGCGGGCAACTCGCCATGCTCAAGACCGGCAACGATGTCTTCGCGATGCGCGAATGGCTCGCCGCCGACGCCGATCGCCGCTCGCCCAAGGACAAGGGATTGGACCGCGGCATCGCCTGCGACCAGGCCGGTTGCGTCGGGCGGCTCGCCGACGGCGCACTGGTTGCCATCTCCCGCACCATGGAAGCCTTCGCGGAGGATTGCACGCGCGCCGTGCTGGTGGTGAGCCCGCGCCAGGCGCCGGCCGGCTGCGCGGATCACAGAAACCTCAAGCTGATCGACCGCAGGGTGTCGCGGCAGAGCGGGGCCGTGGCGTTGCGCCGGGTCGGGGACGGCTTCGAGACCACGCTCGCCCGGCCGCCCGGCTACACCCGGCCTTGGGCCCGCGTGCCGCCGCCAGCTGCCGGCACGGCCGCGCGAACGCCAGCCAACCCGGCCGAGGATGAAATTCTGGGCGAGGAGGAGCCCGAGCGCGGCGACTGAGGCCGGCTCAATAGCGCCGGAACAGGCCGACGAGCTTGCCCTGGATGCGCACCCGGTTGGGCGGCAGGATGCGCACCTCATAAGCGGTGTTGGCGGGCTCGAGCGCGATCGAGGCGCCGCGGCGGCGGAAGCGCTTCAAGGTCGCCTCCTCCTCGTCGATCAGGGCCACCACGATATCCCCGGTATCGGCTTCCTCGGTGCGGCGCAGAAGCGCGATGTCGCCGTCCAGGATGCCGGCATCGATCATCGAATCGCCGCGCACCTCGAGGGCGAAGTGCTCGCCCGAGGACAGCATGTCGGACGGCATGTTGATGACATGGCTCTTGGTCTGGATCGCCTCGATCGGGGTGCCGGCCGCGATGCGGCCCATGACCGGGACCGCCACCGGCCGGCTGCTGTCTTCCTCCGAGGTGGTGCGCACACGGCCGAGGTTGCCTTCGATCACGCTCGGGGTGAAACCCCGGGCGCGCGTTCCGCCGATCCCGTGGGCGACCGAATCAGGCAGCTTGATCACCTCGATGGCGCGCGCCCGATTGGGCAGGCGACGGATGAAGCCGCGCTCCTCCAGCGCCGTGATCAACCGGTGAATTCCAGATTTGGAGCGCAGATCGAGCGCGTCCTTCATCTCGTCGAAGGAGGGCGGCACGCCCGCCTCCGTCAACCGCTCGTGAATGAAGCGCAGGAGCTCGAACTGCTTGCGTGTCAGCATCTTGGGATTCCCCCTGCTGGTGGCGGTCACCGCTCTGCGAACGCCCGATTTCGGGAATTCCGAGCCGTGCCGCCGAAACAAATCATGAACAGACACTATCTGTTCGATATGTGTTCCGCAACTATTTAATTTGACGTGAACAACTCTATTGGCCGCAAAAGTCGGGACTTAAGGATGGGCGCGGGCTGCCGGCGCGGCTCGCGGGCGCACACAACAGCGAATCAGCGAGCAGCCAACGGGGTCGTGGACAGCCGCTAGCGGCCGAGCCTGAGGATGCTGCAGAGGCTGCCGGCGCGGGCCGCCGGAGCATGGGGCTCGCGAATGAGCAGGCAATTGGCGGCGGAGAGCGGCGCCAGCATGGAGCTGTCCTGGACCGGGAGCGCGGTCGCGATCGGGCTGCCGTCCGCACCGGGGCGAATCGTTGCGCGCAGGTAATCGGCCCGCTCGTCGTTCTCCGGCAGATCGCCGCCGAGGACGGCACTTTCGGGCACTTGCTCGAGGTCGCTGCGGCCGATGAGCCGCCGGATCAGCGGCACCAGGAACAGGAACGCGCACACATAGGCCGAGACCGGATTGCCGGGGAGGCCGAGCACATGCATGGCGCCGAGGCGGCCGTGGAGCATCGGCCGGCCCGGCCGCATGGCGATCTTCCAGAACGACAGAGCGAGTCCTTCGCCGGCGAGCGCCTGCTGCACCAGGTCGTAATCGCCGACCGAGGCGCCGCCCGAGGTGACCAGGATATCGGCGCCGCTCTGGCTGGCGCGACCGATGGCGGCCACGGTCTCCGGCAGCCGGTCGGGCGCGATTCCCAGATCCACGATCTCGCAGCCCTCGCGGGCCGCGAGCGCGATGGTGGCAAAGCCGTTGGAGTAGACGATCTGGCCGGGGCCCGCATCCGTGCCCGGCATCACCAGCTCGTCGCCGGTCGCCAGCACCGCCACCTTCGGGCGCCGATGTACCGGCACCGCCGGATGATTCATGGCCGCGGCCAGGGCCAGATCGCGATCGCTGAGACGCTGCCCGCGGCGCAGCAGCACCGTCCCGGCCGTGAAGTCGAGGCCCTTGGGGCGAATGTTGCGGCCTTTGCCGGTGGGCTTGTCCACCACCACCGCGCCACCCTGGCGGCGGGTGTGCTCCTGGATCACCACCGTATCGGCACCGTGCGGCAGCACGCCGCCGGTGAAGATGCGCGCCGCCTCGCCACGCCCGACCGAGCCGGCGAACGGACGTCCGGCCGCCACCTCGCCGATGAGCGTGAGCGCAGCCGGCGCCGCTCCGACGTCCTCGGCGCGGACCGCGTAGCCGTCCATGGCGGAAACATCGTCCGGCGGCTGGGTGCGCAAGGCCGTGAGATCATCGGCAAGCACGCGGCCATGGGCCTGCGCCAACGCGGTCGGCGCGGCCGGCAAGGGCTGTGCGTCCCGCAGCACCAGGGCAAGCGCTTGCGCGACCGGCATCAACGCCACGGCTATCTCCGAAGGCGAGGGTGTCCTCGCCGGTTTGCGAACTCAGGCGCGATAGCGCCCCGATTTGCCGCCGCTTTTCTCGATCAGGCGAATGCCCTCGATGCGCATGCCGCGCTCGACCGCCTTCACCATGTCGTAGATGGTGAGGCAGGCGACCGCCACCGCCGTGAGGGCTTCCATCTCCACACCGGTTTGACCGGTCACCTGGGCGCTGGCGCGCACGATCAGGCCGGGCAGCTTGCGGTCCGGCTCGATCTCCACCGCGATCTTGGAGATCAGCAGCGGATGGCAGAGCGGAATGAGCTCATGGGTCCGCTTGCCCGCCATGATGCCGGCGATGCGGGCAGCGCCCAGCACATCGCCCTTCTTGGCATTGCCGGCCAGCACCAGATCGAGGGTTTTCGCGGTCATGACCACGCGCCCTTCCGCAACCGCGACGCGCTTGGTCACAGCCTTGTCGGCGACGTCGACCATGCGGGCCTCTCCGGCCTTGGCGAGATGGCTGAGCTTGGGGGAGCGGGCCACGGTCTACTCCCCCGCGCCGAGCCGGCGCGGGGCGCCGGGCGGGCGCGCTTCGCGGCGCTGCGGCCCCAGCAGCGCGCGGGTCGCCGCCTCGACGTCGGCCTGCCGCATCAGGCTCTCGCCCACCAGGAACGTGGCCATGCCGGCGGCCGCCAGCAATTCCAGATCGGCGGGCGTGAAAATGCCGCTCTCGCCCACCGCGATGCGGTCGCGCGGAACGAGGGGGGCGAGACGCTGGCCGGTCGCGAGCGTGGTCTCGAAGGTCTTGAGATTGCGGTTGTTGATGCCGATCAGCCGCGAGCGGCGCGCCAGCGCGCGCTCGAGCTCATGCTGGTCATGCACCTCGAGCAGCACGTCCATGCCGAGCGCGAGCGCCGCATCCTCAAGATCGCGCGCCATCGCATCGTCGACCGCCGCCATGATAATGAGGATGCAGTCGGCCCCCCAGGCGCGCGCTTCGAGCACCTGATAGGTGTCGAACATGAAGTCCTTGCGCAGCACCGGCAAGTCCACCGCCGAGCGCGCCGCCACCAGATCGTCGCTCTTGCCCTGGAACGAGGGTGCGTCGGTCAGGACCGAGAGGCAAGAGGCGCCGCCGCCCTCATAGGCGCGCGCCAGCGCGGGCGGGTCGAAGTCGGCCCGGATCAGGCCTTTCGAGGGACTGGCCTTCTTGATCTCGGCGATCAGCGCATGCGGCACCTTGGCGAGCCGGTCCTCGATCGCGCGCAGAAAACCGCGCGGCGCAGCCGCCGCCTTGGCGGCCTCCTCGATCGCGGCGAGCGGGCGGGCGCGCTTGGCGGCCGCTATCTCGGCGCGCTTGTAGGCCTCGATCATGACCAGGATGTCAGCCATGGGAAACCGCGATCAGGCGGTCGAGGCGGCCCTCGGCCTCGCCGGAATCGACCGATCTGGTCGCCAGCGCAAACCCCTCATGCAGGTCCTTGGCGCGCGCCGCCACCACCAGGCCGGCCGCGGCATTGAGGATGGCGACGTCGCGGTAGGGGCCTTTCTTGCCTTTGAGCACATCGAGGAGCGCCTGCGCATTGTCCTTGGCATCGCCACCGCGCAGCGCCTCGGGCTTGACCTTTGCGAGCCCCACGTCTTCGGGATTGATCGTGAAGGTGCGCACGCTGCCGCGTTCGAGCGCGGCCACATGGGTCGGCCCCGCCGTGGTGATCTCGTCCAGGCCATCGGAGCCGTGCACCACCCAGGCCGACTCGGAGCCCAAATTCTTGAGGACCTGCGCCAGCGGCTCGATCCATTGCCGCGAGAACACGCCCACCATCTGCCGCCGCACGCCGGCCGGATTAGACAAGGGCCCGAGCAGATTGAAGATGGTGCGGGTGCCGAGCTCGACCCGGGTCGGGCCCACATTCTTCATGGCCGGGTGGTGGGCAGGGGCGAACATGAAACCGATGCCCGCCTCCCGGATGCAGCGCGCCACGCCCTCGGGGGCAAGCTCGATCGCCACGCCGAGCGCGCCCAGCACGTCGGCGGCGCCCGAGCGCGAGGACAGCGCGCGATTGCCGTGCTTGGCGACCGGCACGCCGGCGCCCGCGACGATGAAGGCCGCGCAGGTCGAGATATTGTAGGACCCCGACGCGTCGCCGCCGGTGCCGACCACGTCGATGGCATCGGGAGGCGCGCTGACGCGCAGCATCTTCTCGCGCATGACCGTGACCGCGCCGGTGATCTCGTCGACGGTCTCGCCGCGAACCCGCAGCGCCATCAGCAGCGCGCCCATCTGCGAAGGCGTCGCCTCGCCCGACATCATGCGATCGAAGCCCTGGGCCGATTCCTCGCGGGTGAGCGGCGCGCCGGTGGCGGCCTTTGCGATCAGTGCCTTGAAATCGTCGCTCACAGTCGCCCCGCCTCCCGTTATCTCGTCGCCCGCCGGCGGCTTGGCGCCTTGCGCGCCACCCGTCTGCCGGTCGCAGCATTCCAGGCCGCCGCGATGTCGAGGAAGTTCTTGAGGATGAGATGGCCGTGTTCGGAAGCGATGCTCTCCGGGTGAAACTGCACGCCGTGCACCGGCAGCCGGGCGTGGGCGAGGCCCATGATCAGCCGGTCCTGCGTCTCCGCCACCACGGTGAGATCGGCAGGCAGGCTTTTGCGCTCGACCACCAGCGAATGGTAGCGGGTGGCCTGGAACGGCCCATTTATTCCGACAAACACGCCGGCGCCCTGATGCCTGATCTGCGAGAGCTTGCCGTGCACCGGCACCGGCGCCCGCACCACCGCACCGCCGAACACCTGCCCGATCGCCTGATGGCCGAGACAAACGCCGAAAACCGGAATGCGGGCGGACGCCTGCCGGATGAGATCGAGGCAGATGCCGGCATCGTTCGGGGTGCAGGGGCCGGGCGAAAGCACGATGGCGTCGGGGTCGGCGGCGAGCGCCGCCTCAGGGGAGATCTTGTCGTTGCGATGAACCACAACCTGCGCCCCCAGGCCACCCAGATAGTGGAACAGGTTGAAGGTGAAGCTGTCGTAGTTGTCGATCAGGATGATCATGGGGTGGTTCTAACGCCGGGACGCACCCCCGTCTATCCTCGGTGAATCGGGTCGATCCAGGCGACCTGCTCGGGCTTCTCGACCGGCTCGATCGCGAGATTGATCACGACTGCTTCGTTGTCGCTGCGCACCAGCACGCATTCGAGCGGCTCGCTCGGGCTGGCATTGATCTCCTGGTGCGGCACATAGGGCGGCACATAGATGAAATCGCCGGGGTCGGCCTCGGCAACGAATTCCAGGCGCTCGCCCCAGCGCATGCGCGCCTTGCCGCGCACCACATAGATCACGCTCTCGAGCGGGCCGTGATGATGGGCGCCGGTCTTGGCATTGGGGCTGATATTCACCGTGCCGGCCCACAGCTTGCGGGCGCCGGCACGGGCGAAATTGATCGCGGCCTTGCGATCCATGCCGGGCGTCTGCGGCGTGTTGGCGTCGAGCGATCCGCCCGGGATCACCTGCACGCCGTCGTGCTTCCATCTCGGTGTGTCATTCATCTCGGCCACCAGTCTTTGGACTTTCCCCGGACGCGGTGCAGCACGAGCGAAGCGAAGTGGTGCACCGCTGATCCGGGGTCGTTACGCACGCCCCGCGTTTGGAACGGTCCCGGGTCTGCAGCGCACCGCTTCGCAAGAGCTACGCGCTGCACTGCGCCCGGGACAAGAAAAAGTCACTGCCCGCGCCGGGCCGCGCTGGCGAAGCGTTTGGCTTCCTCGGCGGCGCGGAACAGGGCACGCGCCTTGTTGATGCATTCCTGCTGCTCCGACTTGGGGTCCGAATCCGCCACGATGCCGGCGCCGGCCTGCACATACATGACGCCGTCCTTGATCAGCGCGGTGCGCAGCACGATGCAGGTGTCCATCTCGCCGGCGGCCGAGAAATAGCCGACGCAGCCCGCATAGACGCCGCGCTTCTCCTTTTCCAATTCGTCGATGATCTCCATCGCCCGCACCTTGGGGGCACCCGAGACGGTACCGGCGGGAAAGCCAGCCGCCAGTGCATCGAGGGCATCGTGCTGGTCGGTCAGCTTGCCTTCCACATTGGAGACGATGTGCATCACCTGGCTGTAGCGCTCGACGAAGAACTGGTCGGTCACCTTGACGGTGCCGATCTGCGCCACCCGGCCGACGTCATTGCGGCCGAGATCGAGCAGCATCAGATGCTCGGCCCGCTCCTTGGGATCGGCCAACAGCTCGATCTCGAGCGCCTTGTCCTCGTGCGGGCTTCCCCCACGCGGGCGGGTCCCGGCGATCGGCCGGATGGTGACGGTGCCGCCCGCCACCTTGACCAGGATTTCCGGGCTCGATCCCGCCAGCGCGAACTCCCCGAAGTCCAGAAAATAGAGATAGGGCGACGGATTGACCCGGCGCAGCGCCCGGTAAAGGGCGAATGGCGGTAGCTCGAACGGGGCTTCGAAGCGTTGCGCCAGCACGACCTGAAACACGTCCCCGGCCGAGATGTATTCCTTGGCGGCCCGCACCATGCGCTCGTATTCCGCCGGCGAGGTGTTGGAGCGCGGCAGCACGGCGAGCGGACCGGCGTGGCCGTTGGCGGCGGCATGATCCAGCGGCCGGTCGAGCGCATCCACGATGGCGGAGAGGCGCTCGCCGGCGCGTGCCAGCGCGGCCTTGGCGGAAACGCCTTTTTCCGGGCGCACCGGGGTCACCACCGTGATGGTGTCGGCGGTGGCATCGAACACCAGGACGATGGTGGGCCGCAGCAGGATCGCATCCGCGATGCCGATCGGATCGGGATTGGGCGGCGGCAACTCTTCCATCAGCCGCACCATGTCGTAGCCCAGATAGCCGAACACCCCGGCCGCCATGGGGGGCAGCGCCGCCGGCAGCGCGATCCGGCTTTCGGCGATCAGGGAGCGCAGCGCCGCCAGCGGCCCCTCCACGCAGGGCTCGAACCGCCCGCGCCGATCACGCGCGGCGCGATCGATCTCGGCACGGCCGCCGACCGTGCGCCAGATCAGGTCGGGGTCGAGGCCGATTATCGAGTAGCGGCCGCGCACCGCGCCGCCCTCGACCGATTCCAGCAGAAAGCTCATGGGCCGGCCGGCCGCGATCTTGAGAAAGGCCGACACCGGCGTCTCCAGGTCGGCCACCAGCGTGGTCCATACAACCTGCGGCTCGCCGCCGGCATAGCGTTTGGCGAACGCGCCCGATTGCGGCTCGATCTGCATTCCGGGCAACTCAGAAATTGATGTCGGTATCGTCGCCGACGTTGTTGCTGTTGTTGCCGGAGACCACCTGGCGAACGGCGTTCGGATTGATGGTGACGCCGATCTCGCTTTCGACGTGGGCGATGTATTGGCTGAAGACGTCCTCGGACAGCGAGCGATTGAGCGACTGCGAGATGGCCTTGGCCTCATCCGATTTCATGTCGGTCTTCGGCAGCACGATATCGGTCACGCGAAACACCACCTGATCGCCCGGCTGCTCGGCGTCGGCGCTGGCGGCCCCGTCCTTGGGGGTCAGGAACAGCTTGTCGGTCGCGCTGGCAGAAAGGGGAGGCGAGGCTACCCCGCGCTTGAGCCCGGTGATGGTCTCGACCTTGAGTCCGTCGGCGGCCGCGAGGTCGGCGAGCGTCGATCCGGCCTTGAGCTTGTCAACGAGCGCCGCCGCCTTGTCCTTGAGCCGGGTCGCGATCTGGTCCTCGCGCCAGCTCGCTTCCACCCTGTCCTTCACCTCGTCGAGCGTGCGATCGTGCGAGGGGGTGATGCCTTCGACCTCATACCAGACGTAGCCGTCCTGGACCTTCAGGGGATCGGCATCGACGCCAACGTCGGTAGAGAACGCCGTCGCCAGCAGCCTTTGGGCGTCGGGCAAGTCCTTGACCGGCTGGCCCGCAGGGTCGTGGCCGGAGCGGTCGAGGTCGATGCTGCGGGCGGCCAGCTTGAGGGTCACGGCCGCCTCCGCCAGCGTATGCCCCTCGGAGCGCACGTCCTCGATCTTGTCGTAGACCGAGAGAATCTGGGCCCTGGCCCGCTCGGTCGCGATCGCCTTCTTGATCTCGGGCCCGACCTCGGCCAGCGGCCGAACCTGCTCGGGCTCGATCTTGACGACGTGGATGAGCGCCACGCCGAACCGCCCCTGCACCGGCGCGCTGGTCTCGCCCTCCTTGAGCGCGAAAGCCGCATCGGCCACGGCCCGGTCGATGATGCTGCTCTTGCTCAGGGTCCCGAGCTCGATGTCCTTGTCGGCAAAGCCGCGTTCCTTGGCGATGTCGGCGAAGTCAGCACCCTTGGCGATGCGCTCGGCATCGGCTTGTGCGGCCTCGACGCTGGGGTACACGATCTGCTGCAGCTGGCGTTTCTCCGGGGTGCCGAAGCTCGCGCGGCGCTCCTCGTAGGCTTGCTTGGCATCGTCGTCGGAGACTTCGACCCAATTGGCCTGATCGCTTGGGATGAGCGTCAGCACCTCGAGCTTGCGATATTCCGGGGCGCGGAAGAGAATCTTGCGCTCGTTGAAATACTGGGCGAGCGCCTCCGGGGTGGGGGCGGCAATGTCGCCGGCGCGGGAGTGGTCCAGGAGGACATAGTCGGCCGAGCGCTGCTCGTTCTGATAGCGGTCCATCGCCTCGATGGCGGCTTGCGGCACCAGCGGGCCGCCCATGATCGTGCCGGAAAGCTGGCTGCGCACCGAGTTGCGCCGCTGCTCGGCGACGAAGCGCTGCTCCGTATAGCCGGCCTGGCGAATGATCTGCTGGAATCGGGAGGCGTCGAATCCTCCGGTGGGGGTCTGGAAGCTCGGCTGGGCGGTGATCCGGCGCGCGATCTCGGCGTCCGAGAGGCTCAACCGCAACGCGCGGGCCCGCTCGTCGAGCGCCATCTCGGCGGTGAGCTGGGCGAGGATCTGGCGGTCGAAGCCGAGCGCCCGCGCCTGGTCCGAAGAGATCGGCCGGCCGATCTGGCGGCCGATCTCCTGCAGCTTGTCATTATAGATTTGGCGGAACTGCTCGGTGGTGAGCTCGGTGCGTCCCACTTTGGCGGCGGTGGAGAGGCCGAATCCGCGGAAGATGTCGCCGATGCCCCAGATCGCAAAGCTGCCGATCAGAAAGGCGACCACAGCCCCCATGATGGTCTTGCCGACCCAATTCGAAGAGGCTTTTCGTAGTCCTCGAAGCATTAAATCCTGCCATGTTGCGCGTGGAGGCCAAGGACTGCAGCAAAGCTGAGCGCAGGCTTGCGCCATCATACGGCTCGCCACGCACCACCGCAACTGATGCGACCTCCGGCCACAGCCGGAGATCGCTCCGCCCTGCAAGGGCCTTTTTCGATCCTTTGCGCCCATTTGCGGGTCTGGCGTGCCCGCGAGCCCTCTGATAACCGCTAGCCCTCGCGCTCGAACAGGCGGACCCCATGGCGACGCGGCCTCTCATTGCCGGCAACTGGAAGATGAACGGCCTGCGGGCGGCGAGGGCCGAGCTCTTGAAGATCATCGGGGGCTCGCGCGAGCTCGACCCCAAGACCGACCTCCTGGTGTGCCCGCCCGCGACCCTGATCGCAGGCTTTGCCACGCTTGCGCGCGGCACCCGGGTGACGATCGGAGCACAGGACTGCCATGCCGAGGCGGCCGGCGCCTTCACGGGCGACCTCTCGGCGGAAATGCTCAAGGATGCCGGCGCCAGCGCCGTCATCGTCGGGCATTCGGAGCGCCGCAGCCTGCATCATGAGACCGATGCCGAGATTCGCGCCAAGGCGCTGGCGGCCCGCCGGGCCGGCCTGCTGGCCGTGGTCTGCGTCGGCGAGACGCGCACCGAGCGTGAGGCCGGGCAGACCCTCGCGGTGGTCGGCGGCCAGCTCGCGGGCTCGCTGCCCGACGGCGCCGAAGCGCTCGCCATTGCGATCGCCTATGAGCCGGTCTGGGCGATCGGCAGCGGGCTCACGCCTTCGGTCGCCGACGTCGCGCAGGTGCATGGCTTCATCCGCCAGGAGCTGGCGACGCGCTATGGAGCGGCGCAGGGGATACGGATCCTCTACGGGGGCTCGGTGAAACCGGCGAATGCGGCCGAGCTGCTGGCGGTCGAGAACGTCGACGGCGCGCTTGTCGGCGGCGCCAGCCTCAAGGCCGAGGAGTTCCTCGCCATCGCGGCGGTTTACCGATAGAGTTGGCTTATCGTTTTCACGGCAATCAAAATCACGACAACGACTTTGGAGGAAGCCATGAGGATGGTTGCAGCAATCGCCGTCGCGGCGGGTGTCTCGACGCTCGCATTCTTCGGCGTCGGCGTCGCCCATGCGGCCGAGATCAAGGTGCTGGTGTCCAACGCCCTGAAATCGACCATGGAGGAGGTCGCGCCGCAGTTCGAGAAGGCGAGCGGGAACAAGCTCGCCATCACCTTCGGGGCAGCTGCGGAGCTCAAGACCGAAATCGAGAAAGGGGCGCCGATCGATGTCGCCATCCTCACCGCCGAGGTGACCGACGCGCTCGTCAAGGAAGGCAAGCTCACCGCCACCGGGCGCACCGACATCGCGCGCTCGGGCGCCGGCGTGGCGGCCCGCAAGGGCGCGCCCAAGGTCGACATCGGCACCACCGAGGCGTTCAAGCATGCGCTGCTCGAGGCCAAATCGATCGCCTATGTGGCGGCGGGCGCGACCGCGCCCTACATCCTGGGCCTGTTCGACCGGCTCGGCATCGCCGATCAGGTCAAGCCCAAGCTCAAGCCGCAACCGACCAGCAACCCGGCCGCCAAGGCGGTCGCCAACGGCGAGGCCGAGCTCGGCATTACCCAGATCAGCGAGATCCTTCCCTACGAGGGGGCGCAGCTGCTCGGACCGATACCGGCGGAGATCCAGCTCTACACCGTGTATCCGGCCGCCGTCGCCGCCGGTACCAAGCAAGGCGACGCCGCCAGCGCCCTGATCAAGTTCCTGACCGCACCGGCCGCCATCGCGGTGCTCAAGGCCAAAGGTTTGAGTCCGGGGTGAGGCACCCTCTTGCTGTCGTTCCTGCGAAATCAGGAACCCGTACGCCGTGCCATCTCGGACCAACTGCGGAGTCTGGGTCCCGGCTCTTCGGCCGGGACGACGCCCGAGATTGCGGTGTCGTGTGCGGTAGCCGAGCGCTTCTATTCGGCCTAGCATCATAAAAAAGCGCGGCTCATCCGCGCGCCTGTCTCAAGGGAGGCTTCGCTATGAATGATAAGGCGAACGACACGGTAGCGGATCGCAAGAAGATCACCGAGGCGGCCGACACGCCGATTCCCCGCCGCAGCTTTCTGCTCGGGGCCGGGACCGCGGTGGCGGCCGGACTTTCGCCCGCCGCCAATGCGCAGACCCCGCCGGTCGCGGCCGCCGCACCCGCCGCGACTGCGGCCGAACCCGAGCCGCTTCTCACGCTGACCCCGACCGAGCATGCTTTCGTGGCGGCGGCCGTCGACACCATCATTCCGGCCGATGCGCTCTCTCCCTCCGGCAGCGATTGCGGCGTCGCGGTCTTCATCGACCGGCAGCTGGCCGGGGCCTATGGCAGCGGCGCGCGGCTTTATCGCGACGGCCCGTTTCCCAAGGGCAAGCCCGAGCTCGGCTATCAGCTGGCGCTCACGCCGCGCGAGTTCTTCCGCGCCGGCATCGCGGCCGCCAATGATTGGACGCGCAAGACCTACGGCAAGGACTTCGACCGCCTGGCCGAGCCCGAGCGCGAGGCCGTCTTGAAGGCCATGGAAGCCGGCAAGGCGGAATTCCCGGGCTTCACCAGCAGCATGTTCTTCGATGCGCTCCTGCAGATCAGCATGGAGGGCTTCTTCGCCGACCCGATCTATGGCGGCAACCGCGACAAGGCGGCGTGGAAGATGGTGGGCTATCCGGGCCTGCCCGCCACCTATCGGGAGGAGTTCAAGACCTATCTGGGCAAGAAATACGACAAGCCCCCGCGCTCGATCGCCGACTTTTCGTGAGACGGTGAGGATCGCGCTACCTCGGCATCAAGCAGACGGCGGCAATAAGAACGAAGGATCAGGGAGAGACCCATGGCAACGCTCTTGAAAGAGGTCGATGCGGTCGTGATCGGCGTCGGCTGGACGGGCAGCATTCTGGCGCGCGAATTGACCAAGGCCGGCCTCAATGTGGTCGGGCTCGAGCGCGGCGCCAAGCGCACGCCGCGCGATGATTTCACCCTGCCGGCGGTGCGCGACGAGCTCAAATATGCCAACCGGCACGAGCTGTTCCAGGACACCCAGATGGAGACCGTGACGCTGCGCCATTCGCCGGCGGACACGGCGCTGCCGATCCGGCGGCTGGGCTCGTTCCTGCCCGGCACCAACCTTGGCGGCGCCGGCTCCCATTGGAACGGCAATACCTGGCGGCTGCTCCCATACGATCACAAGCCGCGCAGCCAGATCCTCGAGCGCTATGGCCGCAACGCCATCCCGGAAGAGATGACGATCCAGGACTATCCGGTGAGCTATGACGAACTCGAGCCCTTTTACGACAAGTTCGAGAAGCTGTGCGGGATTTCCGGCAAGGCCGGCAACCTGCGCGGTGAGAGGATCGACGGCGGCAACGTGTTCGAGGGCCCGCGCCAGAACGAGTATCCCAACAAGCCGCTGATGCAACCGATGGCGGGCGCACTGATGGACGCCGGCTGCCGCAGCCTCGGCTATCATCCGTTCCCGGCGCCGGCCGCCAACGCCAGCGACGTCTACACCAATCCGGAAGGCCTCACGCTCGGGGCCTGCGAATATTGCGGCCATTGCGAACGGTTCGGATGCGAGGCCAACGCCAAGGCCTCGCCCAATGTCTGCATCCTGCCGGTGCTCATGGCCGATCCGAAGTTCGAGCTGCGCACCCACGCCTATGTGAAGGAGCTGGTCTACGACAAGGCCGCCCGCAAGGTGAAGGCGGTGCGCTATGTGGATACCAGGAGCGGCGAGGAGTACGAGCAGCCCGCCGGCCTCGTCGTCCTCGGCGCCTATGTGTTCAACAACGTGTCGCTGATGCTCACCTCCGGCATCGGCGCGCCCTACGACTACAAGACCGGCAAGGGCGTGGTCGGCAAGAACTACTGCTATCAGGTGACCGGCACCAACGTGCAGGTGTTCTTCGAGAACCGCGAGATCAATCCGTTCATGGCCGCGGGCTCGCACGGCACCGTGATCGACGATTTCAACGGCGACAATTTCGACCACTCCGGTCTCGGCTTCTTCGGCGGCGCCTATATCCAGGCGTCGGTCACCAACGGGCGTCCGATCACGACGCGGCCGGTGCCGCCCGGCACGCCGCGCTGGGGCCGCGAATGGAAGCGGGCCACCGCCAAGTGGTACAACCACGCCTTCGGGGTCAACGCCTCGGGCTGCAGCTACGCCCACCGCGAGAACTTCCTCGACCTCGATCCGACCTACAAGGACGCGCTGGGCCGCCCGCTCATCCGCATGAGCTTCAATTTCCACGACAACGACTACAAGCTCGCCGAATACATGGCCGGCGTGATCGGCCGCATCGCGCGCGCCATGAACCCGACCGTGATGAGCTCGCCGGCGGCGCGGCGCGGCAAC
>DASYFD010000191.1:0-39790 GCA_036498625.1 Xanthobacteraceae bacterium | reverse complement strand
ATTTCTCGCTCAACAACCCCTACGTGGTGGTCGGGCTCCTGTTCGGCGGGCTGTTGCCGTATCTGTTCGGCGCCATGGGGATGACCGCGGTCGGACGCGCCGCCTCGGCGATCGTGGAGGAGGTGCGCCGCCAGTTCCGCGAGAAGCCGGGCATCATGCAGGGCACCGAGAAGCCCGACTATGGGCGCGCCGTCGACATTCTAACCAAGGCCGCCATCAAGGAGATGATCGTTCCTTCGCTGTTGCCGGTACTCTCGCCGATCGCGGTCTACTTCGCGGTCTATTTCATCGCCGGTGGCGGTGCGGTGGGCAAGGGGGCGGGTTTCTCGGCGGTCGGAGCCATGCTGCTCGGCGTCATCGTCAACGGCATCTTCGTGGCGATCTCGATGACCTCGGGCGGCGGCGCCTGGGACAATGCCAAGAAATACATCGAGGACGGACATTACGGCGGCAAGGGCTCGGAGGCCCACAAGGCCGCCGTCACCGGCGACACGGTCGGCGATCCCTACAAGGACACGGCCGGGCCTGCCGTCAACCCGATGATCAAGATCACCAACATCGTGGCGCTCCTGCTGCTGGCCGTGCTGGCGCGCTGACGCTCGGCTGAGGATTTCCCGGCCCGTTCCGGGAGATCCTCGCCCGATCATTCCGGCAATTCATAGCCGATCGCCGCTTCCACCTCGCAGGTCCGCTTGACCGCCGGGCGCAGCATCATGCGCTCGTAATGGGCGGACAGGGCCGGGAAGGTTCCGGGCGCCGGCTTTGCGGAATTGGCAAAGCGCCAGTAAAGCCGGAACAGATGGATATCGGCGATCGAATACTTCCCGAGGGCCCATTCCCGCTCGCCCAGTCTGCGGTCGGCGATCGCGTAGATTTTGCTCGCAAACTCGATGCCGCGCCGCCGAGCCGGATGGAGCGTCGAGGCGATGAAGGACATCCAGGAGATGGCCTGCGCCTGACCTTCCAGGTCCGGCGGCAGCAGCTCTGCCTGCGGAAAGCTTTGGGCGAGAAAATACAGGACGGCGGCGACCTCGGTGAGCGGGCGCCCGTCGATCAGAAGGGTAGGGACCTTGCCCTCCGGATTAAGGGCACGGAAGTCGGGCGAGTCCTGCTGGCGCCTGGCCAACGAGAGTGGCCGGCTCTCGAACGGCACGCCGATCTCGTGCAAGGCGATGTGGACCGCCATCGAGCTGGAGCCCGGGGAGAAATAGAGCGTGAGCCTGGGAGGAGCCGACACGGGCATGCTTCGAGGTCATCTGGTTTGCGGCCCGGTCGCCGAGACCGAGCGGCACGACCCTCGCCGGCGGGAGTTTTGCTCAGAATCCCGGCTTGAAGTCGAACATGCTCCAGAAACCCTTGAGGTAGCTGAGCTCGATGCCGCCGGTCGGAGTCGTGCGGCTCACATAATCGAAGATCTTGCCGTCCTTGAGCCCGTAATTGGCCAGCCGCTCGACCCGCCGCTTCTTGTCGAAATAGACCGCGACCACGCGCTGGTCGACCACCTCCTGCGGCATGAAGGCGATGGCGCGCTCGGAGCGCTGGGAGATGTAGTAGAACGCCTCGCCGCTGACGGTGGCGACCGTGGAGGGCGTACCCAGCACGATCAGGACCTGCTCCTGGCTGGCCCCGATCGGAATCTGCTCGAGCGCGCCATCCGGGATGATGTAGCCCTTCTGATAGGTTTCGCTGAAGCAGCCCCCGAGCGGGAGCCCGAGCACCAGCAAAGCCGCCAGTAGCCTGATGGCTGGCCGCAGAGCCGGACGCGGGGTTGGAGAGCTGCGCATGCTTAAGGGCGTCCCATAGATCGTTGTAATCGCGAGGACTTTGACGAAACAGCGGTTAAAGCCTAGGTAGCGGCGTCCCCTCCGACCGGGCTTTCTTGGTTCTAGCGGCTTCGAGCTATCCCCATGATGTTTCACTTCTTTCGCCGCAACCCACCTGACCGCACCATTGCGTCTCTCTATGGCATGATCGTGGCGCAGGCGCGAGCCGCACCTTTCTACCGGAATTATGGTGTGCCCGATACGGTTAACGGCCGCTTTGAGATGGTGGTGTTGCACACCGTTTTGGTGCTGCGCCGCCTCGAGTCGGAACCGGTTGCGGTGCGCGCGCTCGGCCAGGCGCTGTTCGACCGGTTCTGTGGGGACATGGACGGGAGCTTGCGCGAGCTGGGGATTGGCGATCTCGCGGTGCCGGCCAAGATGCGCAAGATTGGCGAGGCTTTTTACGGCCGGCAATCGGCTTATTCGGCCGCTCTGGACGACCCCGACCCCGCGGCGCTCATCGGGGCGCTGGCGCGCAACGTGTTTGGCGCGCCCACCGGCACCGAGCTTGGCGCTATCCGGCTGGCGCGGTATGTGCGCGCGGTGGCGGGCCGCCTCGCCGAGCAGGACGGCCAAGCCTTGAGCCGCGCGGAGTTGACCTTTCCGGATCCGCAATCCCTGCCGGTCGAAGGTCCGATGGGCGCCCCACCATGACGAGAGCCATGAACGAACGCAGGCGCGAGGGCCCCTGGAGCGTTCCGGTGAGCGTGCATGAAGTGCCGGCCACCGGCCGCCGCTTCGAGCTCGAGGCCGATGAGCCCACCCGCGCCGCCATTGCCAAGTCCGCGGATCTGCGCGCCTTGCCGCGCCTCACCGCCACGTTTGATGTGAGCCGGCACGGCTCGGCCGGATTGCATGTGGTGGGACGCGTCCGCGCGACCGTCGGGCAGGTCTGCGGGGTGACGCTTGATCCGATCGACAACGAGGTCGACGAATCGCTTGATCTGGTCTTCGTTCCCGGCGCCATCGGCCCGCTCGCCGATCCGCAGGCCCGGGAGTCCGTGGAGGTTAGCGGCGACGATCCACCCGAACCGCTCCAGAACGACAGGGTCGATCTCGGCGCCATCGCCACCGAATTCTTGATTCTCGGGATCGACCCCTTTCCGCGCAAGCCGGACGCGGTGTTCCAGCCGCCGGAAATCGAGGACAAGACCGAGCACCCGTTCGCAGCCTTGGCGAGCTTGCGCAAAGGGCAGGGCCGTGAGGAGTGAATCGTGCCCCCTGTTGCATCCCGTGCCGGAACGCTATGGTCGGCCGTGGTCATTGGTCCCGCAGGACCGCGTTCCCGGCGCCTGCCGCCGCCCCGGTCTTTAGGGTCCATCCATGCCCCACAAAGTCCGCATCGCGCTTGACGCCATGGGCGGCGACCACGGCGCCTCGGTGATCGTGCCTGGGGCGGAAGTGTCGCTCGGCCGGCATCCCGATATCGAGTTCCTGCTGTTCGGCGACCGTGCCGTGGTGGAGCCGCTGATCGCCAGCCGCCCGCGGCTCAAGGCGGCCTCGCGCTTCGTCCACACCGACATTGCCGTCAAGATGGATGCCAAGCCGAGCCAGGCGTTGCGGCAAGGCCGCTGGAAATCCTCCATGTGGCTCGCCATCGATGCGGTCAAGAAAGGCGAAGCCGACGTGGCGGTGTCCGCCGGCAATACCGGCGCCCTGATGGCCATGGCCAAGATCGGCCTCAAGACCATGGCGGGCGTCGAGCGGCCGGCTATCGCCTGCTTGTGGCCGACCCTGCGCGGGGAATCGGTGGTGCTCGATGTCGGCGCCTCGATCGGGGCGGATGCCCGGCATCTGGTGGCGATGGCGGTCATGGGCGGCGGCATGGCGCGTGCGCTGTTCAGTCTCGAGCGCGCCAAGGTCGGGCTGCTGAATATCGGGGTCGAGGAGGTCAAAGGCCTCGACGCGGTGCGCGAGGCGGGGCGCATCCTGCGCGATGCCGATTTGCCGGACATCGAATACGCCGGCTTCGTGGAGGGCGATGACATCGGCAAAGGCACTGTCGACGTGGTGGTCACCGAGGGCTTTGCCGGCAATATCGCGCTCAAGACCGCCGAGGGCACCGCCCGCCAGCTCGGCCAATATCTCAAAGCCGCGATGACCAAGACGCTGCTCTCGAAGCTCGGCTATCTCCTGGCGCGCGACGCATTTCATACCCTGAGCCAGAAGATGGATCCCCGCAAATCCAACGGCGGCGTCTTTCTCGGGCTCAATGGCATCGTGGTGAAAAGCCATGGGGGGACCGACGCGGAAGGATTCGCCTACGCGGTGGATATCGGTCATGACATGGTGCGCTACGATCTGCTCGCCAAGATCAGCCAGACCCTGAGCTCGGCGAACCTGTTCGGGAGTCTCGCCTCGTGAGCGTCATGCGTTCGGTCGTGCTGGGCTGCGGCAGCTATCTGCCGAGCCGCGTGGTCACAAATTCCGAGCTGTCCCGGACGGTGGATACCACCGACGAATGGATCACGCAGCGCACCGGCATTCGCGAGCGGCGGATCGCCGCCGACGGCGAGACCACCTCCGACATGGGGATCAAGGCGGCGCGCGCCGCGCTTGCGGCCGCCGGCGTCGACGCCCAGTCGATCGATCTCGTGGTGCTGGCGACCTCGACGCCGGACAATACCTTCCCGGCGAGCGCCGTGGTGATCCAGGCCGGGCTCGGCATCACGCAAGGCGCGGCCTTCGACCTGCAGGCGGTGTGCTCGGGCTTCGTGTTCTCGCTCGCGACCGTGGACAGCCTGTTGCGCACCGGCGCCTTCAAGCGCGCGCTCGTGATCGGGTCGGAGACCTTCTCGCGCCTCCTGGATTGGACCGACCGCACCACCTGCGTGCTGTTCGGCGACGGCGCCGGCGCCGTGGTGGTGGAGGGCCAGCTGCAGCCCGGCACGCCGGCGGATCGCGGCATCCTCACCTCGCACCTGCGCTCCGACGGCAGATACCGCTCGAAGCTCTATGTGGATGGCGGCCCGTCCTCGACCGGCACCGTCGGGCATGTGCGTATGGAGGGCCGCGCCGTTTTCAAGCATGCGGTGGCGATGATCTCCGACGTGATCGAGGATGCTTTCGCGGCAACTGGCTACGGGGCCAAGGATATCGACTGGTTCGTGCCGCACCAGGCCAACAAGCGCATCATCGACGACTCCGCCCACAAGCTCGGAATCCCGCCCGAGAAGGTCATTCTCACCGTGGAAAAGCACGGTAATACCTCGGCGGCATCGATCCCGCTCGCGCTCTCGGTTGGCATCGCCGATGGCCGCATCAAGCCTGGTAATCTGGTGCTGCTGGAGGCCATGGGCGGCGGCTTCACCTGGGGTTCGGCCCTGGTGCGATGGTAACCGGAACCGCAAAATCTTCCCTGCGAGGCCGTTGACCATCCCGGGCCAACCTAATATCGTTTGATAATTCAGTAGGATATGGCGATCGCCAAAGGCGGGGCTGGCGATGACGGCAAAAACGGTCACACGGGCGGATTTGTGCGAGGCGGTCTACCAGAAGGTAGGCCTGTCGCGCACCGAATCGGCGACGCTTGTCGAGCTCGTGCTCAAGGAAATTACCGATTGCCTGGAGCGCGGCGAGACCGTGAAGCTGTCGTCGTTCGGCTCCTTCGTGGTGCGCAAGAAGGGCCAGCGGGTCGGGCGCAATCCCAAGACCGGCAAGGAGGTCCCGATCTCGCCGCGCCGGGTCATGGTGTTCAAGCCTTCCGCTATCCTCAAGCAGCGCATCAACTCGGATTCGAACGGCGAGCAGCAATAGCTCGGCAACCAGTCGGAGCAAGGCGGTTTTGGAAAAGGCCCCCGACGCATTTCGGACCATCAGCGAGGTCGCGGAGGACCTCGATGTGCCCCAGCACGTGCTGCGATTCTGGGAGAGCCGGTTTCGCGACATCAAGCCGATGAAGCGCGGCGGCGGCCGGCGCTACTATCGCCCCGAAGACATCAATCTGTTGCGCGGCATCCGCCATCTGCTCTACGGCGAGGGCTACACCATCCGCGGCGTCCAGCGCATCCTGAAAGAGCAGGGTGCGAAATTCGTGCAGACGGTCTGGCAGCCGGGTGCGCCCCAGCTCGGGCCACAGGCGCCCGAGGACGATGCCGACGTGGTGGCCAACGAGGCCGATATCGGGAGCACGCCGCCGCATGAGGCGGTGGAGCGCGGCCGCGGGCTGTTGGCGCTGCTGCCCGCTCTCCTGGGCGACACCGAAGAGGACCTGCCGCCGGTCGATGGCCGAGCCGAGCCGCTGCTGGGGACGCCGGACCGGGCCCGCGCTGCGGCGCGCGCGCTTGCCCGCAACCTCGGGCCGCCCTCCCTGGAGCGGCTGGCGCGCGACGAGCTGCGCAAATTGCAGGGCGCGCTGCATGAGCTCGCCGAATGCCGCAAGCTGCTGACGGCGGCCCTCGAGCAGCCGATTTGAGTGGCTTCGACGCTAGTCCAATCGTTCGCTTCGACCAAAGTTGAAGGGGATCGGTTCATTCGTACGGGCGGCGCTTGTGGTCGCCCGTCGGGCCAATCCTGCGGCGAGCCGGGCGGGCACAAGGCCCGCCCCCACGTCCAGCCCTTCCCTTCAATTTCAAAGACGCAACCGGGTCAGGGCGCGCCCGCCTGCGCCTTGAGGGCCTGCATGTCGGCCTCGCTGCGGAACGTCATCACGGCGACCTTGCGGGTGCGGGAATAGGGCAGCACCACCTCCATCTTTCCGTCGCGTTCCAAAAGCGAGATGTAGCGGGTCTCCGAGCCGCGCGTCGGCAGGTCGAACAGCGTCCATTTGCCGATGCCCTGATCGTATTTCCCGATCAGATCGCTGCTCCACATGTTGGTCCAGACATTGTGGCCCCGGTCGACCGCGACCTCGTAGGGCTGTTGCGATTCCGGCCGCGGCAGCGGCACCAGCTTCACCTCCTTGGTCTCGATATTGACCCGCGCCAGGTTGCCGCCGAAGGAATCGCCGATCCAGACATAGTCGCCGTTCTTGTCCGCTCCCATGCGGCGCGGTCCCTGCGCCCACGGGAATGGCGTGTTGAAGTCGGGCGGCTGGAAGGTGTCGTACAGCTTGTGCTCGGCGGCGGTCAGCTGCTCGCTCTCGCCGGTCTCCGCCGGCAGCTTGAACTCATGCGACTTGCCGGTCTTGAGGTCGCTGTAGTCGACCAGGTCCTGGCTCATCAGCAGCCACCAGCCGTTGCCGATGCGGTCGGCAGCGAGCCCATAGACGGTGGCGGTGCCGTGCTGGTTCTTGTAGGTGACCGACTTGTACTCGGTGAATTTCTCCGCCGCCGCATCGAACAGGAGCGCGCCGTCCGGCGACGTCACCCAGACGTTGCCGCTGAGATCGACGTCGAGGGTTCCGGCCGTTCCCGACATGCCGGGAGGCGGCAGATAGACGGTGATCTTCTCGGTCTTGGGATCGAGCCGGGCGAGACCGCCGATACCGCGCGTCACATTGGAGCGGGTGTTGAACCAGAGGATGCCGCGCTCGTCGCGGGTGATACCGTGCGTGCCGATCGCGTAGCCGCGCACGTCGTCGAGCTTGAGGTTCTTCACCTCGCCGGTCTTGGCGTCGATCCGGCCGACCGTGGTGGTGCGGCTGGGAAAGCTGTAGGTGAACCACAGATTGCCGTCGAGATCGGCCTGCGCGTCATGCACCCCGTAGCGGCCGTTGGTGCCCGACGGCGTTCCGAGCGACCAGTCGCTGCCGTCGTTGGTGGGCACGTTCGAGGGCACCACCGCCGAAGAGGTGTCGGGCTCGAGCGGGACGTCGTATTCCTTGAACACCACGCGCGCGGCCTCGCCGGAGGGGCGCGGGCGCAGATTGAACTTCATCGAGCTCTCGCCTGGTCCCCGCGCGCGCGCCAGGTAGGCCGCGAGCTCGGCCTTGTGGGATTCGATGGTCGGGTTCGGATGATGCTCGGGTCCCTGATAGGTGCCGAGCACGTTGACGTGCTTCATCAGGTCGAGGATCGCGCTCCAGCCGGCCTCGTCGAAGCGATGCTGCAACGGATAGCTCGCGGTATGGCAACCGGTGCAATTCTTGCGGACCAGCGTCTTCATGCGCGCATCGTCGGGCGTATCGCCCGGCAACGCCGCCAGCAGCTCGTCGCCCGGTAGTTGCCGCACCCAGTCCTGCACCGGATCGAGCACGAAATCCTGGTGTCCGGCTGCGGTCAATTCGACGCTGCCACGACGGGTCGCATAGGTGAGGGCCTGGGCCCAGACCCGGTAGCTCCCGCTCGGCAGCGGCGGAAAGTAATAGCGCCCGGCTTCGTCTGTATAGACCGTGGTGGTGATGCTGGAGCCCGCGGCCTTGGCGGAGACCGTGACGCCGCCCATCTTCTCGCCGGCGGCGGAGGTCACGGTTCCGCTGAGCAGCGCCTCGGCGGCCTGCGCCGCGGTGATGGCGGTGGCAGCGGCCCCCAGCGCGATCGCTCCCGAGGCGATCATGACGGCGATCAGGCTTGCGCCCGTGAAGCTTCTTGCAATGGCCATGGCGTGTCTCCTCGTTCCTAATTGTCGTCGCGCGGCGCGCCCTGCGGCCGGGCCGGGGCGGGCGCGGCGGCGGGCACCGGCATGATCTCGAGATAGGCCGCGATGGCGGCGATCTGGCCGGCGTCGTAGGTGTATTTGAAGCCCGGCATGCGTGGCGTGCCGTTGCTGATGACGTCACGGAGCACGTCCGCGCGCCCGCCGGCGGCCTCCTTGGAGAGCGCCGGGCCATAGAGCCCGCTCACCAGGGTCGGCCGCGTATGGCAGACGCCGCAGGACTGCTCGAACAGCCGCTGGCCCAACTTCTGGGTGTCGGTGAGCGGAGCCTGGGCGGCGGCGACCTGCGGGAGCGCTAGCAAACACAATATGAGAGACACGCGGGCTTTCATCGGCTTCCTCCGTTGCTATTGCTTCTTGTTGCGGCGGCCGGCACCCATCATACGAGAGAACGCGGTGGAGCGAAAGCGCGCCGACCGCCAAGGGACCCGGCGGTGTTGCGGCTCGATTTCTCGCCGCCCATGCGGCCCTTCCGCGACCGGACGCCGTCGGTGTATCGTGGGTCGCCGCCTTCCACGGGATGCTCAGGACGCTCAAATCCCGGACGCGAGGGCGGGGCCAAGAATCGGATGCGCAAGCGATAAAGGACAGCCGTTCGTTTGCGAGCCGATCGATATGTGGAGGACAGCATGCTTGACCGATTGTCGATCGGCGCTATCGCGCTCGCGGCGGCGCTGCTCACCACCATAGCGGGCGCGGCGGCTCAGGACATGTCAAAGTACCCGGACTGGTCGGGCCAATGGCGCAAGCCGGCCAACGTCGGAAACCAATGGGATTTGTCGCGGCCTCCCGGAAAAGGGCAGCGGCCGCCGCTCACGCCGGAATACCAAGCCGTCTACGAGGCGCGGCTGGCGGACCGGGCGGCCGGCGGATTGGGTGGCAACTTCACGGCCCAGTGCGTCCCGCACGGCGTGCCGCAGATGATGACCGGCATCTTTCCGATGGAGATCGTGGTCACGCCCAAGACCACCTACCTGCTGAGCGACTACAACGAACCGCGCCGCATCTTCACGGACGGGCGCGCCTGGCCCAAGGAGATCGAGGGGACCTTCAACGGTTACTCGATCGGTAAATGGATCGATGACGACGGGGACGGCCGCTTCGACGTGCTGGAGGTGGAGACGCGCGGCTTCAAGGGGCCGCGCAATTTCGACCAGCAAGGTATTCCGCTGCACGAGGATCAGCAGAGCATCGTCAAGGAACGCTTCTTTCTCGACAAGGCCGACAAGGATCTCATGCATCTCGAGATCACGACCATCGACCACGCGCTGACCGAGCCATGGTCTGTCAAGAAGATCTTCCGGCGCGAGCCCGATCCGATCTGGATGTTCGTCGATTGCTCCGAGGACAACCACCATGTCTGGGTCGGGAAGGACGACTACTTCGTGAGCTTCGACGGCTACCTGATGCCGACCAAGAAGGGGCAGGGGCCGCCGGACCTGCGCTACTTCAACGGCGCCAAGAAGTGAACGCAGGAGATTGACGCGGCTGACATTGTTCGAACCTACCTCTACCGCGGTCGTCCCGGCTCTACGGCCGGGAGCCGCAGCCTGACCCGCACGCCGAAACCATCGCTTCAGCGCCGATGCGCCGCCGCGAAGCGCTCTTCGGTTCTACGGGACCTTATTTTTCGGCCGGCTTGAAATACCGCAGATCCGGCGGCGCCTGGCCTTTCTTGGTTGGCATCAGGTACCCGTCTGAGCTGAGAAAATAGTCATCCTTGCCCAGGCTGACCCAGACCTGGGCCTCGGCGCAAACCTCCTCCGGCCATCCGGTAGGCCCAGGATTCTTGTAGCGCGGGTAGTTCTTGGTAATCGTCCAAGGCCGCGTGTAGGCGTGATCGATCAGCGTGATCTCATCATGCAGGATGTCCGGTTTGGCCTTGTCGACATAGATGCGCTCCTTGACGACGGTCTGGTTGTCGGCGTGGGTCGGGAGCAGGCCATCCAAGGTACGGGGGCCCTTGATGAAGCGGGTCTCGACCTCGAGCACGTCATACTTGCCGTCGCCATCCTCGTCGATCCACTTGCCGATGGAATAGCCGGAGTAGGTCGGCTCGACGTCTCCCTCCGGCCAGGCGCGCCCGTCGGTGAAGATGCGCCGATCGTCGTGGATGTGATCGATCAACATATAGGTGGTGCCGGGAGTTATGACGATCTCCATGGGCGAATACATCAGCATCACCCGCGGCATCCCGGGCGGGAAGCAGCGATACATCGTATCGGTGCCGTGTCCGCCCTTGGCCCGATCGGCGAGGCTGGCCTCCAACACGGCCTGATATTCCGGCGTCAGCGGAGGCTTCTCCCCACGCGCCCATTGGTAGACCTCGCTTCGGCCCCATCCCCCCGACATGTTCGGGTACTTGCCCATATCGATGATCTGCGCCTGAGCGTCCGATAGAACGCCCACAAGGCCGATACCGAGCGCGAACGCGCCCATCCACCACCGACAATTCATGATGATCTCCCTATGAACCGCATTGGCGTCGCCTGTCTTGATCGCGCCGGTGATCGCGCTGGCCGGTGCCGAACGAAGACGGCTGCACCGCCGCGCGAGATGATCAGTGGTTCATCCAACGCGAATTTTCCCTCTGCATGCGCGTCAGTCTGTGATCCGCACTTGTCCACCATCAACGGGAGCTATCAATCACGCCCGTCCCAATGGCTTCCTGGAATCGAATGGCACTTTTGCGAGGCGAAGTCCACTGTCACGATGCTATGAACCCGCTTGCTCGCCGCGTTCGGCAAGTGCAGCCGTTGCGACTTGCAGCTCCTGCTCATACTGCCTCAGCACGACTTTTGCTTCTTGCTCCAGCGCGGCCAGGTCTTCGCGCGGTTTGTCCTTCAGTTGCGCGAGCAAGCGAGCGAGCTCGGGTGGATCCGCGATATCGTCGCCGCCCGGATTTTCGCGCTCCCGGACCGCAAGGATTCGGCGGATGCCAAGCAACGTGAGGCGGGTACGCTCCACGCCTTTCCTGCCGCGTGCCACATACTCCGCCAGCTCTTCTTTGGATGCGGCGCGCGCCGACGCGGATCCGGCCGAATCGCCGTCCTCCTTCAACAGCCGGAAGACTCTGTACTCGCCTTCTTCGCCAATGATGTCCACGCACAGCTCGACGCACTCGTCGCAGATGCACACTGACGGACCGGCGATCAGCTTCTTCACGGCGTGTTGGCTCTTGCGGCAGAAGGAGCAATAGAGCATCCGTGCAGCCGCCGGCTCGTCAGCCGCACGGGGTCTCGCCGCCTCGATCTTGGCGGACAGGATATTCCAATTGTCGTAGCCGAACGCTTTGGCGATCAGCTCCAGACAGTCGCTGTGATTGGTTTCAACCGCCCGGCTTTTCAAGGCATCGCGCAGGCCATGCGCCATGGCCTTCGCATCGCGGAAATCGCGCATGAAAGCACCTCTTCATCGGCGAACGGAAAAGATCGGGGCCTGCCTTGCCGACCCGTTCGCCAATGGCGAGGGTGCGGAGAAAATTGATACGTTCACCATCCCAAAAAGGGCGCAGGCGGCGGGTGTATCGACCCGGCACGAAAGTTAGGCAGGCCAAGCTCTGGTGTCAACCATCAGCCTGGCTCGATGCTGTCGCGCGGTTCCATGGGATGGTTTCGGCCGCGAGGGACCGCACAGCTTGTTGATCTCGCCTCAAGTGCTGCGGGGCCTTCCTTAGCCGCGATTTCAAGGGTTCCAATCCGGGAAGCGAGCGGTCGCGATCGCCGGCGGGTGTACCGCGGCGACAATCGCGACCGCTTTGGGGGCGGGGATGCGTCAAAAACCCCGCCGGAAATGAGGCCTTATCGTTGATCAATGCCTGAAGCAGTCAACCCAGCCGTAGTTCCCGTTGCTCGTGTTCAACCAGCACTTACCGTCGCTCATGACCATGTCTTCTGATTTCGCCGAGGCCCGTGAGCCCAATGCCCTGGGGGAATAGGGTCCTCCTGGACGGGTGGAAAGATGGTCAGCCGGGTTTACCGCGCCTCCCCCGACCCTTTGGCCTTCGGGGCCGTACGGAAAGCCTCGCTGCGGATCGGACTGGTTCTCGCTTCCCGCCTGAGCCACGGAGGCAGCACCCAGGAGGAGGGCTGCCGCGATCGCTAACCTGCTCTTCGTCAACATGCTGTCATCTCCAATTTTCTACCCCCCTAAGGAACCGCGGAGACCGGGGTTCGTTCCCGCCACGTCGGGGAACTCGCCGCCACCCGATAGACGCACCGGATTAGAGAGGATTGGAATGTAACGGCGAAGATGCCGCCCTGATCGCGCTGCTCAGCCTGGTCGAAGCGCGGTTGAGGGCCATCCGTGACGTGGGCATGATTTTTAACTTCCTCGCCCCGCGCGAAGTCGGGCACGCCCAACTTCGCCACGATTACGATGATTCCCTATCGCAACGCCGGAGCCACCTCATCCCACTTTCTCCTCCACAAAGAGAAGGTGGGAAACGCCGTACGTCCCAAAGACGCAACAGGATCGATTCCTGAAGCTCACTTCCGCGTCGCGTTGAAATACCGCAAATCGGGCGGTGCCTGGTTCTTCTTGACCGGCATGATGAAGCCGTCCTCGCTGATGAAATAGTCGTCCTTGCCGACGCGGACGTGATGGTTGTCCTCGCCGCAGTCATTGAAGTGCCAGAGCGGTCTCTCCTCGGCGACGTGACGGTATTTCTTGATCACGGTCCACGGGCGGGTCAAGGCATGGTCGATCACCGTGATCTCGTCGAGCAGAATGGTCTTGTCGGCCTTGTCGAGGCTGAACCTCTCCTTGATGACCGACTCGTTGTCCTCGTGGAGCAGGATGCCGCTCGCCTCGTAGGTGCGGGGACCCTTGAAGCCGCGCGTTTCGACCAACAGCGTGGAATAGCGGCCGTCGCTGCCCATGTCCTCCCAGCTGCCGATCGAAAGGCCGTTGAAGTTCTGGTCCATTTCCTTGGGCCAATCGCGGCCATCGGTGAATACGCGCCGCGACACCGTATAATCGGTCAGGATGTATGTGGTCTTCGGCAGGATCACGATCTCCATCGGATAGACCACGGTCATCACCCGCGGCATGCCATGGGGGATGCAGCGGCCGGTCGGGTCGTCGCCGAGGCCGCCGGCGGCCTGATCCGCGAGGCTGGCCTCGTAACGGGCCTGATACTCCGGTGTCAGCGGCGGCTGCTGGGCACGCCCGAGCGGCTTGGTCGGATCCCACTGGATGCCGGCCATGCTTTTCCACTGGCCGGACCAGTCGGGATATTTGGACAAGTCCTGCGCTTGCGCGCCGCAGGCGATCCATGTGGTCGCCAATGCGAATACACCGAGCAAATGTCGATAATCCATGGCTGTTCTCCCGTCAGCGCGACCCGAGGGCTCGCGCGCAAAGCAGTGGGCGGTTGGGACAAAGTTATCAAAAGCGTGGCTGCTGCGAAATCCGGGTGCGTCAGATGCGGTCCGGAAACCGGGTGATGAAGTTGTCGCGGTTGGGCATCTTCACCTTCGGCAGCGTTTCCGCATTCATCGTATCGTTCTCGCCGATCAGCTTGTTGCGGGCGAGCAGGAAGGCGGTGAGGGCGTAGACCTCCTGGTCGGTGAGCGAGCGCGGTTGCGTGTAGGGCATGGCGCGGCGGACGTAGTCGAAGATGGTAGTGGCATAGGGATAGAAATTGGCGATGGTCTTGCCGCCGTCGAGGCTGGCGCGCGGCGGGCCGCCGATCAGCGGGCCGGCGATGCCGCCTTCGCCGTTCTCGCCATGACAGGCCGCGCATTTCTGCTTGAAGATCGGAGCGCCTTGCGCCGGGGTGCCGCTGCCGGGCGGCAAGCCGGTGCCGTCCGGCATCACGAAAATGTCCCAGGCCGCGAGATCGGAGGGGCTGACCGGCTTGCCGAGATTGGGCCCGTCGGCGAAAGCCATGCCGGCCGCGAGCCCGCATGCCGCCACGACCGCGCCAATGGAAAGCTTACGCATAGACATGCTTGATCTCCCCTTTGGGATCGACGGCCCAGCTGGTGATGGCATTGAAGTGCTGGCTCGGGAACGCCAGCACCGAAGGCGGCTTCGAGGTCTGGCCGCGCGCGGCCACGAATTGCGCGCGGGTCGGCTGCGCGTTGCCGCCTTCGTCCCAGGCGCGGCTCTGCAGCACCGCGGGACCGCCGTCCCAGCGCCAGGGCATGCGGAAGCGGGTAAAGGCCTTGGGCAGCACCGGATCCTGCAGGGCAGCCTGCGCCCAGCTTTCCCCGCCGTCGGCCGACACCATGACCTTGGCGATGCGCCCGGTGCCTGAATAGGCGACGCCGGTGATCTCATAGATGCCGGGCTCCTTCAGGCTCACGCCCGGCGACGGCCGCGTGATGAAGGATTTGACCTCTTGCAGGAAGTAGAACCGGTAGGCCTTGCCGTTCGGCAGCACCTGCGCGTAGGTCCGCGATTCGTAATAGGTCATCGCCGGGTCCTCGGTGAGCTTGATCCGGCGCAGAAATTTCACATTCATGTTGCCTTCGTAGCCGGGCAGCCACAGCCGCATGGGATAGCCCTGGCCGGGCTGGATGCGCTCACCGTTCTGGTACATGGCCACCATGGCGTCGTCCAAGCCCTTGGCGAGCGGCACGCTGCGGCTCAGATGGGGCGAGTCGGCCCCCTCCGCGATCATCCATTTCGCTTTCGGATCGATGCCGGTCTCCTCCAGCAGGGTGGAGAGCAGCACGCCGGTCCACTCCGAGCATGACGCGAGGCCGTGCAGCGCCTGCACGTTCTCCTGCAGCGGCTCGTTGGAGAACAACGGAGCGCTGTTGCCGCCGCATTCCACGAAGCCGACGCGCGACACCATCGGGTAGCGCTCGAGCGCCTCGAGGGTGAACTCCAGCGGCCGCTTGACCAGGCCGTGAATTACCAGCCTGTGCTGATCAGGATCGATGTCGGGGACGCCGCCGTGGCAGATGGTGAAGTGCAGCCCGTTCGGCGTGATGATGCCCTTGAGCAATTGGTGCGGCGTGCGGGCGCGCGAGTTGCGCGGCTCGTTGTCGGGATTGTCGACCGTGCGCACGACCTTCTTCTCGAACCGCGACGGTGTCTGATACGGCGGGATGGCGGCGCCGACCTCGAGGCTCCAGGGTCCGTCGGTAAGCGGCTCGGCGGCCGCGCCGGAAAGCGATCCGGCCCCGCCGGCCCCCAGCGCGCCCGCGAGCGCCACGCCGCGGCCGAGCAGAGCGCGACGATCGATCAGGCCGTTGCCGGCGACGAATTCGAGCGGCGGGGATTTGCTGGTCTTGTTGCTCATGGCGGTCTCCCTGGCAGGGGCAGGAAGCATACGCGAAAGAGCGCGAATAGCGAATAGCGAGTGGCGAATAGGGAAGAAGAGGCCTTCTTTTTTCGCTACTCGCTACTCGGTACCCCCAAAACGACTGTGCCCAGCACGAGGCCGGGCACAGGAAGGTTTCCGCTTTCAGCCCGCCCGTCAGTTGGACGCGCTCGGCAGGATTTCCATGATCCCGACCTGGCTCAGGCCGCTCATCGCCATCGCGATGTTGCCGTCGCGCGTCGGCATCATGTGACGCACGATGCCGCCGCCGCCTTCCGGAATGGCGAAGGTCTGGAACTTCTCGGTCTTGGGATCGAAGCGCACCATGTTGTTGGGGCGGGTGTTCGATTCCACGTACCAGATGACGTCGTTGATCACCGTCATGCCATAGGGCTGCGACTGGGGTCCGCTCGGCCCGTCCCACGACTTGACCTCGCCGGTCTTGGGATTGAAGCGCGAGAGCTTGCCGTTGCTCCAATCGCCGTACCAGATCATGTCGTCGGAGGTCACGCCCATGCGCCGGATGCGGGTCTTGGGATCGGGTAGCGCGAACTCCGTGACCTGGAAGGTCTTGGGGTCCACGGTGGCGATCTTGTTGGTGCCCCAGAAGCTGAACCAGGGCTGCTTGCCGTCGGACAGGAAACGCAGCGCATAGGGCATCTGGCCGGGCGAGCCCGCCGGTTGCACCAGCTTGATCTCGCCGGACTGCGGATCGAGCCGCCCCATGAAGCCGCCGTTCTGCACGCTGAACCAGAGGAAGCCGTCGCGATCGAACAGCGGCGTGTGCGGATCCTTCGCCTTCGGGTCCGGCATGTTGTAGTAGGTGAACTCGCCGGTCTTGACATCGAGCTTGCCGATGTGACCGCCCCAGTTGCCGCCGTACCAGATGTTGCCGTCCTTGTCGTTGATCAGGCCATGCGGGCCGGCCAGCCGCGGGATCGGGTATTCCTTCATCTCGCCGGTCTTGGGATCGAGATGGCCGAGCCGGTTGGCGAACTGGCCTGACCACCACAGCGTGCCGTCCGGCGCCGCCAGCGGGTCATGCGGCCGCGAGCCGGGCGTCGGCACCGCCCAGATACGGAACTTGACCTTCACCGGCCCCTCGATCGCGACCGGCTTGGGCCGCGGCAATTCCGGGAAGGCCCCGATAAGGTACTGCTTGATCTCCTTGGCCTGGTCCGCCGTGATCGGGGCGCCGGCGTTCTTCATCATGTCGACCGTATTGTCCCAATCTTCCGGCGACTTGTTCGAAACGACGAGATTGCGCAGGTCGTGACAGATCGTGCAGTTCTCTTGCACCAGCTTTTTGGCGCTGCCGTCGGGCAGCGGATATCCGCCCGGCTGGCTTGGGTCGGGCTGGGCCGATCGTTGCGCGCTTGCCGGCAGAACGGCGCAGAGCGAAGCAGCCATGGTCAAGATCAGAAGCGATTTGGTTGACATGCAATCACCTTCAAGGAGGGGATATCGGCGCCAGTCGCCGCCGGCCGCGCGCACCGGCGCGACCAAGCGCAGATTACCGCAGACCGGGTCATCATGTCATCACCTCAATCGGCGGTTTCGACGGTCCGGCCGGCGAAACGTTAACGCGGCCCGCCGCTTGCGCCCGCCGGCGCCACCCCCTGCAGCTGGCCCGGCGCCGGCAGGTCGCGCACCAGCGTCTCCACCATGCGATCGAGCAGTGCCAGCACGTCCGGGTGCTTGTCCGGTTCCCAGCGCGCCATGATGTCGGAGAGACCCTTGCGGCGCGCCGCCAGCACGCGGTCGCGCATCAGGCTGCCGGCTGCCGTCAGCCGCAGATTCCCGGCGGCGTCCTTCTCGGCGATGCCGCGGGCGCACAGCGCCTGCAGCGGGGCTTCGAGGCGCGCCGGCGAGAGCTGCAGGTCGTCGCAAAGGGATTGCGGGCTGCGCGGGGCGCGCTCGCCCAGCCGCGCCAGCATCCAAAGCTCCGGCGCGGGCAGGTCGAGCTGCGCCCGCCGCGCAAGATCGGCATAGAGCCGCCAGCGATTTTCATGGGCCATCAGGGTAGTGACGATGCGCTCCAGCTCCTCCAGCGAGGTGGCGTCGCGCGGCATCGAGAAGCTTTCGCTCAGGCCCTCGGCGGACTCCATGCCCTGCAGCGGCACCTCGGGCAATGCCAGCGTCAGCAGGAATGCGACGGCCGCGATCACGGCCGCCACCCGGAACATCAGCTGCAGGGCGGTCTCGATCGCGTCGAGATAGAAGCCGCGGATTTCCGGCGCCAGGGCCTGCAGCGCGGCCGGGCTGGCGGCGGCCGGAAAGGCGGTGCCGGGCGGCAGCACGGCGCCGAGCTGCGCCGCCAGCGCGTGGGCGAAGATCGCGCCGAACACCGAAACCCCGAGCGCGCCGCCGATGGCACGGAACAGCGTGGCCCCCGAGGTGGCGACACCCAGGTGCTCGTAGTCGACGCTGTTCTGCACCGCCAGGATCAGCACCTGCATGATCATGCCCATGCCCAGGCCGAGCACCAGCGCGTCGGCCGATGTCTCCCACACGCTCATGTCCTTGGATATCCGGGACATTAGCAGCAACCCGATGGTCATCAGGACGGTGCCGGCGATCGGGAAGGGACGGTAGCGGCCGAAGCGGCTGATCAGGCGGCCGCTCACCACCGAGGTCACCAACATCCCGAGCATCATGGGCATGAGCTGGAGACCCGAGCCGGTCGGGCTCTCGCCTTTGACCAGCTGCAGATGGATCGGCAGATAGGTGACCGAGCCGAACAGCGCGAGACCGACGATGAGCCCGACCGCGCTGGTGAGCGCGAAGGTGCGGTTGCGGAACAGGCTCAGAGACAGGATCGGCTCGCGCGAGCGCGCCTCGACCGCGACGAAGGCGACCAGGGAAAGCGCCGCCGCCGCTCCCATGCCGAGCACGAAAGCCGAGTCCCAGGGAAAGCTGTTGCCGCCGAGGCTGGTCACCAGAATGACGGCGGTGAGCGCGAACGAGAGCAGCGCCGCGCCCGGATAGTCGATGGCATGCGGGCGGCTGCTCGCCCGGGCCGGCAGCGCAATCGCGATCACGACGAGCGCCAGCACGCCGGTCGGAAGGTTGATGTAGAAGATCCATCGCCAGGTCAGGTGGTCGACGAAGAATCCGCCCAGCAGCGGGCCGATGATGGTGGCAAGCCCGAACACCGCGCCGAACAGGCCCTGGTAGCGGCCGCGCTCGCGCGGCGGAATGAGATCGCCGATCACCGCGATGGTGATGACGATGAGCCCGCCGCCGCCGACGCCCTGCAGGCCGCGGAACACGATCAGCTCGACCATGTTCTGCGCCAGCCCGCACAGCGCCGAGCCGATCAGGAACACCACGATCGCCACCTGCAGCACGATCTTGCGGCCGTGCAGATCGCCGAATTTTCCATAGAGCGGCGTCACTACCGTGCTGGCGAGCAGATAGGAGGTGACCACCCAGGACAGATGCGTCAATCCGCCGAGCTCGCCCACGATCGTGGGCAGCGCGGTCGACACGATGGTCTGGTCGAGCGCCGCCAGCAGCAGCACCAGGAACAGCGCGCCGAAGATCATCCGGATCGAAGGTTTGTTGGTTGTCTCTGTCATCGTGCTTCCAAGCTTGGCGAGCCGTCAACGCGCAGCGCCGCGGCGGGCTCCAATCTGCCTTGCGGATTTCCTGCTTCGCCGGCCACAGCGGGATACCGCACCGGGGAACACAACGGGATACCGCACCGAGAAAAACATCGACCAAAATTGCACATTGACAAATTGCATCCTGGCGAATCCGCGGAGCAGCGATTGAGATAAATACGGCAATGAATTCAAAGTCTTGTTCCAGCGGTAAGAATCTGTGGAAAGGCCGCAAAAGTGTTCACTTTTGGACAGTCAAGTTTCCTGAGCACTTTTATACAAACCAATGTCAGATACGCACAGTATCTTTGAAGACAGTCTGGAGAGACCGGGGTGTCGTCCACGCGACGCTCGAGGAGACATTTTCGCCCAATCACCAAAACACCGAAACATTTTGCAGGAAGGGAAGGACATGCGTATCCAGGAGGCAGCACTGGCGCTCAAGCCGAGAAATCCTTGTCCGGTTTGCGGGGTAGAAACCGCGCTTGCAGAGATCGAGCCACATCCGCTGCACGTCAATTTCGAGATTCACGGATATCTCTGCGAGCGATGCGGACCTATCAAGTCCCTGGTCGTGTTGCGTTCGTCACGGCTTCGAAACAAGCATTAGGCCGGCGCTTCGCTGCCTCCCGGGTTTCGCCGATCGGCGACGCTGTCGACCCGGCTGCAGCATCGGGCAGGTCCCTGAAGTCGCATGGGATCGGGGGCGGTTGTTGCAAGTCTTGCTTCGAGCATGAGATGCCGAAGCTATTCCAGAAAATGCTTGGCGCGGGCCGCCAGATCCTTCGGCGTGCTCACCACCTCTTCGACGATCTTCTGCAGGGACGCGCCGTCGACCGGCGCGACATCGAACTGCAGCGCCGCCGCCTCGGCGCGGAAATCCGCGTCCTTCATGACCGCATCGAACGCCGCCCGCAGTGCCGCGACGCGCTGCTCGGGCACGCCCGGAGCGACCGCGAAGGGACGGCCGAGATTCCCGCCGGAAAGGACAAGCTCCATGATGCGTCGGTCCGCCGGAGTGGCGGCCATCGCCTCGACCGAGGGAGCGTCGAGATCGGGCGCGCGCGGGCCCGCCTGCGCGATCGCGATGATCCTCTTTTCCTTCACCCAATCGGGCTTGGTGGTCTTCCAGCTGGCCCATGAATTGTCGCGGCCCTCGACCTCGCCCCGCTCCATGGCGAGATTGATCTGGGTGCCGCCGTTATAGCCGGTGACGATCTTGAACCGGGTACCGAGGAGCTCGTTCATCAGGGCAGGGAACGCATAGGTGCTCGAGCCCCTTGAAATGGCCCCGATGATGATCTCGCGCTCGCGCGCCTGCGCAACGGTCTTGGCGCCGGCGGCGTGCCAAAGTACCAGGGTCTCGGTCGAGGGCGCGATGGTGCCGATCCAGTGCAGGCGGGCGGCGTCGAACGCAACGCCTGCGATTCCCACCGCCTGCACGGCCGGCAGGGTCGGCTGCACCAGCAGCATGTAGGTGCCGTCCTGCGGAGCCTGGTTGTAGAGATAGTTGAGAACCTTGAGCCCGCTGGCGCCGGTCACGTTCTGGGTCACGGTCGAGGGATTGCCTGGAAGCTGCCGCACGATGTGCTTGGCGACCAGCCGCGCGAGCAGATCGTATTCGCCGCCGACCGCCACGCCGACCAGCATGGTGAGAGTCTTGCCCCGATAGAAGTCGGCGACTGACTGGGCCTGCGCGGCGGGCGCCCCGGCAAGGCCCGCCGTCAGCAGCATGCCAAGCACGGCGCGCGCACGCAGCATACGGGTCAACTCCGCCAGCCCCGCGCCTCCCGGGGGCTGGCCGCCAGAGTGCAGGCAAAACCTTCGCGGCGTCAATCATCGCGGCTTGCCGGACCGCCGAGCTTCCAGCCTCGCCGAATGCAGTCTACAAAATGCGGCGACGCGACCGGCATTCGAGCCCGGGGGACAGATGAAGGATTTCGACCTGGTCGTAATCGGCGCCGGGGTTGCGGGGCTCACGGCGGCGATGTTTGCGGGCCGCCATGGGCTCGCCGTCATGGTGGTCGACCGCATGGGCGTGGGCGGCCAGATCATCAACGCCGAGAAAATCGACAACTGGCCGGGTTTCCCGCAGGGCATCGGCGGCCATGAGCTCGGTCCGCTGCTGCACCAGCAGGCCGAGGCGGCCGGCGCCGAGATCGTGCTCGACACCATCGAGGCGATCGGGCTCGCCGGCGAGCACCGCATTGTGCGTGGCACCGACGATACTTTGCGCGCCCGCGCGGTCATCATCGCGGCCGGCTCGACCGCGCGGGCGCTCGGCATTCCGGGCGAGGCGCAATTCCGTGGTAAGGGGGTGTCGCACTGCGCCGCCTGCGACGGCGCGCTTTTCACCGGGCGCGAGGTCTGCGTGGTCGGCGGCGGCGATACCGCACTCGACGAAGCTTTGGTGCTGGCCGACCACGCCGCGCGCGTCACCGTCATTCACCGCGGCCCGCGCCTCGATGCCCAAAAGGCGCTGCGCGACCAGATCGCCGGCAACCGCAAGATCGAGCTGGTGCCCGACACGGTGGTCGAGGAAATCCTGGGCCAGAACGCGGTTTCCGGCGTGCGGCTGCGATCGGGCAACGGCGCACGCGTCCACGCGCTCGACGGCGTGTTCGTCGCCGTCGGGCTCGTGCCCAATACGGATTTCGTCCGCGGCCTGCTCGCGCTCGATGCCGCCGGCCACATCGAGACCGATGCGAACATGCGCACCTCGGTCGAGGGAATTTTTGCCGCGGGCGATATTCGAAAATTCTCCGTCGCTCTCTTGGCGGCGGCCGCAGGCGACGGCGCCACGGCCGCGATCTCGGCGGTCCGTTATCTCGAGCGCGGCCGCTAGCGGTCCGGACACATCGGTGATCCCGTCGGCCGTGCCTGTACTTGCCACGGCGCCGGTTCTATATTGCGGCTCTGCGATCCCCGATCGAGGAAGCGCCCATGAATATCGTCACCACGCCGAAGGATCCAACCCGGATCGTGCTGGAATCCTCGGATGAGAAGCTCGTCGTTCTCAGCCCTGTCGGATATCCGCCCAAGGTCACCAGAAAGACCGCGGCCCCCAGGCTCGAGAGCCTCGACGGCAAGACGGTCTATCTGGTCGATTGCCGGTTCGACGATTCGATCGAGCTCCTGAAGCAGGTGCAGGCGTGGTTCGGCCGGCACATGCCGGGCGTCACCACCCGCATCGTCTCGCTCTCGGCCACCTACCAGAAGGACGACCCCAAGACCTGGGCCGAGATCAAGGCAAGTGGCCACGCCGCCATCGTGGGCGTCGGCCATTGCAGCAACTGCTCGCCGGCGGTTGCCACCCATGCCATCACGCTCGAGACCAAATACGGCATCCCGACCGTGGGGCTGCACACCGACAAGTTCGATCGGGTGGTCGAATCCGTGACCAGGATGGCGGGGCTTCCGCAGGCGCCGCGCGCCTTCGTTCCACAGCCGGTGATGGGTAAGACCGCGGCCGAGCTCTCGGCCTACGTCAACGGCAAGGATCCGATCAGCGGCCGCCCGGTCATGCAGGAAGTCATCGAGGCGCTGACGGTCGCGCGGGACGGCGAACGTGTCGGCTGAGGTCTCGACCTTCGACCACAGCGCCCCGCGGCTGCTCGATCCCGACACCGAAGACAACCTGCAGCGAGCGTTCCTCGAGAACGACTGGACCGACAAGCTTCCGATCGTGCTGCCGACCGAGAAGCGGGTGGCCGCGATGCTGGCCCACACCAGCCATGCGCCCGACGAGATCGTCGGCCACATGCAGCCGGTGGAGTTTCGGGTCGCCTGGGAATACACGGTCGAGAAGGTCGCCGTGAACGCGGTCATGGCGGGTGCGCGGCCGGAGTATTTTCCGGTCATCCTGGCGATCGCGGCCGCGCAGGTCTCGGCGCGCGGCAGCACCTCGAGCTCGGCCTCCGCCATGGTGGTGGTGAACGGCCCGGTGCGCAACGAGATCGGCATGAACGCCGGCATCGGCGCCATGGGTCCCTACAATCACGCCAACGCCACCATCGGGCGCGCCTATGGGCTCTTGTCGCAGAACCTGCAGGGCGGCTCGGTGCCCGGCGTCACCTTCATGGGCTCGCAGGGCAACAACTACACCTACAACAATCTCACCTTCGCGGAGAACGAAGAGCGCAGCCCCTGGGAGCCGCTGCATGTGCAGAAGGGGTTTAAATCAACCGACAGCACGGTGAGCATCTTCTACGGCTGCCGCTCGACCACCTTCTGCCTCGGGCTGCGCGAGAAATATTGGCGCGAGCATGTGCGCGACATGCTCACCGGCATCGATGGGCATTCCTCGCCCTGCCTGCTGCTCGATCCGATCACCGCGCGGCAATTCATCGATCGCGGCGGCTTCGACAGCAAGGAGAAGCTGATCCGTTTCATCCACGAGACCGGCGAGATGCCGGCGGGCCGTTATTGGGATCTGCAGCTGGTGCAGAATTACGTCTATCCCTGGGCCACATTCGGCCAGGAGCCGATGGCGACCTGGCTCAAGGCCGCGCCCGACGAGCCGATCCGGATCTTTCCGGAAAAGGACATCAATGTCGTGGTGGTCGGCGGCGAGGCCAACGGCTACTGGCGCATCATGGGCGCCAAATACCGCAAGACCATCTCGGTCGACGCCTGGCGGTAGCGACTCCTTACAGCCATGGTGAGGGCGCGGGCAACGCCCGCGCGTCTCGAACCGTGGCCACGCGCGCTGTGCCGCCATGACGCATCCTTCGAGACGGCCGGCAAAAGCCGGCCTCCTCAGGATGAGGGAGCCAGTGCGCCGCCCTCGCGACCGTGATAGCGTCGTCTCGGTGCCAACAGACATAGCGGGCGGGAATTCCGTGCAGCATCGCTTCTCGATGTACATGATTTCGGCGATCATCGCCGTCGCGGCGGCCGGCGGCCCGGCGCGCGCCCAGGACTTCTATCGCGGCAAGACCGTGACCCTGTTCGCCGGCCAGCCGCCGGGCGGCGGCATCGACAGCGAGATGCGGCTGGTCGCGCGCTTCTTCGGCAAGTTCATCCCGGGCGAGCCGAGCTTCCTGCCGATGAACATGCAGGGCGCCGGCGGCATCATCCTGGGCAATCACCTCTACAGCGTCGCCAAGCCGGATGGGCTGACGCTCGGCATGCCGGGCCGCTCCGGATTTGCGCTCGCCCCCATCATCAGCGCGGCCGACACCCGCTACGACTTGCGGAAATTCACCTGGATCGGCAGCTCCGCCAGCAGCAACTTCGTGCTCTGGATGCGCCGGCAGGCCAATGTCCGCAGCTTCGAGGATCTGCGCAACGCCAAGCGGCCGATCATCATCGCCAGCAGCGGCAGCACCACGGCGAACTCGATCATGCCGTAGGTTCTAGCCAAATATGAGAAGCTTCCGCTCAAGGTGGTGCGCGGCTATCCGGGCATCAACGACGCGGTGCTGGCGGTCGAGCGCGGCGAGGCGGACGGCGTGCTCTGCCAGAAGGCCAGCATGCGCAACGACCTCTTGGCATCAGGCGCGGTATTGCCGGTGTTCCAGATCATGCCGATCGAGCCTGGGCTGCCGCTGCTCGACGATGTCATCACCGACCCGAAGGAAAAGGCGCTGCTCGAGCTGTTGAGCGCCCCCCAGCGTCTGGGACTGCCGGTGATCGGGCCGCCCGGAATGCCGGAGGAGATCACCCGGACGCTGCGGCATTCCTACCTGAAGATGGTGGCCAGCAAGGATTACCTGGACGAAGCGATCAAGCGCAACCTCGACATGGGGCGGCCGAACACCGGCGAGGAGCTCGCCCAATACGTGGCGACCCAGCTCACGGCGTTTCCCCCCGCCACGGTCGAAGAATATCGCCGCTACGTGGAGCACCTGTAGCTTGGCCCACTATGCTTGAATTGTATCACGCCGGACTGTCGCAGGCTTCCGTCAAGGTGCGAACCACCTTGGCCGAGAAGGGGCTCGCGTACCAAAGCCACTTTCTCCGTCTGCCGGAGGGCGAGCATCTCACCCCGGAGTTTCTCGCGCTCAATCCGGATGGCCAGGTGCCGGCGCTCGTGCACGACGGCGAGGTCATCACCGAGACGACGGTGATCAACGAATATCTCGAGGACGCGTTTCCGGATCCGCCGCTGCGCCCGGCGAGCCCGATCGAGCGGGCCCGCATGCGCCGCTGGAGCCAGATCGTCGACGAGCATCTGTTCCACGCCATCGCGACCATCGGCTGGGCGTTCGGCATCGGACCGATCCTGCGCGAACGGGGCCTGGCGGAGTTCGAGAAGTCGCTCGCGCGCATCACGCTGCATTCCAAGCGGCAGAAATGGTTCAAGGCCTATCACGGCTTTCCGCAGGAGGACCTCGACGAAGCGCGCGCCAAGATCGCCTCCGGGGTCGCCAGGATGGAGCAGGCCTTGGCGGAGCATCGCTATCTGGCGGGGCCGAGCTACTCGCTGGCGGATATCAACGTGCTCTCCTCGGTCGAGCGGATGCCGCGCTGGTCGCCCGATCTGATGAACCAGAAGATCTCGCCCCGCACCTTCGAGTGGCTTCAGCGCCTGATGGAGCGGCCGGCCGTCAAGGCCACCTATTCGGTGTCGGCCGAGGCGCCGCCGCGCTCGACCGAGCTGCGCGCCGCGCGACAGCCGTGAGTTCGCCGGGTTACTGAAAGATCTCCGCGAACTTCGCCTTGATCTGCTTGGTGTTCTTCTCGATGAAATCGTAGTCGGCGGGATAGAGCGTGAGCTCGTCGAGCCGCGGCAGGCCGGGCGGCGGGGCTACGTCGACGCGCGGGGAATGGTGACCTTCCTCGGTGAACTTGTGCTGGATCTCGGTCGTCAGGTTGAACTGCGCGAACAGCTTGGCGGCATTGGGATGCGGCGAGCCCTTGACGATGGCGGTGGGCGAGGGCACCTGGATGGCGCCGTTGCGCGGAATGATGCTGATCAGGTTGGGCGGAACCTCGCCGCCCGTATAGATGCGCGGATCGGAGGATTCGGCCGCCATCAGCCGCTCGCCGCGCTTGACCGTGTCGTAGATCTGCTCATGGCTCTGCACGATCATGGTGTCGTTCTTGCGCAGCGCCTCATAGAACGACCAGCCGAGCTTTTGCGACAGCGTCGCCACCACCACCAGCTGGATGGCGGTGAAGGACGGATCGGCCATCACCAGCATGCCCTTGTATTTCGGCGCCGCCAGATCGCTCCAGCCGGCGGGCCGATCGGCGGCCGCGACCTTGTCGGTGCGCACCAGCATGCCCACCATGGTGAGCCGCTGGGCGATGAAATTTCCCGCCGGGTCCTTGGCGTCGGCGATCACCTTGTCAAAGCCGGCCGGCCGGAACGGCACGAAGCGGCCTCGCCGCGCCATGTCGTTCGCCGCCGACATGTCCGACATGGTGATGATGTCGGCCGCAAAGCGGCCGGCCGCTGCCTCCTGCTGGAAGCGGCGGATGACCTCGCCGCCGCCGGTGCGCAACAGCTCGACCTTGATCCCGGTGCGGCGTTCGAACTCGGTGGCGATGTATTGCGCCGCCCGCACCGGCGTCGAGGTGTACCAGCTGACCGCGCCCTCGCGCTTGGCGGCGGCTTCATCGATCGGATCGGGCGTGAATTCCTGCGCCAGCGCACTTGCGCCCCAGAACGTGATCGCAATCAGGGTAGGCCAGATCGCTGCCCGCATGACATTCTCCTGGCCGTACGGGCCCTGGGCCCCGCGGCCGAAGGCGTTGCGCCCCGGCCCTTTGCCACGGGCAGTTTAGCTGTTATCCGGTGAAATAGGAAAACCGATTGTCGGCGCGCACGCTCGTCCCTGGCCGCGCGCATGAATCCGGGAATGCAACGATGAACATCAACCAGACTATCAGCAAGGCCGGCGGCCGCGAGCACTGGACCGCGGTCGAAGGCCAGAAGCTGTTCCTGTGGCAGAAGGCGCGCACCGGCACGCCCGCGCGCGGAACCATCCTGTTCGTGCACGGCTCGTCCATGGCCTCGACGCCGGGCTTCGACCTGCAGGCGCCCAACTATGTCTCGGCGATGGATTTCTTCGCGGCGCAGGGCTTCGACTGCTGGTGCTGCGATCATCGCGGCTATGGCCGCTCCTACAAAGGGCCTGAGTTTCTGGCCACCATCGCGCAGGGCGCCGACGACCTCGCGGCCGCGAGCCAATACATCATGGGCCAGAGCGACACCGGCCCGCTCTATGTCTACGGCATCTCATCGGGCGCGCTGCGTGCGGCGCTGTTTGCAGAGCGCCATCCGGAGCGGGTCAAGCGGCTCGCGCTCGACGCCTTCGTGTGGACCGGGGAGGGCAGCCCGACGCTCGCGCAGCGGCGCCGGAAGCTCGCGGAATGGAAGGCGAGCACGCGGCGTCCGATCAACCGCGCTTTTCTCGACAGCATCCACCGGCGCGACAACGTCTATACGGCCAATCCGGCGCTCGACGAGCCTTATGCGCAGGCGGTGCTGGCGCTCGACGATTCGATTCCGAACGGGACCTACATCGACATGTGCGAGAACCTGCCGGTCAACGACCCGGCCAGGATCACGGTGCCGACCATCATCATGCGCGGCCAATATGACGGCATCGCCGCCTTTGCGGACATCGTTGCCTTCTTCACGCTGCTGCCCAATGCCGACAAGGAGCTGGCCGTCATGCCCGACATCGCGCACGGCTCCTTTACCCAGATGAACTACATGCGCGCCTATGACGTGCTGCTGTCGTTCTTCACGCGGCCCGAGCCGGTTCTGCGCGTGCAGCCGCCGCACGTTTAGGGGATCCCGCTCGCACAGTCTCTCCGTCGTCATGCCCGGCTCTCCGCCGGGCACCCACGTCTTCACGGCGGAGCGCCAAGCAAGGCGTGGGTGGCCGCGACACAAGGGCGTTCACACCCGTCTTCGCGGGCTATGCCCGGCCATAAATAATTGATATCTCTGACACTTTTTCCCTCCAGCGGCATCAAGCAAACAACCTGCTTATGCCGTCATAATGGCTTCACCCCGACCATTCTTTGCCGCAATTACCCTGTTTCTTGCGCCCCGTAATCGGGGGATTGGGGTTGCGGGGCGCGAAGCTTTACTTAGAGCCGCTGGGTCGGGACCACGGGGCATTGATACGCCCGGGGTCGCGCTTGATCTGCGCCGGGATCGCGGCCCTGGCCATCGGGTTTGCTCTCGGATTGCGGGCTCTGCCCGTCGTTTCGGTCTCCGAGACGATCCGACCGAAGAATCCTGAGCCTTGGGTTGCCGTCGAATCGCCAATCCCGAACAGCCGGGGATTGCGGGTGGCGAGCCTGGACGCCCGGGTCTTCCTCGAGCCCGTTGTGGAGGACAGGGAGCCTGAGCTGACGACGTCGTCGACGGGCCGCCTTTCATCGGCCGGCGTTCTTGCCATCGACGCGCGCGCGGCCTCGTTCGCCGAGCGTTTCATGGGCGGCTCCGACCGGCCCGACAGCCGTGAACCCGCCGACCTCATGCTTTGGCCCTCGGCCGATCCGGGCCGACCTGCCGCCCAGCGTGCTGTCCGCCCGCCCGCCCGCGGCGCTGCACCGCTTCCCCCAATGCGGCCCGCCAGTCTTTCCAAGAAGCCCGTTCGGGTCGCAGAAGCTCCCGCCGCGGACGATGCGAGCACGCCCTCCGATCCCGACAGCCACACCGCGATCTATGACATCGTGGCGCACAAGGTCTATCTGCCGAACGGGCAGAGGCTGGAAGCGCATTCAGGCCTCGGCAGCTACCTCGACGATCCCCGCCGTGTGAGCGAGAAGGATCGCGGACCCACGCCGCCGAACGTCTATGACCTCGCGCTGCGGGAGGAGCCTTTTCACGGCGTACGCGCGCTGCGTCTTATTCCAGTCGGCAGCGGCGACATGTTCGGGCGCGATGGCATCCTCGCACATTCGTACATGCTCGGTCCCAACGGCCAGTCGAATGGGTGCGTGTCGTTCAGCGACTATCCCGCCTTCCTAAACGCCGTCCTGAGCGGGGAAGTCACCCGCCTGGTCGTGGTCGAGCACCTGGCGAACGTGCCCAGTTCCAAGACAGCCTTCGGTTGGTTGCCCGACACCATCAAAGCCCTTCTGGGGCGGTCCTGAACAAACTCTGCTGCATGCTTGATTGATCCGACCACGCCGGCCCCGGCGGGGGCCTATTGGCAGATCGGAATGCTGAGCTTGACTGAACGACAGGCGGCTGAGTGACCGGCGCCGTCAGCCTGGTTGGGCGGCCGCAACCAGCGGCACAAAATGAAAACCCGCCGAGGATTTCTCCCGGCGGGCCCACATCGTTCGCGCCATCACCACTCCCAGTACATCCGTGGCAAGCAGCTGTGTCGCGAACACAAAACCTATGTAGTTCGCGATTGCGGTATTTCAAGGGCGCCTTCGGGTTCGAAGGATCTCCGCGCACCTATCGGGTCGCACGCAGCCCTCGGCAATCATCCGTAAGCTATTGATAACGTGTGTGTAGCTCGAGCCGAGCGGCTCCCGGCTGCAGCGTGACAATCAAAGCTTGCCGGCATCCGGCGGGGGCGCTGCCTCGGGTGTGGGGACGGCACCGCGCCGGCCTTCGCCGCGCCGGCCTTCACCACGTTGGCCTTCACCACGTTGGCCTTCAGCGCGCTGGCCATCGGGGCGGTCGCGCCCGGCGCGGCCTTGCGGGCGCTGTCCCGGAGGAGCGTTCGAGCCGTTGTCGGTGAAGATGAGCGATTGCTGGAACCTGATGGCGTCGGAGGTGGCATTGCCGGGCGGGAGCGACTTGCCCTCGATCTGATAGAGCCGCCCCTCGTAATAGAACAGCGCGACCGAGGACCGGCTGCCGTCCGCGCCAAGGATGCTCAGCTGCCGGCCGAACACCCGCATGACCCGCGCCGGAATGTTGACCTTGACCTCGCCGCCCTGGGACAGCGTCTTGATTGCCTGGTCGATCACCGCGCTTTCCTCCGGCGCCGCGCTCGACAGATCGGCGACCGTCATCTTGAACTCGCCATTGCCCTGCGCCGCCGAATAAACCTGCGCCGGCACCGCACGGCCGTCGGGCGCCTGATAGGTGGTGGTCTCGACCTTGGGCTGCGCCGGAAACGAGACCCTGAAGGCGTATTCCGGATAGCTGTACTCCTGCCAGCTCTGGGCGGCGGCGGGGCCGCTGGCGGCGAGCGTGCCGGTTGCAAAGAGCGCTAGCGTGAAGGCGATCAGGCGCATGTGGTCCTTCCCCGGCGCTGGGCGCCGTTGGCTTTTAGAATTCGGGACGATGGAACGAACGGCGGCAGGCGCGCCGGTGTTGGGCCGCCGTCAGCGGTCCGGGTTGCCCAGTTGCGTGCCGTCCGAAAGGACGACCCCCATGAACTGGCCTCCGTTGGTGCCGTCGCGCAGCGGATGGATGGTGACCTTGACGTCCATCCCGGGTGTCAGCGTCTTGGCGGTCCAGCCCTGGCGGGCGATCTGGCCCGGCCCGCCCATCTCGACCGCCCATTGCTCGAGCTGCCCGTCTTGATTGGGAACCATCACGAAAATCCAGGCGTGCGGATTGCTCCACTGGAATTCCTTGACGGTGCCCGCGAGCGTCGTCTTCTGGTCGGAATCGAACATCGCAAAGGAATGATGCGCCAGCGCGGCGCCGCTCGACGCCATGAAGGCAGCGCTTGCCGCGCCTGCAATCAGTTGCCGTCTCATGCTTGAACCTCCCTCTCGATGCGGGGCCAACCCGCGCAATCCCGCGCAGTTTATCGGCGAATCGTCCTTTCCGCGTCCTGTCGGGCGAATTAATCCTTGGTAATACGCGATAAGAACGCGGTTTTGAACAGATGGCCCCCCAAGCGAAGAGATTCGCGCGATTTCGACGGCGATCCGAACCGGCGCGCGGGGCTTCCCCCATGGGGTAGCAATCAATTTTTCAGCCTGACTGTTGCTTTTTTGCAACCACTACGCGTGCGAGAATCGGGTAGAGTCATTCCTGTTCCTGATGGAACGATTCCTCCCTAGACTTGGCTCCGCGCGTGCGGGGCTATTTTTTTGCGCGGATAGGGCGGTGCCGATGTTCGAGAAAACAGAGATTGATGCGGAGCTTCACGCCCGGCTCAAGGCCGCCGGATTGAACCCGCTCGACCCCGCGGTGCGCGCCGTCAATGACGTCGTGAGCGTGTATTACGCGGAGAAGACCGCCAAGGTCCTGCAGCAGGTGCAGGAGGTGCTTAGTCGCCTGACGCCGCAATAATCCGCTGACGTTTCGCGACGGCACCCGGCGGCCGCTCGGCCAAATCCGGCTTCCGCGCGGAGGGAAAGAGCGCCCGTGCACCGTCCATTGTGGCCAATCCGGGCAAGCCATACTCCAGTCGCGCGACCAAAGTCTCGACCCCGGGACGGTGCGCCACCGTGCCCAAATCACCAGCCCGCAAGGCATTTTAGATAGCGCGCGGATCTTTCCGCTGATCGAAGGGCAATACTTCAGACGGATTTACCCGCCCGTATTCGAGCCCCAGAGTGCCGAGGGTCAAAACTGCTGGGCAGGTCAAGAGCCAGCACGAAACGACATGTTGATTCGAAATTTAGCAACATGCGCGGTGCCGAGGGCGAACTCTCGGCTGGATGCGATCAGGAGAGACACATGGACACCATCCGGATTCTTGCATTGCTCGCGGCGCTGTTGGCGACGACTTGCGTCGTCACTCCGGCATCGGCGTGTCCCAACGGGTATTTCCCGTGCGGGAACGCCTGCTGTCCCGCCGGCCGGTGAGCGCGTCGATCAAAGTTTCAGCCCGGGATGGGAGGCAGTCATGCGAACAGCGATCAAGCTTGGCATCGCGATGGCTATTCTGGCAGTGGCAATTCCGCTGGCAGCGTATCAGGTGACGAAACCGGCCGACGATCCGCTCGGCGACGCGTTGCGCGGATACGGTTTTGTGCCGATCAAGCCGCCGTCCAATCTCATGAATGTCGGATCGCTGTATTACGTCGATTCCGAGGTGAAGGACTTCAAGGCGATCTGTGACGCCGAGAAGGCCGATCTCGATGGCGTGGTGAACGAGTCCCGCAGCTGGGAGATGCAGGAAAATCTGGAGCAGAATGGCCGCTTTGCCACCGGCGTGAACGTCGACCTCCATTGGCTGTTCAAAGGCGACGTGGACAACAACTATGTCCAGAAGGTGCACTCCTCGCTGACCGACGTCTTCCTGGAGGAAATTCCGCTGGGCCCCAACTGGCGGATCTTCGCCAAGCTGATGGATAAGCCGGAATGCAACAGGGTCGCCATGCAGTACCTCAATGCCGGCGGCTACGTGTGCCAGGGGCAGAAGCTGTTGCGGGCGACCGCCGAGTTCAAGCTCGACCGCGACACGCAGAACAAGCTGGCGACCAATGCCAAGGCCACGCCCGAGGAAGTCAACGGGCTTGTGAAACTTGCGGTCGAGACGCAGAGCGATCAGAGCGTGGTCGAGCGGGCGGGCCGGCTGTTCGCCGGATCGACATTGAAATACGGGGTGTCGATGAATCCGATCTGCCTGGCTCCGCCGGATGGGCACTTTCAGCGCATCCTGCCGCGGACGGCGACCGCCCGGTTCGTCAATTTCGTACTGTTCAGCATCGTCGAGCCGATGTTGCCTGCCAAGAGCGAGCGGGTCTGAGTTGGCCCAGAATACGCACTGACCGGTCGGGATCGTTGGGGGCCGCGGCGCCGCCTTCGGGGTCATTCGCCGAGCGATCGTCGCTCGGCACCATGGCTCGAAATGCCGCCGGTGGCCCAATACCGGCCGCGGAACCCAAGTTTTTTTGGAACATTTTCGAGGGGTGCGCCTTAGCGTGTCGTCTGCCGGACACAGGGAGCCCCTATGAATCCTTCAGAGAAATTCGTGAACTTCGCCAAAGAATGCGAGTCTATGGCCAAATTCACCCACTCTGCGGAAAATACCGCGGTCTGGAAACGGATGGCCGAAAGATGGCGCCGGTGTGCGGAAGTCTATGATCGCCAAAGTTCCATGGCGCAGGAGGTCCACGCGACGAAGCGACACCGGACCACGCCGCATAGCTGGGCTCCGTAACGCCGCGGCCCCGAGCCTGGGTTTGTGGCATCCGACGGCTCGGCGCGATGCTCATTCCACCATGATGCCGGCGCGCTTCACCACCGCGCCCCACTTCGCAATGTCCGCGGCAATAAGGTTGCCGAAGTCGGCGGGCGTGCCCGGAAGCGCGACCCCGCCCAGACCGGCGATCCGCGCTGTCATTTGCGGATCGGCAAGGCCGGCCATGATCTCCCGGTTGAGCCGGTCGATGATCTCGGCGGGCGTGCCCCTGGGCGCGCCGATGCCTTGCCAGCCGCTCGCTTCGTAACCAGGCACGAATTCCCCAACGGTCGGAATATCCGGCAGCGCCGGCGAGCGCGCCGCAGTGGTCACCGCCAAGGCGCGCAGCCGGCCAGCCTTGATGTGCTCGATCGAGGAGGCCAGCGCATCAAACATCACCTGCAGCTGTCCGCCGATGAGATCGGCGAGCGCGTTGGGGTAGGCGCGATAAGGCACGTGCACCAGGGCGACGCCGGTCATGCTCTTGAACAGCTCGCCGTAGAGATGCTGCGGGCTGCCGTTGCCGGCCGATCCCATATTGATCTGGCCGGGACGGGCCTTGGCATAGTCGATGAGTTCCGCGACCGTTGCGGCCGGGACGGCCGGATTGATCACCAGCACGCCGGGCGAGCCGTAGACGCTGGCGACCGGCGCGATGTCGCGCCGGATGTCGAGGGTGAGCTTTTCGTAGAGGGTCTGGTTGATGGCGTTCGAGACGGTCACGTGCAGGAGCGTGTAGCCGTCGGGCGGCGCCTTGATGACCGCCTCGGCCGCAGTATTGCTGCCGGCGCCCGGCCGGTTCTCGATGATGAATGATTGATGCAGCCGCTGCGACAGCCATTGCCCGATCAGACGCGCCACGATATCGGCCGCGCCCCCGGCCGCAAAGCCGACGACCAGGCGCACCGGCCGCGACGGATAGTCATCCGCCCGCACCATGCGCCCGCCCGGAAGCGCGGCCGCCCCCGCCGCGAGCAACAGCAGGCGCCGCCGCGCCAGCGCGCCGCTTCCGGTTCTTTCAGTTTCGCGCGCCAAGCGGCGTTCCCATGGCTGGTTCAGCGTTTCCGAGCTTCGAATCATAGCGGGCGACCGCTTTTATTGGTAGCTGCGCGAAGGAACTGGTGAGGGCGCGCGCCTCTCCGCCGCTCGTTCCCGTGGTGGCAAAGGCCCATCCCTCTGCTACTGTATGAAATCCGTCCATGACGGGGGAGGGCCATGCTCTACCGAAGCTTGCTCAATGCCACCCTGCTGGTGACATTATGCTTGGCGGCGGCGACCGCTCAGGCCTTTGACGACGCCAGGTATCCCAACCTTAAAGGCCAATGGAACCGGGCCCCGGTTCCGGGCGCGGTCGGGCAACCGACCTATGACCCGAGCAAGCCGTGGGGTGCCGGACAACAGGCTCCCCTGACCGCCGAGTATGAGGCTATTTTCCAAGCCAACCTGGACGATCAGGCCGCGGGCGGACAGGGCATCGTGCCATGGGGGAAATGCCTTGCCAACGGCATGCCGGCCATCATGACCGTGTTCCAGCCGATGGAGATCGTCGTCACGCCGGATGTCACCCACATCCTGATTGATCAGATTCACTTCTCCAATCGGAGAGTCTACACCGACGGCCGCGCCTGGCCCGATGACATCGAGCCCGCATTCGACGGTTATTCCATCGGACAATGGGTCGATGAGGACAACAATGGCCGCTACGGCGCGCTGGTGGTCGAGACCCGCGCCCTCAAGGGCCCCCGCGTCTACGACGCCAGCGGGATTCCTCTGCACCGGGACAATCAGAGCATCATCAAGGAGCGGTTCTACCTCGACCAGGCCGACCCCAATCTCCTTCACGACCAGATTACGGTGATCGACCATGCCCTGACGCGGCCCTGGACCGTAACCAAGAACTTTCGCCGCAACGAGAACCCGCGCCCCTGGTGGCCCGAATACGTTTGTGCCGATGGCCAGAGCCACGTGCAGATCGGCCGCGAGGCCTATTACCTGAGCGCGGACGGCCTGCTGATGCCCGCCAAGAAGGATCAGCCGCCGCCGGACCTGCGCTATTTCAAGCCGGCCGGGGAGCGGTGACGGAAACGTTGGTGGGCCGAGCGGATTGCGCTCGCGCCGTTATCATATCGCTGCTGCGGTCGGCGCATGCTCCCGGAAGCCGCGCCGAGGGCCTGCCGGGACAACCAGGGGGCCAAATTGCTTCTGCTCAACAATGACGACGTTGCCAAGGTGCTCGACATGCCGCTGTGCTTGTCGGCGCTCGATGGCGTCTTCCACGAGATGGCGATCGGCGACGCGGTCGGCATGGGGCGCATCGATGTCTACGTACCCTCGAAGGAAGCCTCCGCTTCCTATTATCGCTGGGCCGTGATGACCGGAGGAAGCAAGAAGGACGGATATGTCTGCGCGCGCATGCTTTCCGATCTGGTGGCTTGGCCGCGCGAATATGGGCGGGTGCGGGAAAACAAGTGGGCCGGGCAGCCCGGAACCTTCTGCGGTCTCTTGTTTCTCTTCAGCGCCAAGGACGGCGTGCCGGTGGCCATGATCAAGGACGGCTTTCTCCAGCACTTGCGGGTCGGCGGCGGGGCCGGGCTGGGGGTGAAATATCTGTCGCGCCAGGACAGCCAAAGCGTCGGAATGATCGGCTCGGGCGGAATGGCGCGGACCTATCTCGATGCCTTCTGCCAGGTGCGCCGGATCACCAAGGTCAAGGTCTGGAGTCCCAATTCCGAGAACGCGCGCACCTATGCGTTCGAGATGGCCGAACGGCATGAGGTCGAGGTGGAAGTGGCGGAATCAGCGCGCGCGGCGGTTCGTGGCGTCGATATCGTATCCTGCTGCACCTCGACCAATGAGCCCGTGTTCTTCAACGAATGGCTCGAGCCCGGGATGCATGTCACCAATCTCACCTCGAGCGAGATCGAGCCGAGCATGCCGGGCGTGGTCGACGTGGCGCTGCGCGCGGGCGAGGCCACGCCGCGGCTGGAGACGCTTCCCCCGCAGGCCGATTATTTCCGCGCCGGCTTTCTGGGCTATGTGGCCGGACAGCCGGAGGAACGTGCCCGCGTGCCGAAACTCAGTCTGCCGCCGGAGATCATCGCGATGCCGACACTGGTCGATCTGATCTCCGGGAAAAGCAGCGGCCGGACCAGCGACACGCAGACCAGCTTTTTTCTCAACGTGGGGGCGATCGGGGCGCAATTCGAGGGCGTCGCCGCGGCCGTGTATGACAAGGCGCGGCAGCAAGGCTTGGGAACGCAAATCCCGACCGAATGGTTTCTGCAGGACATCCGTGATTAGATCACGGGCCGCCGTGGCGGAACCCGCAGGGTGTCCACACACGATGTCTGGAAATCTCCAAGCCACATGGTCTCTGCGACCGGCTTTCCTCGCATGGCTCGTGCTTTTGGCGGTGCTCGGCGAGACGGCGTCGGCGCAAGTCCCCGGGTTCGGCGGCGAGACCGTCGCGATCGAGATCGGCTACGGCCCGGGCGGCGGTTATGATACTTACGCGCGCCTGCTGGCCAGGCATTACGGCCGGCTCATTCCGGGCAATCCCGTGGTCGTCCCACGCAATATGCCGGGCGCCGGGTCGCTGCGCGCCGCCAACTTCATCTACAATCTCGCCCCCAAGGACGGCACCGAGCTCGGCGCCTGGGCGGCATCGACCGTCATGGAGCCCCTGCTGGGCAACGAACTGGCGAAGTTCGAAGCCGCCAGGTTCGGCTGGATTGGCAGCATGAACCAGGACATCTCGTTCTGCGGCATCTGGCAGAAGCCGGGTGCCGCGACCTCGTTCCGGGACATGCTGACAACCGAGACCATCTTCGGGTCTGCCGGCCCGGCCTCGATCAGCTTCCAGCATCCGCTCGTGCTGAAGAATCTTCTGGGGGCCAATGCCCGTGTGGTCACCGGATACGCCGGCAGCCGGGAGGTTAATCTGGCCATGCAGCGAGGGGAGGTGAACGGCGCCTGCGGTCTCTTCGTTTCCTCGATCAAGTCGCAATTTTTCCAGGATGTCGCGGAAGGCCGGCTCAAGCTCGTCATCCAGATGGGGCCGAAGACCACCGATGAATTCGGCAAGGTCCCGAGCGTGTTCGACTACGTCACCACCGAGAACGATCGAAAGGTCTTGGAGCTTCACTTCAAGCAGATCTTGCTCGGCCGCCCGCTGGCCGGACCGCCCGGCATGCCGCCGGAGCGTCTCGCCGCGCTGCGCACTGCCTTCATGGATACGATGAAGGACGCGGACTTTCTGGCCGATGCCCATCGGGCCAATATCGATATCGATCCGGTCACGGGCGAGCAGGTGAGCCAGCTGCTCGAGCAATTTGCACAATACCCCAAGAGCGTCATCGACAAGGCGAAGGCCGTCATCGGCCGCTGAGTACGGGCGTCCCGGGCGGAGCGGCCGCCATCAAATCTCGATGCCGAGCCCGGCCGCGCGCGCCTTGTCATGGGCGAGCTTGGCCAGCGCCATGAACCCGACGCCCTGGTCGGAATTCTGCTTGAACACCGTGATCTCCCCAGGCGATTGGCGTCCTGGTACCTTGCCGGCCACCAGCTCGCCGAGATCGGCGATCGCGTCCCAGGAGGTGATGCCCCTTGCGACCGGCTCGAACAGATCGGCCTGCTCGTCCATGATCGCCTGCTCCTTCAGGGTCGCGACCACGCGGTCGGCACGGGCGATGACGGCGTCATCGAACTCCCGCCGCGGCCGCGCCACCGAACCCTGCAGGAAGACACCTTTATTGCTGGCGACGATCGAGGTGACGTGCTGGCCGGGCTCGAGCCACTCGCCGAACAGCACCGGCACGTTGCTGCCGGTGGCGAGGCAGATCAGGTCGGCACCCTTGGCGACCGCCCTGGGCTCTTCCAGCGCCACGATCCGGGCACGCACCTGCGGCTGCATGCGGGCGACGAAACGGGCGCGGTTTTCCACGCTGCGGCTGAACACCCGCACCACCTCGATCGACGGGCGGATCGTGCACATGGTGACGAGGTGCCGACGGGCCTGCCGCCCGGTGCCGTAGAGCCCCAGCACGCGGCAGTCGGGCCGCGCCAGGATGTCGGTCCCGACCGCACCGGTGATCGGGGTTTCGGTGCCGAACCAATCCTCCGGCGGCTCGTCGAACAAGGGCAGGGAACCGACGATGATGGTCTTGAGCTCGGCCGTCTCGCTGTCATAGGCGACATAGACTCGTTTGCCGGCCTTCTCGTATTGCTGGGCTCCACCCCGGAAGGTGAACCGCTCCACATGAATGAACATGCCCGCCACCTGCAGCCGATGGCATCCGCCGGGATGAACGCTGACGCGGCGATCCTCATGCTGGATCCGAATGCGCGGCGCCGAATAGGCGGGTTTCTCGCCCTGGTCGCGAAAGCCGTCACGCACCGCCGCGACCGCTTCGGTCACCGATATCCGGCCCTTCAATTCCTCGGCTTTGATGAGGAGCGCCATTGTGGATCGGCTTTCGTGAAGCGGCATCCGCGACCGGAGCACGCGGTTTGATCGAACCGGATGGGTCGCAGATGGCGTGCGCCTACTCGGCGGCCTCGCTCGGCCGGGCTGCGGATTTTTTCGCCCAGTAATCGGGATTGCTCTTCGAGCGCTTCAGCGCCTCCTCGGTGCCGAATCCGGGCGCCATCGACGCGTCGGTGCCGGGAAGAATCTGGTGGTGCTCGATATCGAGCGTGCGCAGCCAACGCTGCTGGCCCATCGTCAGGGCGATGAAGTAGCCGATCTCCACCAGCTCGGGCTCGCTGTAGTGCTTGTGCAAACGATCCCAGAACTTATCGTCGGTGGGCAAATCCCAAGTGATGGCCTCGGCGTAGGACAAGGCCGCTTTCTGGCGGTCGTCATAACGGGAGGAGCCTTCGAAATTGATTAGCTCGCCGTAGTCGTCCTCGACCACGCCCTGGCGCGCCGCCTTCATGGAGCGCTGGTTGCCGCAATACTCGCACTTGACGGAGCGCGAGACATAGACGCGGCACAATTCCTTGATGGCGTGATCCGCAATGCCGTTCTTGAACACGTCGCGCCAGCTGTTGGCGAACGACCAGAACACCGCCGGCACATGGGCGCGCACCGCCTGGCTCTCCGGCCGCGGGGTGCCTTCCTGACGGCAGCGATCGAACTCGGCCAGCATGGCCGCGTCCTTGACCATCGCGGGATCGACATAGCTCAGGCGCGGCTTTGACATTTTCGGTTCCTCCGGAGCTCTCGACCACGGAAGCAAGCCAATTCTCGGCGCGCGTCCGATGCGCTGACGATAGCGGTTCGGGTTCGCCTCGACAATCACAAACGCGCAGCTGCCGGCCGGCCATGGGCGCGCGAACGCAATCGCAGCGGCTCATTTCGGGTTGACGGTGATGTGCGCCTTCATATTGGGATGGAACCGGCAATAGTACTCGACAGCGCCGGGCTTCTGCAGAACCAGGCTTGCCGATTTGTTGGCTGCAACCATCACTTCCCAGTCGCCCCGCACGGTCGCAGTGTGCGCGACGACGTCCTTGTTGATCCACTCGATG
>DASYFD010000190.1:0-5297 GCA_036498625.1 Xanthobacteraceae bacterium | reverse complement strand
GACCGCCAGGGCCGCCTGGTCACCTGCGAGCACAGCGGGCGGCGGATCACCCGCACCGAATATGACGGCGCCATCACGGTGCTGGTCGACAAATTCGACGGCAAGCCGCTCAACTCGCCCAACGACGTGGTGGTGAAGTCGGACGGCACGGTCTGGTTCTCGGATCCGCCAGCCGGCATCTCGGGCAACTACGAGGGCGTCAAGGCCGAGCAGGAGCTGCCCGCCAACGTGTACCGCTTCGATCCCAAGACCGGCAAGACGACCGTGGTGGCGGAGGGCCTGCGCCCCAACGGGCTCGCCTTCTCGCCCGACGAGAAGAAGATCTACCTGGTCGACAACAACCCGACGCCGCGCACCATCCGGGTCCATAACGTGATCGAGGACGGGGCCAAGCTCGACGGTGGCCGCGTCTTCGTCACCTGCGAGGCGGGCGCCAACGCGGACGGCTACCGCTGCGACGTCGACGGCAATCTGTGGTGCGGCTGGGGCACCGGCCCCGACATCAACGGCGTCGCGGTGTTCAATCCGGAAGGGAAGCGGATCGGCGCCATCTTGCTCCCGGAGCGTGCCGCCAATCTGTGCTTCGGCGGCCGCTACCGCAACCGCCTGTTCATGGCGGCGACCCATTCGCTCTATTCGGTCTACGTCAACACGCAGGGCGTGGCTGGAGGCTGAGGGTTGGCAACAAGCTCTTGCTGTCATGCGTCCGCCTTCGCGGACGATGACAGCGGAGAGTGTTCGCCTGCGTTGCAGCGAACCGGTGCCGCCGTTACGTGGCGCCGGCTCTCCCAACGTGATAATTTTTCGCCCACCAATAGGGGCTCATGAAGGTCCCGCCCAAGGGACCTCAGCTGTCAGCCAGGGAGGATCAGCATGCTTTGCAAGAACCAAATCGGTGCGTTTGCGCTCGCGGCGGCGCTGTGCCTGACCAGTGCGGGCGCGCAGGCGTTTGACGAAACCAAATACCCGGACTTCGCCGGCCAATGGCGCAAGCCCGACAGCGCCCGGGTGCAGTGGGACCAGACCAAGCCGCTCGGTCTCGCCCAGAAGGCACCGCTCAAGCCCGAATTCCAGGCGGCGCTCGAAGCCAGCCTCAAGGACCAGACCCTGGGCGGGCAGGGCGAGGACGCCCGGTATACGTGCCTGCCCAACGGCATGCCGCGGGTCATGACCGTGGTCTGGCCGATCGAGATCGTGATCACGCCCAAGCTCACCTACGTCATGTTCGAGAATAATTTGCCGCGCCGCATCTACACCGACGGCCGCGCCTGGCCGACCAACGAGGAGCCGTCCTTCAACGGCTATTCGATCGGCAAGTGGATCGGCCAGAATGGCGATCGTTATGACACGCTCGAGGTCGAGACCCGCCTGCTGAAAGGCCCGCGCACTTTCGAGGCAAGCGGCATTCCGATGCATCCAGACAACGAGACCGTCGTCAAGGAACGCATCTATCTCGACAAGTCCGATCGCAACGTGATGCACAATGAGATCACGACCTACGACCACGCCCTCACCCAGCCGTGGACCGTCGACAAACGCTATCTGCGGGTGCAGGAGAAGGACGTCATCTTTTACGAAAACGAATGCAGCGAGAACAATCAGCACGTGATCATCGGCCATGAGGGCTATTACCTCAGCGCCGACGGCTTTTTGATGCCGGTCAAGAAGGGACAGGCGCCGCCGGACCTGCGCTACTTCAAGTAAGCCCCATGCGCAGCCGGCGTCGGGCGAGCGCGCTTGCTGCCGTCGTCGCTGCGGTTTTCGCGGCGAGCGTGAGCGCATCGGCGCAAACCTATCCGGCCCGGCCGGTGCGCATGGTGGTGGCGTTCTCGGCCGGCGGCACCATCGATGCGCTCGCGCGCATCCTGGCGCAGAAGCTCAGCGAGCGATGGGGCCAGTCGGTGCTGGTGGACAATCGTGGCGGCGCCGCCGGCAATCTCGGCGCCATGGCGGCCGCCCAGGCGCTTGCCGACGGCTATACGATTCATCTCGGCGCCCAGTCGCTCGCCACCAATGTCACCATGGCGCCGCTGCCGAATTTCGACCCGCGCCGCGATTTCGATCCCGTCATGGCGGTGGCGACCGCGCAGGACGTGCTGATGGTGCCGCCCGATGCCGCCGCACGCAGCCTGCCCGAATGGATCGCTTACGCCAAAGCGCGGCCGGGCGAGCTCAACTACGCGTCGCTCGGCACCGGTTCGAGCGGACACCTGGCGACCGTGCTGTTCGCGCAAGTGACCGGCCTCAAGCTCGAGCACGTGCCCTATACGGGAGTCTCACAGGCAGTGACCGATATCGTGGCGGGGCGAATCTCGGTTTGGCTCGCGACGCTGGGCGGTCACCTCGGCAACATCCAGTCCGGCCGGGTGCGGGCGCTTGCCGTCTCGGGCGAGGGGCGGGCGCCGTCGTTGCCCGAAGTTCCGACCTTCACGGAGCAAGGCATCGCGGTGGAGGAATCGACCTGGTTCGGCGTCTTCGTGCCCAGGGGCACGCCGAAGCCGATCATCGCCAGGCTCAACCACGACCTGGAGCAGGTTCTGGCCGAGCCCGCCATGCAGGAACGCGCCGCCCAGCTCGGCTTCCGCCTGATCGGCGGCGCGCCCGACAAGCTCGCGGGTCTGCTGCAGAGCGAGATCGCCAAATGGGCCGAGGTGGCGAAGAGCGCGGGGCTGGTGGCGCGCTGAGGCTTGTCCCGGGCGCTGCGCAGCACGCAGCTCTTGCGGAGTGATGCGCTGCAGACCCGGGACCGTTCCAAACTTGGCGGGTGGGACGATCCCGGATCAGCGGGGCACCACTTCGTGCTGCACCGCGTCCGGGAAAAGCATCACCGCCGCATATCACCTGCGCGCCGCCTGAACTTCCCTTTTGGCGGCATTTCACCTAAGCACCGCTGCAAAGAGCAAGAACATCATCGGGAGAATGCCGGGTGCTTGGAGGATTCATCGCGCTCCTGTCGGCCGCCACGTTCGCCTTCAACAATGCCAGCATGCGGCGCGGCGTGCTTACCGGCACGGTGCTGCAGGCGATGGCGATCACGGTTCCGATCGGTTTGCCGATCTCGTTCCTGGTCGCGCTCGCGACCGGCTCGCTCGCCGCCGTGGCGGGTTTCTCCACCCGCGCCCTGATCGCGCTTTCGGCCTCCGGCATCATGCATTTTGTCTGGGGACGCTACTGCAATTATCGGGCGACGCGCGCGATCGGCACCAACCTGGTGGCCCCGATCCAGCAGATCAATCTGATCGTCACCTTGCTGCTGGCGATCTGGATTCTGGGCGAGACGCTCACGCCGTTGCGCATGCTGGGAATAGCATTGGTGCTGCTGGGGCCGAGTTTCACGCTGCGCGAGCGCGACAGCAAACCCGTATCACTCGGCGCCGACGTCACCCGTCATGAGGTCGCCGCCAGCATCGCCACGGGCCCGACCGACGAGCTGATCGCCGTTGCGCCGGCGATATTCCGGCCGAGCTATGCGGAGGGCTATTTCTGGGCGTTCCTGTCGGCGACCGGCTACGGCTTGAGCCCGATCCTGGTGCGCATCGGGCTCGAGGGAAAAGGGCTTGCCGTGAGCGTGGCGGGAAATCTGGTCGCCAGCCTTGCCGCCACCGCCGTAATGGCTTTGTTCCTGCTGCCGCCGCGTCAGCTCCACCACGCGCTCGCGGTCGGGCGCGAGTCGGCGAAATGGTTCACGCTGTCGGGCGTGCTGGTCGCCATCTCGCAATTGTTTCTCTACATGGCGATGTCGATTGCGCCGGTCACGGTGGTGTCGCCGATCAACCGGCTGTCGATTCTGTTTCGCCTGTTCTTCAGCCGGCTGCTCAATCCGCAGCACGAGGTGTTCGGCGGCAAGGTGGTGCTCGGCACCATCGTGTCGCTCACCGGTGCGGTGGTGCTCTCGCTCAGCATCGATTCCGTGCAGGCTTGGCTGCCGCTCCCGGAGGCAGCGCTGTCGGTGCTGCGCTGGCACTGGCCGTGAGTTCGAGAATTTCGCTGCAGCGCAGTCGCAAATTATTTCGGCTGGGGCTGCCGTATTCCGCGGCAGAACAACCTAAGTAACTAATAGATATGACATTTTTTGTTCAGAGACTGACCATAACTTGATCTTTGTTGCGATGCAGCGATGGGTTAAAAAATACCTGCCCTGCGATGCAGGGTGTCTTCACTATCTGAACCCCCGCTGTGCTTCCCGGCAAACAGCGGGGGTTCTATTTTGTGAGGCGGCCGCCTCTCGGTGTCATCGTCCGCGAAAGCGGACGACCCAGTACACCCAGACGCTTCAATCTAAAACGTGCGCTCGCGATTGCTGGATGCTCCGCATGCGCGGAGCATGACAGCCGGAGCTGGTGGCGTTGGTGTGACAGTGAAATCTCAATAGCCGGCGGCGGACGCGCCGCGGCTGCGCGGATCGGCGGCGCCGAGGGGACCCTGCGGCGTGAGCAGGATCGAATTGGCCGAGGTGCGCGGCAGGTCTTCCGTCACCTTGTGGCCGAGAGCTTCCAGCCCTTGAACGAGATCGGGCCTGAGGCCGCGCTCCACCACGACCTCGTCGGGCAACCATTGATCGTGAATGCGCGGCGCCGCGACCGCCTCGGTGATCGGCAGCTTGCGATCGATCACATTGCTGATCACCTGCAGCACCGCCGTTATGATGCGGCTGCCGCCCGGCGAGCCGGTGACCAGGAACGGCTTGCCGTCCTTGAGCACGATGGTGGGTGTCATCGAGGACCGCGGCCGCTTGTCCGGGCCCGGCGCGTTAGCGTCGCCGCCCACCAGCCCATAGGCGTTGGGGGCGCCCGGCTTGGCGGCGAAATCGTCGAGCTCGTTGTTCAACAGCACGCCGGTTCCTTCCGCCACCAACCCGAGCCCGTAGCTGAAATTGAGCGTGTAGGTGTTGGACACCGCGTTGCCGAAGCGGTCCACGACGGAGAAATGCGTGGTGTTCTGGCCCTCGTGCGCCGGCAGCCCATCGGGGTGAATGACCCGGGCGGGCGTGGCGTGGGCCAAATCGATTCCGGCTCGCAGCTTTTGCGCATAGGGCTTCGACATCAGCCGGGCGAGCGGCGCCGTGACGGTGGCGGGATCGCCCAGGAAGGCGGCGCGGTCCGCATAGGCGCGCGCCATGGCTTCGACCAGCAGGTGCGCGCGCAGCGGATTGTCGGCGGCGAGCTCGCCGTTACGATAACCCTCCAGGATGTTGAGCATCTCGATCAGCACCACGCCGCCGGACGATGATGGCGGCATGGCGACGATGTCGTAGCCGCGATAATGTCCGCGCACCGGCTCGCGCAGCAGCGGTCGGT
>DASYFD010000189.1:0-10203 GCA_036498625.1 Xanthobacteraceae bacterium | reverse complement strand
GCAAGCTCGTCGACCAGGACGATCTGCGGATGCCGGGCGATGACCGCATCGAGGTCCAGCTCCTCGAGCCACTGGCCCTTGTATTCGAGCCGCCGGCGCGCCACGACCTCCAGGCCCTCCAGGAGGTGTTCGGTCTCGCGGCGGCCGTGGGTTTCCACAATGCCCACCACGACATCGTAGCCGTCCTTCTTCCGGGCGCGGGCCTGTTGCAGCATCTCGTAGGTCTTGCCGACGCCGGGCGCGGCGCCCACGAAGATCCTCAGCTTGCCGACACGCTTCTCCTCGCGCCGGGCCGCTTCGAGCAGCGCCTCCGGCGATGGTCGCTGGTCCGCGTCGCGCCGCTGTTCAGACATCAGGATCACGCGTCCCGCCAGCCCGATCGGGGCCGGTTCGATTGAAGATGCTTAGCACAAAAGCATGGAGCGGTCCGGTTGCGGGAACTGACGACCCGGCCGCGCGCCAACCTTCTGCCGTGGCGCGACTGCACAAGCCGCGGCACGGCGCGCTGTGACAGCCATCACAGACTGGGCGAATCCCCTCCCGCGTCTCGAACGGATCGCGTCGATCAAGGGACCAACGGATGCGTGAACCAACCCACAGGAGGTATCAATGTTCACTCGTACGACCATGCTTGCCCTTGCCGCCACCGCGATGTTCGCCAGCATCGGATTGACCCCGACGGCCGCCTCGGCCGGCTGGTGGGACAGGTATCAGGATCGCAAGGACATTCGGCACGACTACGGCGAGATCCGCCACGACCTGGTGACCGGTCATTTCGGGGCCGCACTCCATGAGATGCGGGACGTCCGGCGGGATCGCCGGGATCTGTTCTGGGATCGCCTCGGCTTCTGATCGCCGCCGATTGGCGTGGGGTCCGTACGCCGGCGCGTGCGGACCCCAGTCATTTTCTGCCGCGGTGTCGGGCAATCCAGCCCACCCCACATCGACCGGCGTCATGGGATTGATCCAACTAACGCGTGGTGGCGCCGTCGAGCGCCAGATTCAAGGCCAGCACGTTGACGCGCGGCTCGCCCAGGAATCCCAGGAGCCGGCCTTCGGTCTGCTGGTCGACCAGCGCACGTACGCGCTCTTCCGGCAGGTTGCGGGCCTTGGCGACCCGCGGCACCTGGAACAGGGCGGCCGCGGGCGAGATATGCGGGTCGAGGCCGCTGCCGGATGTCGTCACCAGATCGACCGGTACCGGCGCCGAGGGATTTTCGGCCTTGAGCTTGTCGACGTCGCCCTGCAGGCGGTCGGCCAGCGCCTTGCTGGTGGGCCCGAGATTCGAGCCGGCCGAATTGGCCGCGTTGTAGGGAGCGTCCACGTTCTTGGTCGGGTCGTTGGGATCCGGCATGTTGGTGGCGGATGGCCGGCCGTGGAAATATTTGTCGTCGGTGAACACCTGGCCGATCAGCTCGGAGCCCACCACCACGCCGTCGCGCTCGATCAGGCTGCCCTGCGCCTGGTACGGGAACAGCATGCCGGCAATTCCGGTGATCGCCAGCGGATAGGCGAGGCCGGTGATGAGGGTGAGGGCGATCAAGAGGACGATCGCGGGGCGAATCTCTTTCAACATGGTCTTTCTCCTCACACGAGGTGCAGGGCCGCGACCGCGAGGTCGATGGCCTTGATGCCGACAAACGGGATGATGACGCCGCCGAGGCCGTAGATCAGCAGGTTGCGCTGCAACAGCGGGCCGGCGCCGATCGGCCGATAGCGCACGCCCTTGAGCGCGAGCGGAATGAGCGCGATGATGATCAGCGCATTGAAGATGATGGCCGACAGGATGGCACTCTGCGGACTGGCGAGATTCATGATGTTGAGCGCCTGCAGCTGCGGATAGAAGGCCAGGAACATCGCCGGAATGATGGCGAAGTACTTGGCGACGTCGTTGGCGATCGAGAAGGTGGTGAGCGCGCCGCGCGTCATCAGGAGCTGCTTGCCGATCTCCACGATCTCGATCAGCTTGGTCGGATTGGAGTCGAGGTCGACCATGTTGCCGGCCTCGCGGGCGGCCTGCGTGCCGGTGTTCATGGCGACGCCGACGTCCGCCTGCGCTAGCGCCGGCGCGTCATTGGTGCCGTCGCCGCACATGGCGACCAGCTTGCCCTTGCCCTGCTCGTCGCGGATGAGCTGCAGCTTGTCCTCGGGCGTCGCCTGGGCGAGAAAATCGTCCACGCCGGCTTCCGCCGCGATCGCGGCCGCCGTCATCGGATTGTCGCCGGTGATCATCACGGTGCGGATGCCCATGCGGCGCAGCTCGGCGAAGCGCTCGCGGATGCCGCCCTTGATGATGTCCTTGAGGTGGATGACGCCGAGCAGCTTGCCGTCCTTGGCGACCGCCAGCGGAGTGCCGCCCGATTTCGCGATGCTCTCCGTGATCGCGTGGATTTCACGGGTGACCTCGGCGCTGACCGCGGGCTGCAGCACGCGCACCGTCGCGCCGACCGTCACCGGCGGGCCGTTGAGGTAGCCGAGGATGGAATCCACCGCGCCCTTGCGTACCCATGAGCCGCCGACCTCGACCCCGCTCATGCGGGTCTGCGCCGAGAACGGGATGAAGTTGGCCTTGAGCTCGGCCAGATCGCGGCCGCGCAGGCCATATTTTTCCTTGGCCAGCACCACGATGGAGCGGCCCTCGGGCGTCTCGTCGGCGAGGGAGGCAAGTTGCGCCGCGTCCGCCAATTCCTGCTCGCTCACCCCGCGCAGTGGCTTGAACTCGGTTGCCTGGCGATTGCCGAGCGTGATGGTGCCGGTCTTGTCGAGCAGCAGCGTGTCGACGTCGCCGGCCGCCTCGACCGCGCGGCCCGACATCGCGAGCACGTTGAAACGAACGAGCCGGTCCATGCCGGCAATGCCGATGGCGGACAACAGCGCGCCGATGGTGGTCGGAATGAGAGTCACGAACAGCGCGACCAGGACGACCACCGACACCGCGCCGCCCGCATAGGTCGCGTAGCTCGGAATGGTCGCGGTGGCGAACACGAACACGAAGGTGAGGCCGACCAGCAGGATATTGAGGGCGATCTCGTTCGGGGTCTTCTGGCGTTCGGCGCCTTCGACCAGCTTGATCATGCGATCGATGAAGGTGGCGCCCTGGGCGGCGGTGATGCGCACCCGGACCCAGTCGGAGATGACCTGGGTGCCGCCGGTGACGGCCGAACGGTCGCCGCCGGATTCGCGGATGACCGGTGCGGATTCGCCGGTGATCGCGGCCTCGTTGACCGAGGCGATGCCTTCGATCACCTCGCCGTCGGAGGGGATCATGTCGCCGGCTTCGACCAGCACGACGTCGCCGATCTTGAGGCTGAGGCCGGGGACCAGGCGATAGCTTGCCTGGTCGGATCCGGTCACCAGCTTGGCCTGCGTCTCCGTGCGCGTGCGCCGCAATGTCTCGGCCTGCGCCTTGCCGCGCCCCTCGGCGACCGCTTCGGCGAAGTTCGCGAACAGGACCGTGAACCACAGCCAGACGATGATCTGGACCTCGAACAGGAGGTGCTCGCCGCCGGTCACCAAGTCGCGGATCAGGATGACCGTGACCAGCGCGGTGACGATCTCGAGCACGAACATCACAGGGCTCTTGATCAGCGTCCGTGGATCGAGCTTCACGAAGGAGGCGCCGATCGCCGGCCAGACGATCTTGGGATCGAGCAGGGCCGAGGCTGCGGTTCGCTTGCGGGTGGATGAGGTTTCCATGGCTTTAGCTCCGAAGAATTCCGATCAGAACAGGGTGTTCGCGCGCATCGCCAATTGCTCGACGATGGGTCCGAGCGCGAGCGCCGGGAAGAAGGTGAGGCCGCCGACGATCAGAACCACGCCGGTGACCAGGCCGACGAACAGGCCGCCGGTGGTCGGGAACGTTCCGGCCGAGGCCGGGACGGTCTTCTTGGCGGCGAGCGAGCCCGCGATCGCCATGGCGGGAATGATCATCCAGAAGCGGCCGACGAACATCGCCACCGCGCCGCTGAGGTTGTAGAAGGGCGTGTTGGCGGAAATGCCCGCGAATGCCGAGCCGTTGTTGCCGGTGCTCGAGACGTAGAGATAGAGGATCTCGGTAAAGCCGTGCGGTCCGGCATTGTTGGTGGCGGCGACCGCCGAGGGAATGACGGTGGCGACGGCGGTCCATCCGAGATACATCAGCGGCAGGACCAGGATGGCGAGCATCGCCATCTTGACCTCCTTGGCCTCGATCTTCTTGCCGACATATTCCGGCGTGCGTCCGACCATCAGGCCGGCAACGAAGATCGCGATGATCACGTAGAGCAGCATGCCGTAGAGGCCGGCGCCCACGCCGCCGATGATGATCTCGCCGAGCTGGATGTTGATGAGCGGGATCATGCCGCCGATGGCGGTGAACGAGTCATGCATGGCGTTGACGGCACCGCAGGAGGCCGCCGTGGTGATGACGGCGAACAAGGCCGAGCCGACGATGCCGAAGCGGACCTCCTTGCCCTCCATGTTGCCGCCGGTGAGGCCGAGCATATCCAGCGTCGAGGTGCCCTGGGCCTCGGCGGCGTAGCAGACGATCACGCCGGCGAGGAACAACACGCCCATCACGGCGAAGATCGCCCAGCCCTGGCGCTGGTTGCCCACCATGCGGCCGAACACATTGGTCAATGCCGCGCCGATCGTGAAGATCGAGATCATCTGCACGAAATTCGACAGTGCGGTCGGGTTCTCGAACGGATGCGCCGCATTGGCGTTGAAGAAGCCGCCGCCGTTGGTGCCCAGCATCTTGACGGCGATCTGCGAGGCGACCGGGCCGACCGCGATGGTCTGCTTGGCGCCTTCGAGCGTCATGGCGTCCACATAGGGGCCGAGCGTCTGCGGGATGCCGGTCCAGACCAGGAACAAGGCGAAGGGAATGCAGATCGGCAGCAGGATGTAGAACGTGCAGCGGGTGATATCGACCCAGAAATTGCCGATGGTGCGCAGCGAAGCGCGCGCGAAACCGCGGATCAGCGCCACTGCCAGCACGATGCCGGTGGCCGCCGACAGGAAGTTCTGATGGGTGAGGCCGAGCATCTGCACCAGATAGGACAGCGTGCTCTCGCCGCCGTAGTTCTGCCAGTTGGTGTTGGTGATGAAGCTGACCGCCGTGTTGAAGGAAAGGTCCTCCGCGACGCCGGATTGCCCGGCCGGGTTGAAGTAGGGAATCGCGCCCTGCAGCCGCATCAGCGCGTACAGGATCAGGAATCCGCCGGCGTGAAAGAACAGCATGCCGACGACGTACATCACCCAGGTCTGCTCGCGACGCTCGTCGACGCCGCTGATGCGGTAGAGCGCCGTTTCGATCGGGCGCAACAGCGGAGACAGCAAGGTGCGCTCGCCGTTGAAGACGCGCGTCATATAGGCGCCGAGCACCGGGACGATCGCCACGATGATCGCGCAATAGAGCAGAATTTGAATCCAGCCGATGACGGTCATGGTCGTTGCGCCTCTGTTAGAACAGCTCCGGCCGGAGCAGGGCATAGACGAGGTAGAACATGAGCCCTGCGGTCACGAGCCCGGCGAGCGAATAATCGAAGATCATGGGGTGCTCCTTACAGCCGGTCGCAGGCGATGGTGTAGCCCACTGACAGGGCGAAAAAGGTGAGGCCGAGGGCCAACATGATGATGTCCATCATTTGCATGCTCCTGAGCGGTTAGGCGGAATGGCGGTTGTTCATCCCTGCGGGCGCGCGATCCATCGCTCTGACGCAACTCAACTGCGCGAGGACTCGGCGCGCGCGTGTCCGACGTCACGGTTACTTTGCACCGGGGGGATAGTTTTTCGAGATGGAAGCGAGGCTATCCTTATAGGAATCTCATATAGGCGGGCGATACCTATGGATTAGCGCACCAACCCCTATGGGCCCCCTATATCGTCGCCCTGTAATCCATCTCGCAACTTTATGACCTTTTCGCCATCTTGCGGAGGCGGCTCTTTCACTAGGCCGCGCATGCCATGAGATGCTTTCATGTTCCTTCTGCCGGACATCGCGGATCGTGTGGATGAGCTGCAGGATCGGCTCCGGCGCGCGCAGATCGTTACCGCCGACCTGATGTCGAAGGTTGTTGCCGTTGCCTGCACTCGCATCCATACGCCAAACGGCGCGACCAAGGCCGCCAAGATTGATCGGCTGATCGCGCTGGAGGCGTGGACCGAGGCGGCGCTTGCGCTGGTCGAGCTTGAACTGCCCCAATGGAAGCTGCGCCGGATTGTCTACGACGATGGCGCCTGGCTCTGCTCGCTCAGCAAGCAGTGGAATCTCCCGGATTGGCTCGACGACAGTGCCGAAGCGCGGCACGAGTTGCTGCCGCTCGCGATCCTGAGCGCCATGATCCAGGCGCGCCAGTCCGGCGAGCCGTCCCCGGCACTGGCGCGGGTCTCGGTTCCACAATGCCGCCCTGCAACAAGCGAGATCATGTGCTGCGACAACTTTGCCTGAGACGAGAGTCGTGGCGCCAGGGGCAATCCGCTCCGCTTACTCCGCGCTTATGAGAATGCCTCGGCTTCCCTCTCGAATTCATATGGGCCGGTGAGCACATTGACGGCACTGATTGCGCGGTCTGCGGCCGTTGCAACCATTCCGGTGAAATGGCGGCCGGCGAGACAAAGGGGTCCTCACATGCTCGTTCTGATCAACACGATTTCCCTTGCAATCGCCAGGACATTGGCAGGGGCGGGGTCGCTTCTGTTCCAGCTGTCGCGTTCCGTTGCGCAAGCGCGCGCGGCTCGTGCCAGGGTCGAGGCCGAGCTGTTCCATGGCCGCTATCATCTTTCATCGAAGAACGACGACGACCTTCCGCTCGTGCACTGACAGCGTCCCTAGATTCGCAACACACAAGGAGAAGTGTCATGAACCAAGCCGAACCTCCCTCGTCGCATTCGAGCCTGTTCCGCGTCGGCAAGGACAGCCACGGCCATTGGGTGGTGCAGGACCAGCAGGGCCTGCGCGGCGGTCTTTTCCTCGATCGCGCTGAAGCGCTCAAGTTCGCGATGTTCGAGAACGGGAACCGTCCGCAGGCCGTGATCATGGTTCCGGGGGTTCTCGAGCTGGATATGGTTGCGAGACCCCAGGTGACCCAGCATGCAGCGGCCGACAACGAGCTTCCGTTCCGGCGATCCGCCTAGCACCAGGGGGAATCGTCATGATCACGGGAAGACACGTCTCGAGACTGTCTGGCTACGCCCCGGCGCTGCCGACGCCGTTCGATCAAAATGGAAATCTCGATACTGCCGCCCTTGCTTATCTCTGCGAGCGGCAGATACGGGAAGGCGCCACCGCACTGGTGGTTTGCGGGACCACCGGCGAGGCACCCACGCTGAGCCGCGCCGAGCATATAGAGATCGTTCGCATCGCGGTTGGTGTGGCGCACGGCCGTGTACCGGTAATCGCCGGCGCCGGATCGAACTCGACCAGCCAGGCGATCGCGCTCTCCCGCGATGCCGAGGGTGCCGGCGCCGATGCGCTGCTGTCGGTCGTACCCTATTACAACAAGCCCATGCAGGCCGGAATCGAGGCCCATTTCCGTGCGATCGCCGATGCGGCGGGCCTGCCGATCATCCTCTACGACGTGCCGTCTCGCACGGTGTGCGGTCTGGCGGACGATACGCTCGCGCGGCTCGCCGAGTGCTCGAAATTCATCGGCCTGAAGGATGCGACCGGGGACCTGATGCGGCCGGTCCGTTTGCGGTCGCGCTTGGGGCCGGAATTTCGCTTGCTGTCGGGCGATGACGCGACCGCAGCGGGATTCATCGGGCAGGGCGGCGATGGCTGCATTTCGGTCACCTCGAATGTGGCGCCTGGTCTCTGTCGCGCCCTGTACCTGGCATTGAAGCAGGGGCATGCCTCTCGGGTCCGGCAGCTCGCAACGGTGGTAGCGGAATTGACCGCCGCATTGTTCAAGGAGAGCAACCCGGTCCCGGTCAAATACGCGCTGAGCTCCATGGGGATGATGTCGCCGGCGGTCCGCTTGCCGCTCATCGAGTTGAGCAGCGACAGCAAAGCCGAGATTGACGCGGTGCTGGCGCATGTGTGCGAGGGGTATTCAGGTTACCTGATCGGTGAGGTCGCCTGGGCGGAAAATCGCGGTCGGAGCGGGGTGCGGGCGAACGCGGCTTTTCTGCGAGCTCCTGACCGGAGCGATCAGCCCGACTCGTGGTTGGATCAAGGGCGCCGCGCCGGTTCGGCGGCCGTTCAAATGCCGATGGGGATTGGGGGAGCGCGATGATTGGTATAGGGCGCCCCGATCGCCGCAAAGGATTCCGGATTGCAAATCGGGCCAGCGGTTCCCAGCGGCCGGGTCGGGCCGGTCGCTATTTGAATCTGCAGGCCGCCCGCGGGCTTGTGGGCTTGGCAACGAGCGTCTTGCGGATAGCGGCCGGGGCCTATCGTTGCGGATATTTTGGCTTGGCGGAGGTCGAATATTGCCTGGATGTCAGCGCCAAGCTGCGTGCTCGCGCGCGCCGTCTTCTGGGTACGGCAGCCGGCAATGCGCGGAACCCTCGGCCTTCGGCCGAACCGTCTCGAACCCATCACGTTGGCGCCCGGTTTGAGGTCCCGGTCCGTAACATCCGTGTCACATTTCAGCTCTCGTTCTGTCGGATTCGTCCGCCCACGTCCGGAAGTGTCACTCTTCTATTGACGCGCCGCTTGCGCTGAGTCATCGGGTTGACCACGACGCGGCCCGACTTATTGGTTGTATCCCACGCCCGATAGGGACCGCTTCGACCATGAGCAGCGACCGTAGCATTCGAATGAACATGTCCTCGCCGGCGGTGGCGGGCGCCTGACCGGCTCCCCCGTGATCGTCGCGCGGGCGATCATGATGTGAGCCAAGAGGGTGACCCATGAGCGCGCCGGTCCCGAAAGTCGCGCCCGGGTCGCCCCTCGGCCTGGGCCCGCGCGGCTTCATCCCGAACGCCTACGACGGCGTTGTTTTTGTCCTGCTGTTCGGCGTCATCATCGCGGTGGCGCACGGCGCCAGCGAGATGAAGGCGCCGCTGTCGAGCCTCGACATCGCGCCGGTCACGCTCGATCCGCGCAACCTGCCCGAATATGCGCTGCGCACCACGATGCGGATGTTCGCGGCGATCTTCGCCTCGCTCCTGTTCACTTTCGTGGTGGCGACGCTGGCCGCCAAGAGCCGCAAGGCCGCGCTGGTCATCATTCCGGCGCTCGACATCCTGCAATCGGTGCCGGTGTTGGGCTTTCTCACCTTCACGGTGGTGTTCTTCATGCGGCTGTTCCCGGGCAGCCAACTGGGCGCGGAATGCGCCGCGATCTTCGCGGTCTTCACCTCGCAGGCCTGGAACATGACCTTCAGCTTCTATCAGTCGCTCCGCACCATTCCGGGCGATCTCGACGAAGTGAGCCGGCATTTCCGGCTCTCGCCGTGGCTGCGTTTCCGGCGCCTCGAGGTGCCATTCGCGGCGCCCGGCCTGATCTGGAACACCATGATGTCGATGTCGGGCGCCTGGTTCTTCGTGGTCGCCTCGGAAGCCATCATGGTCGGCGACACTACCGTTAAGCTGCCCGGCATCGGCTCCTGGATCGCGCTCGCGATCGAGCAGCGGGACATCAAGGCGGTGGTGCTGGCGGTCATCACCATGGGAGTGGTGATCCTGGCCTATGATCAATTACTGTTCCGGCCGATCGTGGCCTGGGCCGACAAGTTCCGCTTCGAGCAGACGGCGGCGCAGCAGCGCCCGCAATCGTGGCTCTATGATCTCATGCGCCGTGCCCGCCTGGTCAACCGGATTTCCGCCTCGGCCGCGTGGGCGACTGGCCATCTGGGCCGGCTGCCGCCGATCAGGATGCCCGCTTCGGTGAGCCGCCGGCTGTCGCGGCGCCCCCGGCTCGGGCGGGCCGGCGACCTCCTGTGGCTCGCGCTGGTTCTGGCCGTCGCCGGCTATGCGCTGTGGTCGGCGTCGGACTATGTGCGCGCGACGCTGGGCCCGCGCGATGTTCTCCAAGCGCTGGGCTATGGGGGCCTCACGCTCGTGCGTGTCGTAATCCTCATCGCCATCGCCAGCGTCATCTGGGTGCCGATCGGGGTGTGGATCGGGCTGCGGCCCTGGGCGGCGGAGCGGGCGCAGCCGATTGCGCAATTCCTGGCCGCATTCCCGGCCAATGTGCTGTTCCAGATCGCGGTGGTCGCCATTGTGTCGCTGCGGCTCGATCCCAATATCTGGCTGAGCCCGCTGATGGTGCTCGG
>DASYFD010000188.1:0-4071 GCA_036498625.1 Xanthobacteraceae bacterium | reverse complement strand
ACCCGGGTGTACGCGGTCGCGTCCGGCAAGGGCGGGGTGGGCAAGTCGACGACCGCGGTCAATCTGGCGCTCGGTCTGCGCGATCTCGGCCTCAAAGTAGGCATCCTGGATGCCGACATCTACGGTCCGTCCTTGCCGAAGCTGCTCGCCATCAAGGAGCGGCCGCAAACCCTGGGCGGCACCCGCCTCAAACCGATCACCCGCTATGGCCTCACCGTGATGTCGATCGGCTTTCTGATCGACGAGGAAACCCCGATGATCTGGCGCGGCCCCATGGTGATCTCGGCCCTGACCCAGATGCTGCGCGAGGTCGAGTGGGGCGCGCTCGACGTCATGGTGGTGGACATGCCGCCGGGCACCGGCGATGCCCAGCTCACCATGGCGCAGCAGGTGCCGCTCAAGGGCGCCGTCATCGTCTCGACGCCCCAGGACCTCGCCTTGATCGATGCGCGGCGCGGCCTAGCGATGTTCCGCAGGGTCAACGTGCCGGTGCTCGGCATCATCGAGAACATGAGCTACTTCCTGTGCCCGCAATGCGGCACCCGCTCCGACATCTTCAGCCACGGCGGTGCCCGCCACGAGGCCGAGCGGCTGGGCGTGCCGTTCCTGGGCGAGGTGCCGCTGCACATGGACATCCGGGAGAAATCGGATTCAGGCCTGCCGGTGGTGGCGACCGCGCCCGACGGTCCGCTCGCCGCCGTCTATCGCGACATCGCCGCCCGGGTGCGCGACCAGATCAAAGGCGCGACGCGGGTGGCGCCGAACATCGTCATCGAGGCGTGATTTGGTAGGTGGGCGCTGCGTTTCACTCCTTCTCCTCGCGCGCGGAGAGAAGGTGGGATCAGCGGGCCTCACCGCGAGTCTGAGCTCGTGGAAACGCCCCCTCACCGAGCCGAGATTTGGTTTTCCTCGCTGCCGTTTCGCCCTCTCCATAGCCCGTCGCAGACGGGCGTAAACGCCCTGACGGCAAGCGGGGCGAGGACGCCGCTCTACCCGCCGGTCACGCTCATGTGGCGGGCCAGCGCCGGGCGCTGATGGCGCCGGTCGATGATGAAGTCGTGCCCCTTGGGCTTGCGCGCTATGGCTTCCTCGATGGCGGCGGCGAGCGGCGCATCGTGCGGCGATGAACGCAACGGGGCGCGCAGGTCGGCGGCGTCCTCCTGGCCCAGGCACATGTAGAGCGTGCCGGTGCAGGTCACGCGCACGCGATTGCAGGATTCGCAGAAATTGTGGGTGAGGGGCGTGATGAAGCCGAGCCGTCCGCCGGTCTCCTTGACCTTGACGTAGCGCGCCGGCCCGCCGGTGCGGTAATCGATCTCATCGAGGGTGTAGCGCTGCGCCAGCTGAGCCCGCACCAGTGAGAGCGGCAGATACTGCTCGAGCCGGCCAGCCCCGATGTCGCCGAGCGGCATCACCTCGATGATGGTGAGATCCATGCCGCGTCCGTGCGCCCAAGCCACCAGATCGCCGAGCTCGTCCTCGTTCACGCCCTTGAGCGCCACCGCGTTGATCTTCACTTGCAGGCCGGCGGCAAGCGCCGCCTCGATGCCGGCCAGAACCTTGTCGAGCTCGCCCCAGCGCGTGACGGCGCGGAACTTGTCGGGATCGAGCGTGTCGAGCGAGACGTTGATGCGCTTGACGCCGTGGCCCGCGAGCTCCGCGGCGTATTTCGCCAGTTGCGAGCCATTGGTGGTGATGGTGAGCTCGTCGAGCGCACCGGTTGCGAGATGGCGCGAGAGCGAGGCGACCAGCGTCATGATCCCGCGCCGCACCAGCGGCTCGCCGCCGGTGAGGCGCAGCTTGCGAACGCCCTTGTCGATAAACGCGCTGCACAGGCGATCGAGCTCTTCCAGGCTGAGCAAATCAGCCTTCGGCAGGAACGTCATGTCCTCCGCCATGCAGTACACGCAGCGGAAGTCGCACCGGTCCGTCACCGAGACCCGCAGATAGGTGATGGCGCGTCCGAACGGATCGACCAGATCGTCGCCGGGCCGCCCACGGGGACGTTCAATGTCGAGCGTTGCGGCGCCTTGGGTCATAGGCCTGCTTTACCGGAGTTGTGGCTGTGGCGCGATGCCTGGCGGGAGCCGGGGCAGCAGCGCTTCCCGTATCTGGTAATTCTGACGGATATCGGCCAGTGCGTCCAGGCTGCCAGATTGCCGCGCGGGGCTGACCTGCCGGCGCGCCGGCTCAACCGATGAACGGGAAGCCCCGGCCTATTGCGGCGCCGGCGGCCAGGGATAGCCTTGGCCCGTGCCCGGATAGGCGCCGTTCTGGGATGGCGCGGCCGCCTGGGTCTGGCGCGGCGCGGGCGGATTGGCGGCGCTGGTCTTCTTCTTGGGGGCGGGCGCCGGCCTGGCGGGCTTGACCGGAGCGGCCGGCTGAAGCTCGACGTAAACCGGGTTGGGCTGCAGCCCTTTCCCGTCCGCGCGAACCGGCATCGTCTGCGGCTGGTAGCCGCTCATCTGTACCGTCACCGCCAATTCGCTGTCGGTGGGCACCGTCAGCTCACAGGGGGTGCGGCAGGTCTGCCCCTGCGAGGTGCGAGCGTCCGCGCCCGGCGGTTCCGACTCGATCCGCAGCACGTCGGTGCTCGGGCTCGACTTGAAAAAATCGAAGCTCGGCATGGACATCGAGCAAGCCGCGAGGGCGAAGCCACATCCCACAGCGGCGACTAACCGGCACCCGCTGCTCATGGTGCGCCCGCTACGCGTGGTTATGTTGCTCATGGTCATCCCCCACCATTGAGGCGGCCGAAACCCCCCATTCGCCCCCCGAAAGACCATAGGGGCGCGACCGGATGGGCGCAACCTCGGTGCCTTTTCGGCGACTGCCACTCGACTGCTAAAAGCCACCCTAAGTGTGGCGAGTATAAGGTAAATCACCCATTAACTTTCTGCGAAAATTCGCCTTTTTGGGCCGCCAGGAGGGCATAGGCGACCTCCGGCAGGCGCTCGAAGCTGCTCACGATCCGGTCGGGGGCAAGCTCGGCGACCGGAATTTCGCTGTAGCCGAAATCGACCCCGATGACCGCGATGCCGGCGGCGCGCGCCACCGCGATATCCGTGATGGCGTCCCCGACCATAACGGCCGCATCCGAGCGCCCGCCCGCCCGCGCAATCGTTCCGTGCAAGATCGCGGCATCCGGCTTCTGGACCCCGAAGGTGTCGGCCCCGCAGATGGCGGCGAACCGGTCCGCGAGCCCGAGCGCATCGAGCAGCCGAAGCGCCAGCCATTCGAGCTTGTTGGTGCAGACCGCCAGGCGGCAGCCGCCGCGCAGGAGTTCGTCGAGCGCTGCCTCGACACCGGGGAACAGGCGCGAGTGATCGGCGATGTGAGCCGCATAATGCTCGATGAACTGGCCGCACAGCCGCTCCAGATCGGCCGGCCCTGGTCCTGACCCTCGGCCGCCTGCGGGGGAGGGGGCGGCTGCCAGGCCCCGCTCGATCATATGGCGGGCGCCGCCGCCGACCATGTTGCGGGCGGCCGCATAGGCGACCGGCGGCAAGCCCTCGCGCCCCAGGATCGTATTGAGGGTGGCGATAAGATCGGGCGCGCTGTCGACCAGCGTCCCGTCAAGATCGAAGACGACGGTGGGAGGAGCCATGATGCGCGGATCGGTAGAGCATTTTCGGGCTTCAGAAAAGCATGCCCTCGCGAAGCTGGGCCCTATGCGGGTCCGTGGATCGTCGCTAGATAGGGGCCCATCCCCAACCGCGACCCCGACGGCGCCGCAACCGCGATGGACATCGAAAGCCAAAAGCGTGCCGCCGCGGCGCGCGCCCTCGAATTCGTCGAGCCCGGCATGCGGCTGGGCCTCGGCACCGGCTCGACCGCGCGCCATTTCGTCGAGCTGCTGGCCGAGCGGGTCCGCGGCGGCTTGCGCATCGTGGCAGTGCCGACCTCTGAATCGACGCGCCAGGACGCGGAGCGCCTGGGCGTGCCGCTGACCAGCCTCGAGGAGACGCCGGCGCTCGATCTGACTGTGGATGGGGCTGACGAGATCGCCCCCGACCTCAGCTTGATCAAGGGCGGCGGCGGCGCGCTGCTGCGGGAGAAGATCGTGGCCTC
>DASYFD010000187.1:0-13551 GCA_036498625.1 Xanthobacteraceae bacterium | reverse complement strand
CGGGGTCAAATACGAGTTCGGCGGCCTCTACAAGCAGCAGCAGATCGCGTTTGCGGGGCTTGCCAAGGTGTTCATGGCCGCGCTGATCGCCGAGATCATCCTGCTCGCCTTCCTGTACGAGCGGTTCTGGCTGCCGCTCATCATCATCGCCACCTCGCTCCTCTCCACCACCGCGGTGTTCATGATCCTTTGGGTGACCGGGGTCGAGCTCAATATCACGGCCTTGATGGGCATGACCATGATCATCGGCATCTCGACCGAGATGGCGATCTTCTATGTCTCGGAATATACCGAGCTCGCGCATCACATGCCGGCCCACGAAGCCTTGCGCGAAGCCAGCAAGAACCGCTTGCGGCCGATCACCATGACCACCCTGGCGGCGATCTTCACCCTGCTGCCGCTGGCGCTGGCGATCGGACCGGGCGCCGGCATCCAGCAGCCGCTGGCCTTGTCGATCATCGCCGGCCTGATGCTCCAGTTCCCCACCGTGCTGCTCGCGATGCCGGTGCTGATCTCTTTCACGGTGCGTCGCGATCATCGAGTGACGGCGAGCGGGGCCCCGGCGCCCGGAGTGCCGCAGACGACCCCGGCGGAGTGAGAAGTAGATGAGGAGTGGGTGAGGAGTGGGTAGATAAGGCCACTCCCCCTATTCGCTATTCGCTATTCGCTCCGCGAAGTGGCACGCCACCTGCCGCCCGTCCAGCGCGCGCGCCGCGGGCCGCTCGTCGCGGCAGCGTTGCTCGACATGCGGGCAGCGGGTCGAGAACACGCAGCCTTTGGGCGGATCGAGCGGCGACGGCAGCTCGCCTTGCGGCAAGGCTTGCGCGCGGCGCGCCACCGCCAGCCCCGGCGTCGCGGCGAGCAGCGCCCGCGTGTAGGGATGCAGCGGCCGCCCGAACATCAGCTCTCTTGGCCCCTGCTCCATCGCCAGGCCGAGATACATCACCATGACGTCATGGGCGATGTGGGCCACCACCGCCAGGTCGTGCGAGATGAACAGATAGGCGAGCCCCATCTCCGCTTGAATATCCATGAACAGGTTCAAGACCTGCGCCTGCACCGAGACGTCGAGCGCCGAGACCGGCTCGTCGGCGACCACCAGCATCGGGCGCAGCATCAGGGCGCGGGCGATGGCGACCCGCTGCCGCTGGCCGCCGGAAAGCATGTGCGGATAGCGCCCGTAGTGCTCGGCGGCGAGGCCGACCTTCGCCATCATGGCAAGTGCCTGCCGGGCTCGCTCCGCTTTCGGCAGATCGGTGTTGATGGCGAGCGGCTCCTCCAAAATGGCGCCGATCTTGCGGCGCGGATTGAGCGAGCCGTGGGGGTTCTGAAACACCATCTGCACGCTGCGGCGCAGCCGCTCGCGCTCGCCCGGCGGCGGGTGGATGGCATCCTCTCCGTCGAGCCGGAGCGTGCCGGCCGAGGGCTTCTCGATCAGGGTCACCAGCCGCGCCAGCGTGGATTTTCCGCAGCCCGATTCCCCGACCACCGCGAGCGTCCGGCCCGGCATGATCTCGAACGAGACCCCGCCCACCGCCCGCAGCCGGCTTGGCGCGGCCAGCAGGCTTGCGCCCACCTGGTAGGTGCGCTCCAGACCGCGAGCTACCACGAGCGCGCTCATGACGTCGCCTTGGCGGCAGCGAGCCCGTCGGCGGCTAGATGCGCCACGCGCTCGGCCTCGCCGAGCGGATGGTGGCAGCGCACCCTGCCCTCCATCCAGTCGCGCAGTTGCGGCCGCTCGGCCCGCGCGCGGTCGGTCCCATAGGCGCAGCGCGGAGCGAACAGGCAGCCGGCCGGGCGCTCCTGCAAGCCAGGCGGTCCGCCCGGAATGGTGGGAAGGCGGCCGCCGTCCGCTTGCCCGGGCCGCGCCGCCAGGAGGGCCGCGGTGTAGGGATGCTGGGGCGCTTGAAACAGCGCCGCGGTGCTGCGGTCCTCGACGATCTGCCCGGCATACATCACCAGCACCCGCCGGGCGGTGTCGGCGACCACCCCCATGTTGTGGGTGACCAGGATGAGGCCCATGCCGCGGTCGCGCTGGAGCGAAAGCAGGAGCTGCAGGATCTGCGCCTGGATGGTCACGTCGAGCGCGGTGGTGGGCTCGTCGGCGATCAAAAGCTGCGGATCGCAGGCGATCGCCATGGCGATCATCACCCGCTGGTTCATGCCGCCGGAAAGCTGATGCGGATAGGCCCGCAGGCGCTCCTCGGCGGCCGGAATGCCGACCTGCTCCAGGAGTTCGATGGCGCGTCGGCGCGCCACCCGACGCCCCAGCCGCTGGTGGACGCGCAAGCCCTCGGCCAGTTGAAAGCCGACCGTAAAGCAGGGATTGAGGCTGGTGGCGGGCTCCTGGAAGATCATGGCGATGCTCTTGCCGGCAAGCTGACGTCGCTCGCGGGCGGACAGCGTCAGGAGATCGCGACCTTTGAACGTCAGCCGATCGGCCGTGACCCGCCCCGGATAAGGCACGAGCCCCATCACGGCCAGCATGGTGAGGCTCTTGCCGGAACCGGACTCGCCAACGACCCCGAGCAGCTCGCCCTCGGAGAGCGCGAGACTGACCCCGTCGACCGCCCGCACCATCCCGGTTCCGGCGGGAAACTCGACCGACAGGTTCTCGATCTCCAACAGCGCCATGGGTCAGCTCTTGAGCTTCGGATCGAGCGCGTCGCGCAGCCCGTCGCCGACGAGATTGAACGCCATGACCGCGATCAGGATCATGAGCCCCGGAAAGGTGACGACCCACCATGCCCGCAGCACGAACTCGCGCGCATCCGCCAGCATGGTGCCCCATTCCGGCAGCGGCGGCTGGGCGCCGAGGCCGAGATATCCGAGCGCGGCCGCATCGAGGATGGCGGTCGAGATTCCAAGCGTGGCCTGCACGATCAGCGGCGCCATGCAATTCGGCAGCACCTCCTTGAGCATGAGGCGCAAGGTGCCGGCGCCGCCGATCTTGGCGGCGGTGACGTAGTCCTTGGCGGTCTCGCTGATCACGGCGGCGCGCGCGATGCGCACATAATGCGGCAGCACCACCGCCGCCACCGCAAGCATCGCATTCATCATGCCGGGCCCCAGGATAGCGACGATCACGATGGCGAGCAGCAGGCTCGGCAGCGTCAGCAGGATGTCCATGAGCCGAAGGATCGCGATCTCAACCACCCCGCGGAAGAACCCGGCAATCAGCCCGAGCGCGGTGCCGATGGCGACCGCGATCGTCACCACCACGATCCCGATCAGAAGCGACAGCCGGGCGCCGTAGATCAGGCGCGAAAGCATGTCGCGGCCGATGGCATCGGTGCCCAAGAGATAGGGCGACGAGCCGCCCGCCTGCCAATAGGGCGGCAGCAGGAACGCTGCATTGTCGGTCGTGGCCGGCGGATGCGGCGCGATGACATCGGCGAAAACCGCGAGCAGCAGCAGCATCACGATCACGGCAAATCCGGCGACCGCGCCACGATTGGCGGAAAAGCCGCTCCAGAATTCCCGCAACGGATGCGGCGGCGCGCCGGCCGGCATCGCCCGCGCGGAGACCTCGAGGCTCCCGGCGCTCATCGGGAATGCCTGATGCGCGGATTGATCAGGCCGTAGGTCAGATCGACCAGCAGATTGACCGCCATCACGACCATGCCGATCATCAGCAGTCCGCCTTGCAGGACCGGATAGTCGCGGCGATTGATCGCCTCGATCAGCCACTTGCCGACTCCCGGCCAGGAAAAGATGGTTTCCGTCAGGATCGCGCCGGTGAACAGCACCCCGATCTGCAACCCGATCACGGTAACGATCGGAATGAGGGCATTGCGCAGCGCATGGACCCAGATCACGCGGTAGGCCGGCAGCCCCTTGGCGCAGGCGGTGCGGATGTAGTCCTCGCCCAGCACCTCCAGCATTGCCGAACGGGTCATGCGCGCGATCACCGCAAGCGGCACGGTGCCGAGCACGATGGCGGGCAGAACCATGTGCGACAAGGCCGATGCGAAGGCGCCCTGCTGGTCCGACATGAGACTGTCGATGAGTAGCAATCCGGTGACCGGCTCGATGAAATACTGGACCGCGATGCGGCCGGAAACGGGGGTAAGGTCGAGCTGGACCGAGAAGAGAAGGATCAGCAGCAGGCCCCACCAGAAGATCGGCATCGAGTAGCCGGTGAGCGCGACCCCCATGACGCCGTGATCGAAGATCGAGTTTCTGCGCACCGCCGCCACGATGCCGGCCGGCAGGCCGAAGACCAGCGCGAACAGCATCGCGCAAAGCCCGAGCTCGACGGTCGCGGGAAAAAGCTCGGTAAACTCCGACAGCACCCCTTCGTGCGTGACGACGGAGCGGCCGAGGTCGCCGTGCAGGACGCGCGCCACATAGCCGCCATACTGGACGAGCAGCGGCCGGTCGAAACCCAGATCATGCCGCAGCTGCTCGTGCCGGACCGGATCGATGCCGCGCTCGCCGGCCATCGCCTCGATCGGGTCGCCGGGAACGAGGCGGATGAGAAAGAAGGCCAGCACCGTGATCCCGACAAAGGTCGGGATCACCATGCCGATGCGGGTGAGCACGAAGCGGAGCATGAGCGACCGCCGTCTACCGCCCCCGGCGTGGCCGGGTCACTGCTTGATGTCGACGCCGTAGAAGGTGTGCCGCGCGAACGGGCTCAGCTTGAAGTCGATCACCTCCTTGCGCACCGGCACTAGCTGCACCGCATGCGCGATGGTGAACCAGGGCGCCTGCTCCTTGAAGACCACCTGGGCTTTGCGGTAGAGCTCGGTGCGCTCGGCCTGGCCGGTCACCGTCTTCGCCTTCACGACCAGGTCGTCGAACGGTTTGAAGCAGAATTTCGCGATATTGCCGCCGTTGTTCTTGGTCGCGTCGCAGCCCAAGAGCGTGTGCAGGAAATTGTCGGGATCGCCGTTGTCGCCGGTCCAGCCGAGCTGCGCCATCTGATGCTCGCCTTCCTGGGCCCGCTTGCGGTACTCGCCCCATTCGAAGCTCTTGATCTCGGCCTTGACCCCGATCTTGGCGAGGTCGGATTGCATCAATTCCGCGATCCGGCGGGCGTTCGGATTGTACGGCCGCTGCACCGGCATGGCCCAGAGATCGGTCTCGAACCCGTTCGGATAGCCGGCCTCGGCCAAAAGCTTCTTGGCCGCCGCCGGATCGAATGGGTCGTCCTTGACGTCGTCGTTATACGACCACATCGAGGGCGGGATCGGATTCTTCGCCGCGACGCCGGTCGACAGATAGACCGCATCGATGATGGCCTTCTTGTTGATGGCCATGTTCAGCGCCTTGCGCACGCGCACGTCGTCGAACGGCTTCTTGGTGGTGTTGTAGGCGAGATAGCCGACGTTGAGACCGGGCTGCTCCAGGACCTGGATAGCCGGATTCTTGCGGATGGCATCGAGGTCGGCCGGATTCGGATAGGGCATGACGTGGCATTCGCCCTTCTGCAGCTTGGCCCAGCGTACGGCGGCGTCCGGCGTGATCGAGAAGATCAGGTCGTCGATCTTGGCCTTGCCGCCCCAGTACTCGGCAAAGGCCCGGTAGCGGATGATCGCGTCCTTCTGGTATTGGACCAGGTAGTACGGGCCGGTCCCGACCGGCTCCTGATCGATCTTCTCCGGAGTGCCGGCCTTCATCATCGCGTCGGCGTATTCCTTCGACTGGATGCCGGCGTATTCCATCGCCAGATCCGAGAGAAACGGCGCTTCCGCCTGGTTGAGCGTGATGCGCACCGTGAGGTCGTCGACCTTCTCCACCGACTTGAGCAGCTTCGCCAGACCCATGTCGTTGAAATAGGAGTGGTTCGAGCTGGTGACGTTGAAATAGGGATGGGTCTCCTTCCACTGCCGATCGATCGAGAACATGATGTCGTCGGCGCCGAAGTCGCGGGTCGGCTTGAACAGCCGGTTGGATTGCCACTTGACGCCTTTGCGGAGATGGAAGGTGTAGACGGTCCCATCCGCCGAGATGTCCCAGCGCTCCGCCAGGCCCGGCACGACCGTGGTGCCGCCGCGGTCGAAATCGACAATGCGGCTGTAGATTTGGCTGTTCGCGTCGAAGGAGGTGCCGGTGGTGTTGACGGCCGGATAGAAGTTCTCCGGGCTGCCCTCGGAGCAGAAGATCAGCGTCTTTGCCGACAGCGGGGTGGCGCTCAGCAGCGCCGCGATGCAGAGCGCCGTCGAAATCCGGAATTCGTGCATGGAAGCCCTCCTCTGTGCATGACCCGACGGTCCCAAAAATGGCCCGTGGGTTCAATCAGCAGCTTTACGCAAGGATAGCGCTCCCCGGCTGCCCTCAGCAATCCGGGCCCGGCATTTGATTCTGGCGATAAAAACCTTCTTTTGACGATTTCCCGTGCATACATAGTTCGCTATTGTGCTCGAGTCCTTCCCTGAAGCAGGCGGGCGCCGCCCGAGGGTGCCGCAATCCAGGGACATCTCGGCACAGACCTGCCGGAAAAGGAGACAATATTGGCGAAGAATTCCAAAGACGTCATGGACCGTGCTGAAGCAAGCTTCAAGAAAGAAGAGCGCGCACGGGAAGGCGCCAAGGCCATGCGGGACTATGAGGCCGAGAGTCGCGCCGTGCACGAAAAGACCGCACGGCTGAAAGCGCTTCGATTGGCCAAGGAGGCGGCGGAGGGCGAACCCGAGCCCAAGAAGGGAAGCCGATCCAAGACAACGCCCTCGGCTTGATCCGCCGCAATCGTAGCGCAGGAAGGCCGGCGGCAGGCAAGCTCCGCCGAGCGCTTATTCCAACCTGCTCCTCGTCGCCCGGCTTGACCGGAGCGCAACGAAAAAGCGGGGCTCCCGGCCCCGCCCGATCGCCTGCGTGATCCTCGATCGCACTTAGTACTTGGTGGCGATCACCGGAGCGGGAGCGGCACCAAGCCGATAGTTGATGCCGAAGCGCGCGATATTGTCCGTGTATTTGTGGTGCACCACGATATCGATGGTGGCCCTGCAGACCACGACGCAGGGAATTCCGTTGTCGTAGGTGCCGCCCAGATCGACATGCAGGGCCTCGATCTTCGCCGACCAGTTGTCGGTGAAGGCGTATTCGAAACCGCCGCCCGCCGCCCAGCCGACGCGCGTCGCGGTATTGGTCCCCTGCTCGAGAACCGTGCCGCCGGTCACCGTCATCGAGTCGGTGGTCTTGACGGTGCCGATGGCGAGCCCGCCGGTGATATAGAGCAGGCTGTGGTCGAAGGCGGCGCCCAGGCGCGGACGCAAGGTCGCCAGGAAGCTGCCTTGGGTCGTGCTGCTCAGGGTATCGCCCGGTAGCGGCACCGGTCCCGCAAAAACGATGGAGCGCGAGTTGGTGCCGTTGAGCCAGTCGGCGTCGCCCTCCAGCCCGAGCACGACGTGATTGACCTGCATGTTGTAGCCGACCTGCACGCCGGCGAGCCAGCCTGCCGGCGTGAGCGTGACCGGCGATGCGAGATCGATGGCGGTCCGGCTGGCGAGGTTGAAGTTGTTGGAGGTCGTGGTGGTGATATTGTCCCTGCCCCAATGCCCGCCGGCATTGCCGCCGAAATAAAAGCCGGTCCAGGTGAACACCGGGATGATCGGTGCCTTGGTGTAGATCGGCGCCTTGACGTTCTGGTCGGCCGCCAGCGCGGGGCCGCCGATCAACAGGGGCACGATCATGGTACTCGCAAGCAAAAGCCTGATCATAGAAACTTCTCCACTCGGTAGCTGGAATTGTTGATGCATGACCCTGAACCTTAGAAGGCGACCTGGGTGCGCATGGCGAGCGCATCGAACTTGGCGCCGATGTTCGTGCCGGCCGGGAATGCGGGATTGAGCCCCGCCACCGCGGCAGTCGCGGCCGCGCTGTTCTTGTCGACCGTGCCGTGCAGGTAGTTCACCATGAACCGCACATTGCGGTTGGCATACCAATTCAGCCCGATGGTCCAGATGTTCTGCTCGCCGCCGGCGACGCCGAAAGTGGTGGCGGCCGGAATGCCGGGCGTGAAGAGATCGTTGAGGCCGACCTGGCTGTAGCGGGCGGCGATCTCCCAGGCTCCCGGATCGCCCTTGCTCAGGGAGAACGGACGATCCGGAACGATGCCCGAATAGGCGCCGGCGCCCGGATTGTACTTGCGGCTTTCGCCGGTGATGGTCCAGCTCGCTTCCGCATACCAGCCGGTGAACTGCAATGACGGCAGCCCGAGATTGCGGTCGACATGGTACCAGAAATACTCGCCCTGGAAGAACAGCGGGCCGTAGCCGGCCGCCAGCTCACCGCTGTAGACCTGCGCGTCGGCGATATTGGCGATGCCGCCGGTCGACAGGATGGAGGTCGGATCGATGCGCAGTTCCGGACGATCGGATAGCGTCAGCGTCTTCAATCCGGTCGGCATGATCAGGAACTCGGCATCGGCACCGATGTGCAGGGAGTAATCCTTGTCCTGCAGGAGCTGGTAGGTGACGCGGCCGAAACCGCCGATCTGCTCCGCGAAGCCCGGCGTGCCGAGTGCGGGCTGGATCGCGCCGGAATTGTTGGCGGAGGGCGTGAAGGCGTGGGTCGTGCCCGAGGTCGGCCCGGTGACATAGGCGCCGCCCCAGAACCGGTCGTCGTTGCCGCGCTCGCCGAAGCCCGAACGGCCGTCGCCCGCCGCGATGCTGGTGGCGATGGCCCCGGCCGATGCGCGTTCCATGAACATGATGTCGTTGGAGCTGGTCGACTCGTCCAGCGTATAGAGCATGTCCATGTAGCCGCCCTCGATGGCGAACGGCTTGAACCCGGTGTAGCTCAGATAGGCATTATTGATGCCCGAGGCGGGTGAGCCTGCGACCGGAGGAAAACCGTCGGAGGAGCCGCCGAAATCATAGACCAGGGCGTAGTTCCAATCGCCCATGAAGGTGCCCAGCACGCCGATGCGGGCGCGCCGCGCATTGAAACCGTTGTCGAGATTCGCCGGCGCGCCGCCGGACACGATCGCGGCCCCGGTCGCCGGGTTGAAGCCGGCCGCAGCCGGCGTGTTGGGGTGATACCAGTATCCCCCGACGTCGAAGTGCAAACGGCTGGTCAACGCGATGCAGTTGAGACCGTCGGCGGTGCAGATGGACGGCCGATTGCCGGCCGACATCTTGGCGACCGCGGATGGTGGCGCCGCCGGCGCCTTGGCGAGCGGCGCGGCGGTTGCATAGGCCTTGTCGGCGGCGTCGGCCTTTTCGACCTTTCCTTTCAGTCCCTGCAGCTCGCGCTCGAGCGTCTTGATCTGCGCCTGCAATTTGTCCATCTGCTGCTCCGCGCTGGGCGAAGCCGACTGTGCATTGGCGGATCCTGCCGCCAGCATTGCCGCAAGACTGACTGCGCCTGATAGCGCCAGGTGACTCTTGAACATCATGATCCCCGTATCCCCTTCATTATTTGCGTTGACGAGCCCATGCGGAGCTGTGCAGGCAAAGGCCTCCCGTTTGGCGCGCGGGTGCGCGCCAGCAAGAAATTTCTCCGCCGATGAGCCGTTTTGAGTCTTTGAGCTGTCTTAAGTCTGTATCGTTTTCGCTTTTTTTACGCCGTCGAGCGGTGCCGGAGCCTCGCTCACCCTGATTGGAAACCTGATCGCCGAAGCTCTCGGGTCATCCGCCGGGACGCTATTAATGCTGCATTGCAGCTAGATGACACAGGGCGCAAGCACAGACCGACTGCGAGAAATTGGTGCCGGGATGTTGCGGAAATATCACAACTTTGCCCACAGCGGCGAAGATGTGAGCGTGCCGCGGGGCCAATGCGCCACATTATTGACCATTACATGCTAATGGACGTGCGTTCCGGCGCCCCGACCTTTATGTCGGAGCACCCGCGATCCTCCAATGGCCACCATGGACGATTCAGACCCGCCGCAAGCAGAGGTAACCAAGTCAAGCATGGGCTGGTCGCGACCGCTGGCGCGGCCGATCACGTTGCGTAGCGGAGCCAGCCTCGTCACCCTTGCCGACGTCCGCACTTTCCTTTTCAAGCGGCTGAGTGCCAATCGGCGGGAATCCCCGAATTGGCAGCGCGTGACCGCCCTGCTGCTGTCTGCGGCCAGAAGCGATGAGGTCGATGTGGCCGACGTCACCATCGCGCTGGAGATGGCCGCGAGCATGGACGAAGGACCACCCGAAGGGCCGCAGGCCACGGAACCCAAGTGAGCCGGCCGCGCTCGATGCGTGAAGCCAAAGACCTTGTGGAGGAACCGGACGCCGCCGTTGCGCGCGATCAGGATTGGTGCCCCTATCAAGTCGGGCGCTGGCGTTCGGGAAATCAATGGTCACGAAGCTCACGGATCGCATCATCGAGATTTTACGGAGTTGTCCCTACGGGCTGACGGCCAAGGAGGTCGCGAGCCGGCTGGGTGCAACGGCGAGCAATATCAGCTCTCGACTGAGCAAGCTCGCGGCCTATGGCATCATCATAAAGACGCGCGGCGGAATGGCGAACGACGCTTCCCGTTGCGCCGTCTATAACGCCCCGCTTGCCGTATCCGGGGGCACGCTCCTGCTGCCGCCAGAATAGCGCGCGCGCCTTCGGCGTCGCCGGTGTCGCGCCGCGACCGGGATTACGCCGCCAGCGGTGGCACGGCCGGTCGCTCGATCACCGGCCTCGCGCTCTCTCGCATGGACTCGATCGCCTCGGCATCCTTCAGCTCAGGCCGCTTTGACCTGCCCGATGAAACCGGCGGCGTCGGTCTGAAGCACCACCGCCTGCTGCCTGAGCTCCTGGGCGGCGTGCAGGATTTGACCGGCCAGCTCGCCCGTCTGAACCGCAAATTCATTTGCCGCCGAGATGCTGGACGACACCTGCCGGGTGCGTGCCGCCGCATCGTCGACGTTTTCCGCGATGCTGCGCGAAACGATGTCCTGCTGGCCGACGGCTTGGGTGATGGCGAGCGAGATATCGTCGATTGAGCCGATCACGCTGGAAATCGCCGAGATCGCCGCCACCACGGCCCCCGTGGCCTGATGGATGGATGCGGTTTCCCGGCTGATGTCGGTGAGCGCCTGCGTGGTCTGGGCGGAGAGGTTCTTCACCTCCTGCGCCACCACCGCGAAGCCGCGGCCGGCGTCGCCGGCGCGCGCCGCCTCGATCGTTGCGTTCAGGGCCAACAGATTGGTCTGGCCGGCTATCGAGTTCACCAGCGCGGTCACCCGGTCGATCCGCTCGACCGTGCTGGTCAACCCGTCGGCGTTGGTCACGGCGATCTGCGCGCAGCGCTTGGCTTCCGCGACCACAGTCGAGGCGCTGACCGCCTGGCCGCTGATGTTGCCGATCGAGGCCGACAGCTCCTCGACCGCCGAGGCCGCCGTTCCGGCGTCGCGCATGGTCTCCTCCGCCGCCTTCGCGGCGGTCAGGGAGCGGTTCTCCGATTGCTCAGCGATCGCTTTCATGGCGGTCGCGAACTTCTCCAGCTCGACCGCTGCGTGGGAGACGATGCCGACGACGCTGAGCACGTCGCGCTCGAACGAATCGATGAGCCGGGCGAAGGCAGCGCGCTTCTCGGCCTCGGCGCGCGTCTTGTCGGCGGTCCGCTGCTGCTCGAGACGCTTGAGCGCGAGCCCATTCTCGCGAAAGACCGCGACCGATCGCGCCATGGCCCCGACCTCGTCCTGGCGGGCGAGCCCGGCGATCTCGCTGGCGAATTCGCCATGCGCCATATTCTTCATGACGTCGGCCAGGCGACGCAGCGGCCACGCCAGCGAATATTGGCTGAGCGCCAGCGCCAGCGCGAGAGTCGCGAGCGTTCCTCCGACCACGCTCGCGCTGGCAACCCCGATCGCCCAGGACCGCGCGGCCTCGGCCTCCTGAATTGCGCTCGCCGAGCTGGCCCCCAGAATATTGATGAGGCGGTTGAGATTGGCCACCGCGTCATCGAGCGCGGCGATGAACTTGTATTCAAGGAGAAACCGCAATTCCTGGGGCTGATCGCCGACCTTGAACGCATGGGCTTCGTCCGCCACCGCCCGCAGCGCCACCAGCTTGCCGACGAGCTGCGCGATGTCTTCGGCTCCTTCAGGATAGTAGCCACGGACGTTATTGAGCGCGTTCTCGATCGCATTGAATTCGCCGACCATGGAATTGGCTTCCTCGGCGATCTGCGCGCGGTCGGCATAGCCGCTCATCTTATAGACGCCGAGACCGAATGCGGTGAGCGCCGCCTTGGCTTCCGAGAGCGCCAGCCGCGCCGGAGCGATGTGCTCGGTGACGACGCTGTTGGCCTCGTCGATACGGTCGGTGGTGCGCAGGCAATACCAGTTCGCGAGCCCAGACATGAGACCGAGCGCGAAGATCAGCAGGAACGCCTTGCGGGCAATGGTCGGATTGATCCGAAGGAAAGCAACGAGATGCACGGGGGCCCCTGAACGAGCGTCCGGTCCACCGCGCTCGCGAAGTCGGATCGCAGCCGTGATGTTCATGGCCGGCGGCGATGCCTCGTATGCTCGATTTTCGTTACTAACAGATGAAGGGTTGTGCAGCGGACATATGGGATGGGTCAGCGGATTCGGCGCGTTTGCCCGATCCCCACGATGCGGGTCCGTATTCAGTCACTGACAAGCCAAAACGCCCCACCCAGGGCCACGCTCCTGCTGCCGCCGATATAACGCACGAGCCCGTACGCCCGCAGGACGGTCAGGCCGCCAACGGCGGCACGACTTGTCTTTCGATGGCCTGCTTCGCCCTCGCCTCGCACTCCCGTGCATAGGCCTCGATCGCCTCGGCGTCCTTCATGCAAAGCATGCTCGCAATCCGGCGCGCCCGCTCTGCACGCATCACCCAGGCCTGGGACGCGTCGGTCCGGCTGTTGGACGCCGCCATGAGAATCACCTCCTCGACTGTGAGGACAGGATTGCCGGCGAGTCCCGGTGATTTCAATATCTTGCTTTTTTCCCGGATCGGAGTCCGTCGCCGGCCGATTCTCGGCGCTTGCGGCCGCCGGATCAGCGTATTTCCTGGATGCCCGCCTGCACCCGGTACAGCGCCGCGTAGCGCCCGCCCTTGTTGATCAGCTCGTCGTGCGTCCCATCCTCGACCAGCCGGCCGCGATCGATGGTGATGATGCGATGGCTCCGGCGCACCGTGGACAGGCGGTGGGCGATGATGAAGACGGTGCGCCCCTGCGCGATGCGCTGCATGTTGTCCTGGATGATGCGCTCGCTCTCGTAATCCAGCGCGCTGGTGGCTTCGTCGAAGATCAGGATGCGGGGATTGGTCACCAGCGCCCGGGCGATGGCGATGCGCTGGCGCTGTCCGCCCGAGAGGCTGGCGCCGCGCTCGCCGACGATCGTGTCGTAGCCCTCCGGCAGCTCCAGGATGAAATCGTGCGCGCCGGCGAGCTTGGCCGCCTCGACCACCTGCTCCATCGGCATGGCCGGATCCGGCAACGCGATGTTGTCGCGGATCGACTGGTTGAAAAGCACGTTCTCCTGCAGCACCGCGCCGATCTGGCGGCGCAGCCACGCGGTGTCCACCATGGCGAGGTCGACGCCGTCGACCAGGACGCGGCCGCTTTCCGGGATGTAGAGCCGCTGGATCAGCTTGGCCAGCGTGCTCTTGCCGGAGCCCGAGGGCCCGACG
>DASYFD010000186.1:0-10839 GCA_036498625.1 Xanthobacteraceae bacterium | reverse complement strand
CTTGACCTTGTCGCCGTGGCCGTCCTTCCAGGGATTGACCCCGTAACGCTCCGGCCACGTGTAGGTATAACCCTTGCCGGTGAGGCAGATCAACACCGCCGCCGAGGTATGGGCATGCGCCTTGGAGTAGCGGCCGTTCTCGTGCTGGCCGATCCAGAGATAGAAGGTGTTGCCGGTCATGAACGGCTCGACCCGCCGCCAGCCGGGCGAGCGGCGGTTGTCGAGCGGCAGGTCGCAATGGATCACGTCGGGCACGAAATTCGTGCGCCGCATCGCCAGCCCCCGCACCGGATCGGGCTCGATGTCGTCCTTGTACTTGTAGAAGTCGTCGGCGCCGCTGAACCGGTCCTTGAACTGGTAGGGCGTGTTGAAGACGAAGTCGGTATTGTTGACCAGGTTCATCAGGTTCGGCGCGGTGGTGCCGCCGATCAGGATGGCGGGCGAGGAGCTCGCATTGACGATGCGGTGCATCGCGTTCACCGGGATCGAGAACAGCGAGCCGCGCTGCCACTCGAATACGTGCTTCTTGCTGTCGCCTTCGAGCCAGACCTCGGTGGTGCCGCGGCCCTCGGCCACCATGTAGACTTCCTCGTAGAGGTGCTTCTCCGGATTGAGCGCGCCGGCACCCGGCACCTCGACCACGTAGCTGCCCCACTTGCCCTCGGTGCCGTGCAGCTGGATGTAGCTGCCGCGGCCGCCCAGCCGTTTCCAGGGCGCCATCGGGAGCGCCGTCGCGTTCTTGAGCCCGATATCGCGATAGATCGGGATTCCTTCCGACTCCATGAACAGGTCGTAGGGCGTTTTCGGCCGGCCAAACTTGCCGAATCCCGCTCTGTTCTCGCCACTGGGCTCGTGCCAGTGCTTGCTGTCGCTTGCATCATGCATAGGGCGTACTTCCTTGGCTCTTGCGGCTTCTTGCGAAGGGGATGGGCCACTTATAGGCCGGCATGGCGGATAAGCCAATATCTCGAAATATCGCACTCAATGCCGCTGATTTTCCGGGGGAATCCGCGCTCGTGCCCGCGGCGCGGGACGAAATCGTAACAAATTGGTAACCGCTATCGTTTCCAATTCGTCAACCGAATTGGGGACCCGTCATGGACCAGAACGAAGACAAAACGCCGTTCGCGATACCGCCCGCGGGCGAGCCTGCCGAAGCTGCCGCGACGCCGCCAGGCGGTGCGGTGGCGGGGGAGCCGAACGCCGAACCGAAGATCGAGCTCACCAGCGTCGTTTCTCCGCCGATGGCCCCGGAAATGTCCGACATGGAGGCCGCAGCCTCGCCGCGCGATGCGCCGAAGGGCGAGCCCATCGAGCGGCTCGTGGCAGAAAGAATGGAGGAGATTGCGCCCGACCGCCCGACCGCGCCGGCACCGGGTCCGCGCGACGTCATTGCGTTTGGGGAGCCGGCGGCCGGACGCGGGTCCCGCAGGTTCAGCCGGTTCACGCTGCTCGCCGCCTCGGTGGTGCTGGCGGCGGCATTCGGGGCGACCGCCGGCGTGCTCGGCGCGACCGGAATTGCACGGCTGGTTGCGGCGCCCGCCGGCACACCCGTGCCTGTCCCGCAGCCGCTGGCCGCGGCGCCGCCGGCCGCGGAGCCGGCTCTGCAGACTACGTTGACGCAACTGCGCGCCGAGGTCGCCGCCCTCAAGGCCAGCGTGGATGCGACCAGCCGCGCTGCCGGCACCCAGTACAGCAAGCTGGTGGAGCGGTTCGACCGGGTCGAGCGCGCACAGTCGGGTGCCGGAAAATCGGATGCGGCGCTGCCCAAGGACACCGCCAAGGAAACCACCGGCTCGATAACGCCGCCGAGCGCGACGGCGGTGCCTCCTGTCCCGGTCCCGGCGCCGGCATCCGCAACCGTGCCCGGCTGGTCCGTGCGCGACGTCTATCGCGGCGTCGCCATGCTGCAGAGCCGCGTCGGCGGCATGGTTGAGGTCGAGCCCGGCGACGTGCTGCCGGGCCTTGGCCGCATCGAGGCGATCCGCCGCCAGGACGGCCGCTGGGTGGTGGTGACCTCGAAGGGGACGATCACGTCACTGCGGTGAGGCTTGCCGGCCTCCCTCTGCCGCTTTCCACAAGCCAGCGGGGCTTCGCCGCGATCCGTTATCGCGGCGGACGCTTTCCGTCGCATTCAACATTCCGCGGCGTGGCTGCCAATCGTTTTCGCTATTCTGCTATCATGTCCCCGGGGCCACCTGCAGAAGGAGTGGTGACATGGCGATTCATGCCCGTCGTTTCGCAGCAGTGCTGGCGGCAGTCGGCTCCCTCCTTTTGCTGCCCTACCTGCGCCCCGCGCCGGCGCAAACGCCCGCGCCCACCAAGCCGGAGATGACCGAGAACTGTCCGGGCCTCGTCGCCTCGGACGAACCGCGCGTCATGCCGGCCGCGCTGCGGCTCGCCGCTCTCAATCCCGACCAGGTGCGCATCACCTATTCGGGCCATTCGACCTTTCTGATCGAAAGCCCGCAACAGGTGCGGATCGCGACCGACTACAATGACTATGTCCGGCCGCCAGGGGTGCCCGACATCGCCACCATGAACCATGCCCACGATACCCACTACTCGGACCATCCGGATCCGGCGATCAAATACGTGCTGCGCGGCTGGGGCAGGAGCGAGAGCGAGCCGGCGCGCCATGACATTACGGTGAAGGACGTGCGGGTGCGCAACGTCCCCACCAATATTCGCAATTGGGCCGGCGGCACCGAGCGCAACGGCAACTCGATCTTCGTGTTCGAGATCGCCAACATGTGCATCGCCCATCTCGGGCATCTCCACCACACCCTCAATCAGCAGCAGCTCAACGAGATCGGGCGCATCGACGCCGTCATGGCGGCGGTCGACGGCAACCTGACTCTCGATCTCGACGGCATGGTCGAGGTCCTGCATTCGCTCAAGGCGCCGCTGATCATCCCGATGCATTATTTCTCAAGCTTCACGCTCAGCCGCTTCCTCGACCGCATGCGGAAGGATTTCGAGGTGGAGGCGAGCCGGGTCACCTCGGTGGTGATCTCCAAGACCACGCTGCCGGCCAAGCCGAAAGTGCTGGTGCTGCCGGGGTACTGAAGCATTTTCGGGAAGAGTGGAATCTGGCTTTCCGTCCGAACATGCGTCCACGCAAAGACGATTGATGCTGAGCATTGAGCAGAACGACCTGATCACCCGGATAGGTCCCGGCACGCCCGCCGGCCAGCTGATGCGCCGCTACTGGCAGCCGGCTGCGCTCGCCGATGAGCTCGCCGGCAACCGGCCGGTCAAGTCGGTGCGGCTCCTGGGCGAGGATCTGGTCGTCTTCCGCGACCCGCAGGGCCGCTACGGATTGCTGGCGCGCGCCTGTCCGCATCGCGGCACCGATCTCGCGTTCGGCCGGCTGGAGGACGGCGGCCTTCGTTGCGCGTTCCACGGCTGGCTGTTCGATGTCCACGGCCGCTGCCTGGAGACCCCGGCCGAGCCCGACGGCAGCGTGCTCTGCCAGAACATCCGCCAGACCGCCTATCCGGTGGTGGAGCGAAGCGGCATCCTGTTCGCCTATCTGGGTCCGGGCGAGCCGCCCGCTTTCCCGCAGTTCGATTGCTTCACCGCGCCCGCAAGTCACACCTTTTCGTTCAAGGGCCTGATCGACTGCAACTGGCTGCAGTCGCTCGAGGTCGGCATCGATCCCGCCCATACCTCGTTCCTGCATCGCTTCTTCCACGACGAGGATTCATCGCAAGGCTACGGCAAGCTGTTCCGCGACCGCTCGATCGATTCCGACATGCCGATGACGCGGATCATGCGCGAGTTTCCGCGCCCGCGCATCGAGGTCGAGCCGACCGATTACGGCTTGCGGGTGGTGACGCTGCGCCGCATCAGCGAGGCACATACCCATGTGCGGGTCACCAACCTGGTGTTTCCCAACGCCTTCGTCATTCCCATGAGCAGCGAGATGACGATCTCGCAATGGCATGTGCCGATCGACGATACCAGGCATTACTGGTACGCGATCTTCACCAGCTTCGGGGCGCCGGTGGACAGGGACGAGATGCGCCGCCAGCGGCAGGAGCTCTACGCGCTGCCCGATTACATCCCGCGCAAGAACAAGAGCAACCAATACGGCTTCGATCCGCACGAGCAGGCGCACGCGACGTTCACCGGCATGGGGGCCGACATCAACGTACATGACCAGTGGGCCTGCGAGTCCATGGGTCCGATCCAGGACCGCACCCGGGAGCATCTCGGCCAATCCGACAGGGCGATCAGCGCCTATCGGCGCCTGCTGCGGAGCGCGATCGAGGCGGCGGGCTCCGGCGGCCGTCCGCCGATGCTGCTGGATGATGCGGCCGCGGCCGCCATGACCGGGCCGGCTGCCATCGACGGCATCGGTCCGAGCGCGGACTGGGAGAGCTATTGGCAGGCGACCGATGCGAACCGCCGCCGGGCGTCGAGTTGGGCGAACGGGCGATGAGCGAAGGCGGACGCGACTGCCGCGCCGCTACACGTCCACGCTCGCCGACAGCGCATTGTTCTGGATGAAAACCCGGCGCGGCTCGACCAGGTCGCCCATCAGCTCGGCAAAGGTGTTGTCGGCTTCCTCGCCTTCCTTGACCTTCACCTGCAGGAGCGAGCGCGCATTGGTGTCGAGCGTGGTCTCCCACAGCTGGCTCGGATTCATCTCGCCGAGGCCCTTGTAGCGCTGCAGCGAAAGGCCCTTGCGGCCGGTGGCCGTCACGGCCTCGAACAAGCCGACCGGGCCATGCACCAGCACCTCCTCGTCCTTGCGCCGCAGCGTTCCGTGCTTGGCATAGACCGCCTGCAGCGAAACCGCGTGCTCGTCGAGCTTGCGGGCCTCCGCCGAGCCAAGCAGCGCCTGGTCGATGATTGCGACCTCCTTGACGCCGCGCACCGTGCGCTCGAAGCGGAAGCCGTCGTCGAAGCTGCCCTGCCAGCCGCGCTCGGTCTCCTCCGAGCGGGCATTGAGCCGCACCGCGATGTATTTGGCGGCTTCGTCCGCGGTCTGCGGCTCGCCGAACACCGACGAATTGAGCACGCCGGCGATCGCCGCCTGCTCGATCACGAGTCGGCTGTAGCGGTTGTGCAGGCCGAGCAGGACGTTGCGCACGATGCGCGCCTCGTGGACCAGCGCCCGAAGGTCGTCGCCGGCGCGCTCCTCGCCAGTCGAGAGCCGCAGCACCGCGTCCTCGAGGCCAGTCATGATCAGATAGTTCTCGAGCGCGACCTCGTCCTTGAGATATTGCTCGGATTTTCCGCGCGCCACTTTGTACAGCGGCGGCTGCGCGATGTAGAGGTGGCCGCGCTCGATCACCTGCGCCATCTGCCGGTAGAAGAAGGTCAGCAACAGAGTGCGGATATGGGAGCCGTCCACATCGGCGTCCGTCATGATGATGATCTTGTGGTAGCGCAGCTTCTCGACGTCGAACTCCTCGCGGATGCCGGCGCCGAGCGCGGTGATGAGGGTGCCGATCTCCTGGCTGGAGAGCATCTTGTCGACGCGCGCGCGCTCGACGTTGAGAATCTTGCCGCGCATGGGCAGCACCGCCTGGAATTCGCGGTTGCGGCCCTGCTTGGCGGAGCCGCCGGCGGAATCGCCCTCGACGATGAACAGCTCCGACTTGGCGGGGTCGCGCTCCTGGCAGTCGGCGAGCTTGCCCGGCAGCGAGGCGACATCGAGCGGACCCTTGCGGCGGGTGAGATCGCGCGCCTTGCGGGCGGCCTCGCGGGCGGCGGCGGCTTCCACCACCTTGCCGACGATGCTCTTGGCTTCCGTCGGGTGCTCCTCGAACCACGATTGCAGCGCCTCGTTGAGCACGCTTTCGACCACCTGGCGGACTTCCGACGAGACCAGCTTGTCCTTGGTCTGGGACGAGAACTTCGGATCCGGCACCTTGCAGGACAGGACCGCGGTCAGCCCTTCGCGGCAGTCCTCGCCGGTGAGCGCGACCTTCTCCTTGCGGGCGCCGCCGCCCTTCTCGGCATAGCCGGTGACCTGGCGGGTCAGCGCCCCGCGAAAACCGGCCAAGTGCGTGCCGCCGTCGCGCTGCGGGATCGTATTGGTGAAGCAGAGCACGGTCTCGTGATAGCCGTCGTTCCACCACAGCGCCGCCTCGACTCCGATTCCGTCGCGCTCGACCCGCACCATGATGGGCTTGGGCACCAGCGGCGACTTGTTGCGGTCGAGATAGCGTACGAATTCCTCGACCCCGCCTTCGTAGCGCAGCGCCTCGCGCTTCTCGACCGCGTGGCGCATGTCCGAGAGCACGATGCTCACGCCCGAATTGAGGAAGGCGAGCTCGCGCAGCCGATGCTCCAGGGTGGCGAAGTCGAACTCCACCATGGTGAAAGTCTTGTCCGACGGCAGGAAGGTCACCTCGGTGCCGTGGCGGCCGGGCGCCGCACCGGTGCGCGCCAGCGGGGCGACCGCCTCGCCGTCGCGAAATTCCATGAAGTGCTCCTCGCCATCGCGCCAAATGGTGAGCTTGAGCCAGGCTGAGAGCGCATTGACCACCGACACGCCGACGCCGTGCAGGCCGCCCGAGACCTTGTAGGGATTGGCGGCGCCGCCGAATTTTCCGCCGGCGTGGAGCTGCGTCATCACCACCTCGGCGGCCGAGACGCCTTCCTCGTGCAGTTGCGTCGGGATGCCGCGACCGTCGTCGCGCACCGTGCAGGAACCGTCCGGATTGAGGGTGACCAGGACTTCCTTGGCAAAGCCGGCCAGCGCCTCGTCGATGGCGTTGTCGACGACCTCGTAGACCATGTGATGCAGGCCCGAGCCGTCGTCGGTGTCGCCGATATACATGCCGGGCCGCTTGCGTACGGCGTCCAGGCCTTTGAGCACCTGGATGGATTCCGCGCCGTAATCGGACGGCGTTTGGCGGGCCGCTTCAGCCATTGCGGAGAACTTTCAAAGGTGGTGCGAGGGATCGGATTCGACCCCGTTGATGTGACATGAAAAAGAAGGTCCGTACAGGCCTAAATGACCCCCCTTAATATGTTGATTCGGCAGCGATTTCAAAGCCCGACCGCGGCAAAAAATTGACGTCCCGGAAGGCCCCCGAAACGGCAGGATTCGGGCACGGCCGGCAGGCTAGATTGAGGCCTCCCGGCCGGTGATTCGCGCGCTCGGGGAGACGTGAACGGAGACGCCGCGATGCCGCTCGACTTTTGTCACCCGGAAGCCCCCCACAAGAAGCTCAGGATACCCGAATGGTTCATCTCGAGCCTGATGCTCGACCGTGCGCTCGATGCGATCGTGCGGCGGGTTGGGAAGCTCGATCGCGCCCATGACATCCCATACCTGGCCGGCTACAGCCAGGACGGCAAGACCATCTATATCGATCGGCATATGCCCAAGCTGATGAAATTCCGCGGCCGCGAGATCGATACCGACCGCTTTCTCATTCTGCATGAGGAGGTCGAGAAGACGCTCATCGACCAGCTCGATCTGCACTATCTGCATGCACACCAGATCGCCACCCGGGCCGAGGAGGCGGCCGTGCGTGCCGCCGGCATCCGCTGGAGCGACTACGATCGCTTCATGCAGAAGCACGTCAAGACCATCGGCGACGAGCGGCTCACGAAAGTGCCGGCCGATCTCGACCTCAAGCCCTATCGCGACGAGCACGATTTCGATCTCATGCAGCGGATGGCGGATTGCGTCGCAAAGGGCAAAGTGCCCAAGGGGATCGATGCCGCCAAGATCACGCGCGCGCTCGATCGCCATCGGCCGGAGCTGCGGAAGCGGATGAAGGATATGCGGCGCAAGAAGCGATAGCGCTTTCAGCCATCAAGCATCAGCCGGGCTTGCGCGCGACGCGGCCAGGCGAAACCTCGAAAACCTGCGCCCGCGCCTCGATCTCGGTGAAAGCCGCCGGATCGGCGCCGGTCATCCAGACCTGGGCGCCGAGCTGCTCGAGCTCGTTGTAGAGCGCGGTGCGGCGGGCCGGATCGAGATGGGCGACCACTTCATCGAGCAGCAGGATCGGGGCAAAGCCGGACATCTCGGCAAGCAGGCTCGCATGCGCCAGGACAAGGCCGATGAGGAGCGCCTTCTGCTCGCCGGTCGATGCATCCGCCGCCGGGATGCGCTTGCGGGCATGGGTGACGGCCAGATCGGTGAGATGGGGTCCATCAAGCGTCCGGCCGGCGGCGGCGTCGCGCGCGCGGTTGTCCCTGAGCACCGCCCGGTAGTGGTCCTCCACCTCGAGCGCCGGCCGCTGCCGGATGAGCTCCTCAATCCAGCCTTTGAGCGCGATCTCGCTCGCCGGAAAGACCGAGCCCGGATCATCGCGCGCCGCGAGCACCTGCTGCAGCCGCGCCACCGTCTCGGCCCGCTGCCCCGCGACCGCGACCGCGACCTCGGCGGTCTCGTGCTCGATCGCGTCGAGCCAGTGCGGGTCCGGGCGCGACTCCTCCAAGAGCCGGTTGCGGGAGCGCAGCGCGCGCTCGAGAGCGGAGACCCGGCCCGAATGCTCGGCATCCACCGCCAGTGCCAGGCGGTCGAGAAAACGGCGGCGCTCGGAGGCTGGCCCTGAGAACATCCCGTCCATCGCCGGCACCAGCCAGATGATCCGCACATGATCGGAGAGCGCTGCCACCGACAGCGCGGGCTCGCGGTCGATCCGGCATTTGCGCGAAAGTGCCGTGTCCGGCGTGGCGGGCGCCTCGATTCCGGTGCCCAAGGTGGCGAGCCCGAGCGCGCCATCGACCTCGGCGGCCACCGCCCAGGAGCGGTTACCCTCCTGGAACGCGACCTCGTCGAGGGTGGCGCGGCGCAGGCCCCGGCCGGGCGCCAGGAACGAGATCGCCTCGATCAAATTGGTCTTGCCGGCGCCATTGGGGCCGACCAGCACGATCGGCCCGGCCCCGAGCTCGATCTGGGCCGCGCGGTAGCTGCGGAAATTGCTCAGGGTCAGGCGGCGAATGCGGGCGGCGCTCATGGCCGACCTGTAGCCCGGATGGAGCGCCAGCGAAATCCGGGAACGGGCGCCGGCAAATCCAGCTTCCCGGCTACACCCGCATCGGCATCAGCACGTAGAGCGCCCCTTTGGCGTCGCGATCCTGGATCAGGGTCGGCGAGCCCGGATCGGCGAGCTTGAGCACCGCCGACTCGCCTTCGATCTGGGCCGCGATATCGAGCAGATAGCGCGAGTTGAAGCCGATATCGAGCGGCTCGGAACCGTACTCGACCTCGACCTCCTCGGCGGCGCTGCCGGAATCCGGATTGGTGACCGAAAGCATCAGCTTGCCATTGGTGAGCGAGAGCTTGACGGCACGGCCGCGCTCGCTCGACACGGTGGAGACCCGGTCGACTGCCTGCTCGAACTCTTTCTTGTCGACCACCAGCTCCTTGTCGTTGCCGACCGGGATGACCCGGGCGTAATCCGGAAACGTGCCGTCGATGAGCTTGGAGGTCAGCACCACGCTCGCCAGCGTGAACCTGATCTTGCCCTGGGAGAGCTCGACCAGGACCTCGCCGCTGCCGTCCTCGATCAGGCGCAGCACCTCGCCGACGGTCTTGCGCGGCACGATGATGCCCGGCATGCCGCCGGCGCCTTCGGGCAGCGGCAGATCGAGCTGGGCGAGCCGATGCCCGTCGGTCGCCACCGCCCGCAGAGTCGGTGCCGCGGCAGTGCCGGCGGTGTGGAAATAGATGCCGTTGAGATAATAACGGGTTTCCTCGGTCGAGATCGCGAACTGGGTCTTGTCGATCAGGCGCTTGAGATCGCCTGCCGCCAGCTTGAAGCTGTGGCTCATCTCGCCTGCCGCCAGATCCGGGAAGTCGCTCTCCGGCAAGGTCTGAAGGGTGAAGCGCGAGCGGCCGGCACGGATCGACAGCACTGCGCGGTCGCCGGAGGCTTCGAGCACGATCTGCGACCCTTCCGGCAGCTTGCGCACGATGTCGTGGAACATGTGGGCCGGCACCGTGGTCGAGCCGCCGGGACCGGCCTCGGCGGCGATCGTCTCGATCACCTCGAGGTCGAGGTCGGTGGCCTTCAGGGCCAGGGCCGTGCCATCGGCGCGGATCAGCACATTGGCCAGGATGGGGATGGTATTGCGCCGCTCCACCACGCGATGGACGTGGCCCAGCGACCTCAGCAACTCTGACCGTTCGACCGTGACCTTCATCTCGACCCTGCTCCGCCGCCCTTGAATTCGCTGGCCTCAGGGGGCCACGAAAGTGGCTTGTGCCCACGGATTCTGCAAGGGCGATGGTTGCCGGCCAGGGGGTTTTCCAGCCGATTCGGCACCGCCGGGCGCGCGTGAGGAACTGCCGGTGCGGCGGAGGTGGCCCCACCGGCGGCGCGCAGCCCGGGGCGCCCCCCAAAAAGGGGAAGCGCTCCAGGGCTGCCGGTCGTCCCGCGGTCCTAGTCCTGCAGCTGGCGCTTGAGCTGCTCGATCTCCTCGGCCAGCGACACGTCGTTGTTCACCAGGTTCTCGATCTTGCGCACCGCATGCAGAACCGTAGTGTGGTCGCGGCCCCCGAAGCGGCGTCCGATCTCCGGCAACGAGCGCAAGGTCAGCGTCTTGGCGAGGTACATGGCGACCTGGCGCGGCCGCACCACATTGGCGGTGCGGCGGGACGACAACAGGTCGGCGCGGCTGACGTTGTATTGGCGCGCCACCACGCGCTGGATTTCCTCGATCTTGACCCGGCGGGGTTCCTGCGGACGGATCAGGTCGCGCACCTCGCGCTCGGCCATCTCGAGCGTGACCGGCTGGCTGGTCAGCTTGCTGTGGGCCAGCAGGCGGTTGAGCGCGCCTTCCAGATCGCGGCCGTTGTGGGTGACCGCCTTGGCGATGAACACCAGCACGTTCGCCGGCACGTCGAAGCCGGGA
>DASYFD010000185.1:0-12478 GCA_036498625.1 Xanthobacteraceae bacterium | reverse complement strand
GGCGCTGCGCTGGCGCATGAACGTCATGTCGCTGCCGGAGGAGGAGGCGCGCGCGCTCGGCGTCGCCACCGGCCCGCTGCGCATCGCCATCGTGGTGGCGGCCACGCTGGTGACCTCGGCGAGCGTGGCGACCTCCGGCATTATCGGCTGGGTCGGGCTGGTGGTGCCGCATCTGGCGCGCGCCCTGGTCGGGCCCGATTTTCCGCGGCTGCTGCCGGCGGCGGCGCTGCTGGGCGGCGGCTATCTGTTGTTCATCGACACCCTGGCGCGGATCGCGGCACCGGTCGAAATTCCGCTCGGCATTCTCACCGCCGTCATCGGCACGCCGTTCTTCCTCTGGCTGCTCGCCGGTATGCAGCGGACCTGGTCATGACGCTCGCGGGCCGCGCGCTCAGCATCGGGTATCGGGAGCGCGTGGTCGGGCGCGGGCTCGATGTGCGGCTCGAGCAGGGCGAGGTGCTGGCGCTGCTCGGCCCCAACGGCAGCGGCAAGACCACGCTGCTCAAGACCCTGCTCGGCATCCTGCCTGCCTTGGCGGGCACCGCCCTGATCAACGACCAGCCGATCGCGACCTTCTCGGCGCCGCAGCGCGCGCGCCGCATCGCCTATGTGCCGCAATCCCATGTGCCGACCTTCGGGTTCACGGTCGAGACCGTGGTGCTGATGGGCCGCACCGCTCATGGCAGCCTGTTGCGCGCGCCTTCCGCCGCCGACCGGCTGGTAGCCGCGCACGCGCTCGCGCGCTTCGGCATCACGGGCCTCAAGGAGCGGCCCTATACGATGATCTCGGGCGGCGAGCGCCAGCTCGTGCTGCTCGCCCGTGCGCTCGCCCAGGAGCCGCAATTCATTGTGCTCGACGAGCCGACCGCCAGCCTCGATTTCGGCAACCAGGGCAAGGTCATGCGCGAGATCCGCGCGCTTGCCGCGGCCGGCCACGGCGTCCTGTTCACCACCCACGATCCCAATCACGCATTGCGCGCCGCCGACCGCGCCTTCCTGATCCGCGATGGACAATGTGTCGCGGATGGCGGCGTGCGCGACGTGCTCACCCGAGCGCAGCTGGAGAACCTTTATGGATCGCCGATCGAGATGCTGACCGACGGGGCGACCGGCACGACCGCATTCCTGCCCGGCTGAAGCGCGCCGCTGAAAGCGACAACCAGGGCCTTGCCTCGGTCTCCGCATTGGACGACCATCGAGGCCAGAGCCGCTTAAGTCAAACCAGGAGAAACATGTCATGTACCGCCGCTTCGCACTATCACTCATGGCCGCCGTTCCGTTCGCGCTCTCGGCCGGCCATGTGGGCGCAGCCGAGCTCAATGTCGTGGGTGCCGGCGCGATTGAGGAGCCGTTCGAGGCGCTCTCGGACGAGTTCAGCAAGGCGAATGGCCACAAGATCCATGCCATCTTCGGCCCCGTGGGAGGCATGCTGACCAAGCTCAAGGGCGGCGAGAAGGCCGATGTCATCGTGCTCTCGGCCGCCGCCATGGATGAGCTCGAGAAGGCCGGATCCCTGGTCGCCGGCAGCCGCGCCGAGCTCGGCCACGCCACGGTCGGCGTGGCCGTGAAGGCCGGCGCGCCGCAACCCGACCTCTCGACGCCGGAAGCCATCAAGAAAATGCTGCTGGCGGCCCGCACCGTCGCCTACACCAATCCGGCCGCCGGCGGCACCGCCGGGGTCTATCTGACCGGCCTGCTCGAGCGCCTCGGCCTCACCGAGGAGGTAAAGAAAAAGGCCCTGTTGCAGACCAGCGGCAGCGCCACGGCGGCGGCTGTCGCCAACGGCGCCGCCGAGATCGGCATCACGTTCACCAGCGAGCTGTTGCCCAACAAGGGCGTCAAAGTGGTCGGAACGATGCCGCAATCGATCGGGCTCACCGTCGCCTATGTGGCGGCCGTTGCGAGCGCAAGCAAGGAGGCCGAGCCCGCGCGTGCGCTGATCACCTACATGACGCGCCCAGCCTCGCGCGACCACTTCAAGGAAGCCGGCCTCTGAGGTGCCGCACCTGTGCCGGGCTTGACCCGGGACCAAGCGCGGCATCCATAACGACCCCGGATCAGCGATGCAGCATTCCGCTGCGCTTCATGCTGCACCGCGTCCGGGGAAAGCATGGCCGGCCAGCCTGATCGCACCGTCGATTTTGCGAAGCCGTCGCTTCCTCCCTACATAAGGTCATGGCCAGCGACTCCTACCTCATCAAGCCCGACCCGCTCGATCCGCGGCTGACCGAGCGCGTCAACGGCATCGACCAGACCGGCGCCGCCATCGAGACCGCGGTGACGGTCGAGCGGGCGCTCACGATCTTCCTCAACGGCCAGGAGATCGTGACCGCCATGACCATCAACGACTATCCGCACTATCTCGCGCTCGGCTACCTGCTCAACCAGCACATGCTCCTGCCGGACGACGTGGTCACCGGCATCGACTACGACGAGGAACTCGCGGTCGTGGTGGTGCGCACCAAGCGCAAGACCAATTACGAGAAGAAATTGAAGAAGAAGGTGCAGACGTCGGGCTGCGCCCAGGGCACCGCGTTCGGCGACCTGATGGAGGCGCTGGAGAACGTCACCCTGCCGGCAGCCGAGCTGCGCACCTCATGGCTCTACCGGCTCACCCACCTGATCAACACCACGCCTTCGCTTTATCTGGAGGCCGGCGCCATTCACGGCTGCGTGCTCGCGGTCGCCGACCAGCCCATGGTTTATATGGAGGACGTCGGCCGCCACAACGCGGTCGACAAGATCGCGGGCTGGATGTTCCAGAATAAGGTCAGCGCCGCCGACAAGATTTTCTACACGACCGGGCGCCTCACCTCCGAGATGGTGATCAAGACCGTGCGCATGGGCATCCCGATCCTGATCTCGCGCTCCGGCTTCACCGCCTGGGGGGTTGAGCTCGCCCGCAAGGCCAATCTCACCCTGATCGGCCGCGCCCGCGGCAAGCGCTTCGTGGCGCTCGGCGGCACGGAGCGCATCGTGTTCGACCAGGACCTCGCCCACGTCGAGGAGGAAAGCGCCAAGCACCGGCGCAAGGCGAGCGTTCAGGATGATTGATTGGTTTATGATTGGTCCACGAGCTCAGACTCGCGGAGAGGCCCCCTCACCCGCCGCGCTTCGCGCGTCGACCCTCGGGTCGAAGCCCGAGGGCAGGCTCTCTTCCCGCACGCGGGGAGAGGTGAAGCCGGGCTTGGGGCAACCATGACCAAACCGCTCGGCCTCGTGCTCGCGGGCGGGCTCGCCCGCCGCATGGGCGGCGGCGACAAGGCGCGCATCAAGGTCGGGGGCGCCACCATCCTGGAGCGGGTGCTGGCGCGGATGAAGCCGCAATGCGCCGAGCTGATCCTCAATGCCAACGGCGATCCGGCGCGCTTTGCCGACAGCGGCCTGACCGTCGTGCCCGATTCGGTGCCGGATTTTGCCGGGCCGCTCGCCGGCATCCTGGCCGGGCTCGATTGGGCGGCGGCGCACCGGCCGGAGATCGTGGATGTGGCGAGCGTGCCGGGGGACTGCCCGTTCCTGCCGAACGATCTGGTGGCGCGCCTGAGCACGGCACGCGCCGCCCTCGGCACGCCGCTCGCCTGCGCGCGCTCGGGCGATTGGCGCCATCCCGTGATCGGCCTGTGGCCGGTCAAGCTGCGCGAGGACCTTCGCAACGCCCTGGTGGTGGAAGACTTGCACAAGATCGAGATCTGGACCGGCCGGCACGGCATCGCGGTCGCGGATTGGCCGATTCTGCCGGTCGATCCGTTCTTCAACGTCAACACGCCCGAGGATGCGGCCGCCGCCGAGCGGCTGGCGGCGCTGGAAAGTTGATCGCTCGCTTTCCAACTTTGTCATGGCCGGGCTTGTCCCGGCCATGACAACTAGGCTGGTCCGCTCACTCCACCAAAGCCGCATAAGACAAGAACCCCACGCTGTCGCCGGGCGCGATCGCGGTGGTGGCTTCAAGCAACTCGACCAAGCCATCCGTCTCCGTGAGCGAGGTGAGGACGCCGGCGCCCTCCTGGGGGTGCCGGACGGCTTCGATAACGCCGTCGGGAGCGCGCCGCAGCGCCACCCGGACGTATTCGCGCCGCCCCTTCTTCTTGCGGTGCGCGAAGGTCGAGCGCACCGGCAGCGCGATCAGCGGCGGCAGTTCGGCGCCCGCCAGCCGGCCCATCAGGGGACGCACCACCCGCGCGAAAGTCACGAACGCCGCCACCGGGTTGCCAGGCAGCCCCACGAAAGCGGCGCCGCTGCCAGGCCGCGCTCCGGGGATCACTCCCATGGCGACCGGGCGGCCGGGCTTGACCGCGACCCGCCAGAACACCAGGCGCCCGATCGTTTCCACGGCGCTGCGCACATGATCGGCCTCGCCGGTCGACACGCCGCCGGAGGTGAGCACGAGATCGTGCTCCTGCGCCGCTGCCGCGATCGCCTGCTCGAGTAGCTTTGGATCGTCCGGCACGATGCCGAGGTCGGTCGACTGCGCCCCCAGGCCCGCAATCAGGCCGGCCAGCAGATAACGGTTCGCATCGAACAAAGCCGCGCTCGGCCGCCGCGTACCGGGCTCGACGATCTCGTCGCCGGTCGAGAGCACCGCCACCCGGATACGGCGGCGCACGTCAAGCTGCGTGAGCCCGACCGCGGCCGCCAGCGCCACGTGCCGGGCGGAAAGCCGCCGGCCCGCCGGCAACAGGAGGGCGCCGGCCCGCACATCCTCGCCGGCCAGGCGGCGGTTGGCGCCGGCATCGAGGCCGGGCGGCACCAGCACGGTTTCCCCATCACGCCGCACGTCTTCCTGCATGAACACGGTGTCGGCGCCGGCCGGCATCGGGGCGCCGGTGAATATGCGGACGGCAGCGCCGGGCTTGAGCGCCCGCGCCGCCGCGCGGCCGGCGGTCACGCGCTCGCCGACGGCGAGCCTGGTCTCGGCCGCGCGATCAAGATCGGCGGCCCGCACCGCATAGCCGTCGACCGCCGAATTGTCGAAGGGCGGCAGATCGATGGGCGCCGCGATGTCGCCCGCCAGCACCCGCCCATAGGCGGCGGCGAGCGGCACCGTCTCGGTTTCCGGCACCGGCATCACCCGCTCGCGCAGGATGCGCTCGACCTCGTCGATCGGCAGGAGTGGACCCGAGAACGCGAAGCAGTCGTCGGTGAGCTGCGCCATCAGGCGTCTCCGCGCGCTTCCAGCACGCGCTCGAGCGGCGCCGCCTCGACCAGCAGCACATCCGCGATCGCCTCGACGTCGTCGAGCCCGAGGACCGGCAGCGCGCTGCCGGGGAGCGGCAGATCGGAGGCGATCGCGACAATCCAGGAATCGTCCGGATAGATGAGCGGCTTGCCCACGCTGGCGCGATGCACCTCGAGCTTGGGATGCGGCTCCCGCTTGTAGCCCTCGACGATCACCAGATCGACCGGCGCGAGCCGGGCGAGCAGTTCCTTGAGCGACGGCGCGGGGGCGGCGCGCAGCTCGTGCATCAGCGCGAACCGCTTGGCCGAGGCCACCAGCACCTCGGTCGCGCCCGCCAGGCGGTGGGTATGGGAATCCTTGCCCGGCTGATCGATGTCGAATCCGTCATGGGCATGCTTGACGGTCGAGACCGTCCGCCCGCGCGCCACCAGGCGGGGAATCACCTTGGCAAGCAACGTGGTCTTGCCGGAGCCTTGCCAGCCGGCCAATCCGATGATGCGCATGGGGCATTATAGCAGCGCCCGCAAGCTCTGCCTGTCGTGCCCGCGAAGGCTTGTGACCGAAATTCCCGAGAACCACGCCAGCCCAACTGGCGCTTGTGATGGAGTCGTCAAAGGACGGACTCTCCCCGCTCGTCCCCGCGTCCGCGGGGACGAGCGGGAGGGGTAAACTTCGAACAAGCTCCGCTTTCACGAAACCGAAACTTCCCCCGCAGGCCGCATGCCGAGCGCCGTGATGCGGGCCCGCACGCCCGGGTCGCGCAGCGCCGCCAGGAAAGCGCGAATGGCCGGGCGATCGGCGCGCTGCTCGACCAGCAGGAAATCGTAGTCTTCCGGCATGAGCGGCAGGAAGCCGAGCCCATAGAGTGCCGCCACCGTCTCGATGGCGACGCCCCAATCGGCCCGCCCCTGCGCCACCGCGGCCGCCACCGCATTGTGGGAGCGCGGCTGGTTGCTGTAGCCGGGCGGCCGCCCGCCTTGCAGCAATTGATCGATCAGGATGCGGGTGCCGGCGCCGGCGTTGCGGTTGACCATGAGGCAGCCCGGATCCGCGAGCGCCGCCTTGACGGCATCCGCCGGCGCGCGGCCCGCGAAGCGCTCGTCGCCGTGCCGATACACGACGCCCTGCATGCGTTGCCAGCCATTCACCAGAGCGAGGCCCGGCCGCAGCAGATGCTTGTTGTAGGCGGCACCGGTCGGATCGAGCAGGTGCACGGGCGCCAGATCGCACTCGCCGCGCTGCGCCGCCGCCACGCCGCCCATGCTGCCGACCGCCAGCGTGCGGGCACTCAATCCCTGCTCGGCAAGCGCGCCCAGAACCACGTCGAGCGCCACGCAGTGGCTGCCCATGATGACGAGGTCGGGCATCTCGGCCGCCTGGCTGATGAGGGTGACGCGGGCGTTGGTGCCGGCATCGAGCGCGGAGGCGAGTGCATCGATCTCCAGGAACCCGTCGGCCTGCGAGAAGCCGGTGACCGCGCCCGAGCCCTTAGGGATAGGAAACGCGATCGGGCCGCGCTCGCCTGCGACCAGCGCCACCAGCACGAACTCCTTGCGGCCGAGCTCGGAGGCGATGCGCACCGGCACCTGCGCCTCGACCGTGCGGGCCGCCTGCGGCGGCAGCCCGGCGCGCGCCCGGATCACCGGGGCGACGAAGGTGTGGAAGGTGAAGATCGCCGAGGTCGGGAAGCCCGGCAGCACCACCAGCGGCTTGCCGTCCACCACCGCGAGACACAGGGGCTTGCCCGGCTTGAGAGCCACCCCGTGCACCAGGATGCCGGGTGCGCCGAGCCGCGACACCACCTGGTGGGAGAGATCGCCGGCACCCTTTGAGGTGCCGCCGGACAGCAGCACCAGATCGCAGCGCTCCAATGCGACCCTGATGGCGCGCTCGAGCGCGGCCTCGTCATCCGCGACCGCGCCAAGCCTGATTGGCTCGCCGCCGGCTTCCGTGACCGCGGCCGCGATGATGGCGCCGTTGCTGTCGTAGACCTTCGCGGGCGCGAGCGGATCGCCCGGCGCTACCAATTCGTCGCCGGTCGAGAGCACTGCGACAGTCGGCTTGCGCACCACCTCGACCGCCGCGATGCCGCAGGCCGCCAGCATGCCGATCTCGCGCGAGCCGACGCGGGTGCCTCGCCGCAGCACCACCTCGCCGCGGGCAATGTCGGAGCCCGCATAGGAGACGAACTGGCCGGGCGCCACTGCGCGGCGCAGGTCGATCGCCGGCGCCGTTTCGTCGCCGCCATCGCCGGCCCGGGCGACATCGCCGACCAGATCGGTGTGCTCCACCATGGCCACCGCGTCGGCGCCGCGCGGCAGCACCCCGCCGGTCGCAATGGTGGTGGCGCAGCCCGGCACGACCTCCATGGCGGGGGCATGGCCGCAGACGATCACCTCGGCATTGAGGCGCAGCCGCACCGGCGCCGTATCGCTCGCGCCCGCGCTGTCGGCCGAGCGCAGCGCAAAGCCGTCCACATTGGAGCGGTCGAACGGCGGCACATCGATCGGCGCCGTGACATCGCGGGCAAGCACGCGGGCGAGCGCCGCCGCGAGCACGACCGTCTCGGCCGGCAGCGGCGCAAGCTCGATATGGCGCGCGAAGCGCGCGGCCGCTTCCTCGGCCGAGACCACCTCGAGGAATTGCTCCTGCCGGGCGGCACGGCGGATGGCGGCGAAGAGAGCGGGCCTGCCCCCATCCCGACCCTCCCGCGCTTGCGCGGAAGTGAGAGGGAGGGGGCCAGTCGGGCGATTATTCATGGCCAGGGTCTTACCATGACGGCGGTTCCGGCCGGATGACCTTCGCGGTCGGCCGCCACCAGGATCCAGCCGTCGGCCTCTGCAATTGTTTGCAGCGGCAGGTAGCCCGAGCCCAAGGGCTCGGCTTCTCCGTCGCGCAAGCGCACCGGGATCAGCTCGGCCAGCCCCAGGTTGGAGGCGACCTTGCGGGTGAGCCGGGCGTTTACTGCTTGTGGCTCGTCGCGGCGCGCGGCGAGGCGCGCCAGCATGCGTTCTCCGAGCAGAAGCCAGACCGCCAGCGCGCCATCGAGACGGCCAGGCAGCAGCAGGACCGGCCGCGTTCCGATAAGGCCGAAAGCCGCGGTCGTGCCCGGCGACAACGCGATCCCATGGGATTCCACCCGGCCCAGGCGCGCCAGCGTGGCAACACTCGCGTCATCGCGACCGCTGCCGGTGCCGCCGATCGCGACGACGGCGTCGGCGTCATCACGCTGCAAGGCCTCCTCGAGCCGCAGCCCGTCCGCCCCATCGTCGGGCACGACGCCGCCCGCGGCCGCGACGGCATGCGCCAGGAGGGCGGCGGCCGCATCGATGATCGGGTCGGCCGACCGGGCCCGCACCACCCGCAGGCGCGGCTCGCGGATCGACACGCGCGAAACCTGTGCAGCCGCGAGCGCGGCGGCCGCGACGGCATGCAGGCGATGGCCTTCAAGCCGGAGCGCCGTGGCTCCGTCCGCATCCGCACCGGCCAGCAGCACGCCTTCGCCCGCCGTGACGGCGCAAATCGCCTCGGCGCGGCCGTCGCGAACCACCACCTCGTCGAGCTCGGCGACCGCATCCGCTCCGGACGGCAGCGCCGCCCCGGCATCGATCCGGATCGCAGCCGGCAGTGGGGCCGGAGCATAGGGGCTGGCGTCCTGGGTGAGGGCGGAATTCACCGCCCAGCCGTCGCGCAACGCCAGCGCCGCGCGAGGTCGTGCAGCCACGATGGCATCGCCCGCCAGCACCCGGCCGACCGCCGCCGCGAGCGCGACCTCGCGCGCCGCGACCGGCCGCACCAGCGCATCGACGCGGGCGAGCACCGCCTCGAGCGGCGTCAGCCGTGCGATCCGTTGCGTGTGTTGTGTGGCTTCGCCGTCCACCATCATCGCGTGCTGCTGGCCAATCCCTACGATGTCATGTATGCACGGCGCGCTTGCGACAAGGGCGAAATGACGGAAAAAACCCTCAATTTGCGCGGCCTCAAATGCCCGCTGCCGACGCTGCGGGTGCGCAAGGCGCTGACCGGCCTCGCCGCCGGCGATCTCCTGGTCGCCGAATGCACCGACCCGCTCACCGAGATCGATATCCCGAATCTCATCAACCAGACCGGCGATGAGCTGATTGGGACATTGCGCGCCGACAAGGTAATCACGTTCCGGATTCGCAAGCGGTGAGGCAGGATGCGACTCGCTCGCTCGGAAGCGCGGCAACCCTCGGCGTCATGGCCGGACTTGTTCCGGCCACCCACGCCTCCCTTAGCCTCATCGACAAAGCAAGACGTGGGTGCCCGCGACAAGCGCGGGCATGACTCCCGTCGTGACGTCCTCTCTCGGAGCGCGCCGAAACGGCCGCGCCTGCGTCACTTCTCGATCAACCCCGCCCGCTCGACGACCGGCCGCCAGCGCACCGTCTCGGTCTCGATCAGTTCCCGAAATTCCTTGGGGGTGAGCGCCTGCGTCACCATGCCCTCCTCCCGCATGCGCCGCTCGATCTCCGGCCGCCCCATGGTTTTCACGATCTCGCGGTTGACCTTCTGCACGATATCCGCGGGTAGCCCGGCCGGGCCCGAGAGCGAGAACCAGGTGGTGCTCACCAGGTCCGGGAAACCTTGCTCCTTGAAGGTGGGCAGGTCGGGAAAATCCGGCAGGCGGCGGTCGGCGGTCTGTGCCACGGCGGTCAGGGTGCCGGCCTGAATCTGCCCGAACGTCGAGGTCAGGGTCTGCGACGCGAACGCGATGTGGCCGCCGACGAGATCGAGCAGGCCCTGCGAGGCGCCCTTGTAGGGCACGTGCTCGATCGCGATGCCGGCCTGTTGCGCAAACGACTCGGCGAACAACTGTCCCATGCTGCCGACCCCGGATGAAGAATAGGGCAGCGGCTTGCCGCCTTTCTTGGCCGAGGCGATGAATTGATCGAGGGTCTTGATGCCGCTCGCCGGATTGACCGACAGCACGATCGGCGAGCCCGCGATATAGGCGATGTTGGTGAGATCGCGCAGCGGCGCATAGCCGAGCCGTGGATTGCTGATGGGCGCCAGCACCAGGATCGACACATTGGTGATGACGAAGTTGTAGCCGTCGGGCGGCGTGGCGGCCACCGACTGTACCCCGATGGCGCCGCCGGCGCCGGCGCGCGTCTCCACGATGAAGGGCTGGCCGAAGGCGGTGCTGAGCCCGTCGGCGACCGTGCGGGCGAGCAGATCGGCAGCGCCCCCCGGCGCAAACGTGTTGATGATGCGCACCGGCCGGCTCGGCCAGCTCTGCGTCTGGGCATCCGCCGGCGACAAGCAGGCGGTCGCGACGGCCAGCAGCGCGGCGCAGCGTTTCATGAGGTTCTCCTCGTAGCCCGCATGAAGCGAAGTGGAATGCGGGACCGGCGACCCCGGATTTCGCTGCGCTCCATCCGGGCTACAAAACTACTTCTTGGCATTCTTGACGTAACTTGCGATGAAGCTGCGCATCTGCGGTGTGATCGACAAAGCGCGGCGCACCTGCGCGTTGGTATTGGGACCGGCCACCCATTCCGGCGCGAAGCCGAGCGTCTTCATCGCCTCCTCCGCGTAGCCCTTGTCGTTGTTGAGCTCCTCGATGGCGTCGCGTAGCGCCGCGATGGCGGCCGGCGGCGAGTTGGGCGGCAGCACGATCGTGCGCTGCATGGCGCTGTTGATGCTCAGGATGGTGAGATAGGCGTCCCACAGCTGGCCGGACGGCAGGCTGCCCTTGATCTTGCGATAGAGCTCCTGGAACGGCAGCATCGGCAGGCCTTCCACCTGCTTGGAGACGGTCAGGTTCTCGCCGTTCCATTCCGGGTCGAAAAAGATCGGGATGACGGTGCCATCCTTGACCAGCCCGGCGATGACGGCACGGTAGCTCGGCGGCGACTCGGAGAAGAAATTGATCTCGTTGCGCAGCAAGGCGAGCCGCGCCGCCTGGCTGCCCGGAAATGGCGTTACGTAGCGATACGGTACGCCCAGCATGTCGAGCGCGAGCCGGATCAGCAGGTCCTTGGCGTTCTCGGCCCCGAGACCGCCCGCCACCAGGTCGCGCGCCTTGGCGATGTCGGTTGCGTCCTTGAGCCCAGGCGGCACGTCGGCGCGCGCATAGTAGACTGTGCTGCCGGGCTGATAGGCGAGAAAGTCGTAGGTCCTGAAGTCGGTGCGGAAGCGTTCCGGATCATTGGCGTAGCGCCAGGCGGTGCCGGTGAAATAGCCCACCATGGTGCCGTCCTTGGGCGCCACCTCGCCCAGGTAGCCGGCCCCGATCATGCCGCCGGCGCCGTCCATGTTCTGCACGATCACCTGCGGACGGCCCTCGATGTGATCGGCCAGGTGCTTGGCGAACAGCCGCCCCTCGATGTCGGTCGGCCCGCCGGCCGTGAAGTTGACCAGGACGGTCAGCCGCTTGCCCTTGTAATAGAGATTGTCGGCGAAGGCGCGCGCCGTTCCGGCCACGATCGCGGACAGGACGCAGAGTCCGAGCAAGACGGCGCGCAGGCGACCTGACGGGATCGGGGCTTGCGGGATCACTTGGCGGCGCTCCTGATGTAATCGAGGACGAACGATCTGATCTCGGGCGCGACTGTGAGCGCCTTGCGGATGCGGGTGTCGATATCGGGCCCGGTTTCGTAATAGGGAACGAACTGGATCGTCCGCATCGCTTCTTCCGCATAGTCCTGGTCGGCGTTGAGGCGAGCGACCGCGGTGCGCAGCGCATCGATCGCGGCCTGCGGGCTGCCGGGCGGCATCGCGATCAATCTCAGCATGGCGGAATCGATCGCCAGGTTGGTGCGATAGACGTCCCACATCATGCCCGACGGCGCGCCGCCTTTGAACCTGCGGTAGAACTCGGGGAACGTCGGCACCGACGAGCCTTGCATCACCTTGGGGACGCTGAAGCTCTCGCCGTTGTAGTTGGGATCGTACCAGAGCGGGATCACCTGGCCGCTCTTGACCATGCTGGGCTCGACGATATTGAAGTAGGCCGGCGTCGTTTCCGCATGCAGGCTGATCTCGCCGCGCTGCAGAGCGAGCCGGGCGTCGTTGCTGCTGCGATAGCCGGTGACGTAGCGATAAGGCACGCCGAGCATGTCGAGGGTGAGGCGGATGAGGAGGTCCTTGGAGGCATCCTTGGCGAGGCCGCCCGCGACCAGACCCTTGGCCTGCCCGATGTCGGCGCCCTGCTTCATGCCGGGCCCGGTGTCGGCGCGCATGTAATAGACGGCGTTGCCGGGCTGGTAGCCGATGAACTCGTAGCTCTTGAGCTCGACGCGCTGGCTCTCCGATTCGATGACGGATTTCCAGGCC
>DASYFD010000184.1:0-9933 GCA_036498625.1 Xanthobacteraceae bacterium | reverse complement strand
GATCTCCGGCTTTCCGGGCAGCGCCGAGATTTCGCTCGCCATGGAGCGCGGCGAGGTCGACGGCCGCTGCGGCTGGTCGTGGAGCAGCATCAAGGCCGAGAAATCGGCATGGCTCGCCGAGCACAAGCTCAATCTCATCGTCCAGCTGGCGCTGCAAAAGGCCGCCGACCTGCCGGACGTGCCGCTGATCACCGAGCTTGCGACCGACGACCGGCAGCGGCAGATCCTCAAGCTCATCTTCAGCCGGCAGACCATGGGACGCCCGTTCGCCGGCCCGCCCGGCATCCCGGCGGATCGGGCCGCGGCATTGCGCAAGGCGTTTGATCTCACCATGAAGGACCCGGAGTTTCTGGCCGAGGCCGAGAAGCGCGGCCTCGAGATCAATCCGGTGTCGGGCCACGACATCGAGAAGCTTCTGGCCGAGCTCTACCAGACCCCCAAGGACGTGGTCGCCGAGGCGCGCGAAGCCACCGAACGCTCGCATTAGCTACGATTTGGCCGAGGTATAGCCAGGCGTACGGCGGGGCTCCTTCTCCCCGCGTGCGGGGAGAAGGTCGGAATGAGGGGGCCTCTCAGCGAGTCTGAGCTCGTGGAAACGCCCCCTCACCGGACCGAGTTCTGGTTTTTCATCTTGCCGTGTCGCCCTCTCCCCGCGAGCGGGGCGAGGGACGCTGCAGGCCCTACACCGCAACCTTGCGGGGCGCCGCTTTGTCGGCCTTGAACACGCCCTCGAGCGCCCAGCGGGCGATCTCGCTGCCGGTCGCAATCCAGGTGCCCTCGGCCTTTTTCATGTGCTGGATGATGCTGCGCAGGGTCTTGGCGCGGCCGGGCCGGCCGGAAATGTAGGGATGGAACTGGAACGGGCAGTAGGCCGGCGCGAACTTGGATTCCTCGTGGAACTCGTCGAACATCGCCTTCCAGATCAGCAGCGTGTCGTGCGGATTGCCGGCATCGTTGCCGCGGTGCTGGTAGGTGCGGCCATCGCCGAACGGCTGGCGCGGCAGCTCGACCAGAGTCTTCCCGTTGGCTTCCCACAGGAACGGCAGATCGTGCGAGAACGAATTGCTGTTGAACAGATAGCCATGCTCCATCAGGAGCTCCAGGCTGTTGGGGCTCTGGGTGCATGAGCGCCAGCCGACCGGCGTGCGGCCCGACGTGCTGCGGATCATGGCGGTGGTCCGCCGCATGACATCGTTTTCCTGCTCGCGCGTCAGCTCGCGCGCGACCTCGTGATGATAGCCGTGACCGGCGATCTCATGCCCCTTCTCGACGATCGCCTTGGCGGCGGCCGGGTAGCGCTCCGCAATGCCACCGCAGGTGTTGAAGGTCGCCTTGACGCCTTCCTCCTCGAGAATCCGCAAAATCCGCCAGATCGCGGTGTGCGGACCGTACTCGGCCTGGGTGTATTCCTCATGGTCCATCAGGCCGTCCGGACCGGGCCGCACGTCCTCGCCACCCTGGAAATCGAACGTCAGGGCGACCGCGACCCGCTGGTTGTCGGGCCAGGTCCATTTGCGGGTGTGGTGATATTCCTTGAGCATCGCTTGTCTCTCCTCGAGCTGTCGGGGCCTGAATACGACGCTTCTCGGGCTTACACAATTGTTTAAAAACGCCGCCGCGGGGTCACTTCGCCGCGTCCGCCGACATTAACCTCTTGGCGAGCGGCCCCCATCGGTCGAGCCCGGCCCGCACGAAGCCGGTGAGCTCCTGCGGCGACATCTTCTCGAGCTCGAAGCCCTCGGCGATCAGGCGATCCTTCACCGCCGGCGCATCGAGGGCATTGCCGATCTCCTGGTTCATCCGCAGCGTGATCTCCGGACTCAGCCCGGCCGGGGCCGCAAATCCGAACCACGTGGTCACCGCCAGATCCGGATAGCCGAGCTCCTTCAGGGTCGGGACCTCCGGGAATTCCGGCATGCGACGGGTCGAGGACACCGCCAGCGGGATGATGGTCTTGGCCTGCATCTGGCCGAGCGCCGCCGTCCAGGTCATCGACCCCATCTGCACATGGCCGGCGATCAGGTCGGTGATGGCCTGCCCGGAGCCCTTGTAGGCCACGTGTGAAAGCTTGACGGATTCCCGCTCGGCCCAGTACTCGGCAATCAAGTTGCCGATCGTGCCGGGACCGGGCGATACATACGGCAGCGCCTCGCCGCGGCGCTTGAGAAGCGCCAGCAGCTCCGCAAGCGAGCGCACGCCGAGCGCCGGATTGACCGCGATGACGGTCGGAGGACCGCCCACGAACGCCACATGGGTGAAGCTCGTGATCGGATCATAGCCCGGGTTGGCGCTGGTGGCGGGCGCGATCACGTGGGTGCCGATGCTGGAGATCAGGAAGGTGTAGCCGTCGGGCGGCGCGTTCGCCACCAGGGCCGAGCCGATCAATCCTCCGGCGCCGCCACGGTTCTCGACATAAAATTGCTGATGCATCCGCTGGCTGAGATTTTCGGCCACGATGCGGCCCATCGTATCGGAGCTGCCGCCGGCGGCGAACGGCGATACGATGCGGACCGGCTTTCTCGGCCATTCCTGCGCCTGCGCCACAGCGCCCGGCAAACAAAATGCCAGCATCGCGCACGCGACCGTCGCCACGATGCGGCGCCGGCTGGCCACCCGCAGGCCGGCGGTCTTGCTGCTCATATCAAACATCCAGCTTCTCCAGAGTGGCGTGCGTCCGAAGAGCCAGTACTGCACCATCATGGCGGCGCAAAGCGGGACCTGTTGCGGCTGAATCGCGCTACCGCCTGATGCCGGTGCCGTCGCAGCGCTGGCAGCGCACCACCTTGTCGCCCTTTTTCAAGGTTCCCTTGCCTTCGCAGTTCTTGCATTTCTGCTTCTTGGGCGCGGCGGGCTTCGGCATCTGGTCCTCCAGGAGCAACGGCGGGCTCGACCACCGAGGCTATCACGATTTCGGCAACGGGTCGGCCTCGTTTCCGCGGCGACGATCGCTGCGGGAATTCTCTACAAATCAACGACTGTCCGTGGTTACATCTTCGCGCCGCGAAGGAAAGGCCGAGCAGGCGAGAGGACACGATGATAAAGGACCTCCTGGTAAATCTGGCGACCGGTGTGGGCGATGATGCGACCGTCGACTATGCGGTCTCGCTGGCGCGGTTGTTCGATGCGCATCTCGCCGGGGTCGCGTTCGCCTACGACGCCATTCCGCCCGCCATGCTGGCCGGCGAGGTGTCACCGGCGTGGATCGAGGAATTGCACAAGGAAGCGCAGGTTGCCGCCCAGGTCGCGGCCGGGAAACTCGAGAAGACGGCCAAGCGCGCCGGCATTTCGGCGGAAGCGCGCTGGTTGCCGGCGAACCTGGCCGACCCGGCCGAGCTGTTCGGCCGCATGGCGCGCCGGTTCGATCTTGCCGTAGTGCGGCAGGCCGAGCCCGGGAGGAGCAGCCCTGCCCCTCTGGTGATCGAGGCAGCGTTGTTCGAAACCGGCCGGCCGGTGCTGGTGGTGCCTTACATTCAGAAAACCGGAGTCAAGCTTGACCGCGTCATGCTGTGCTGGGACGGCAGCCGCAGCGCCGCGCGCGCCGCCGCCGACGCCATGCCGTTCCTGCAGCGGGCGAAGACCGTCGAGGTCGCCATGGTGACCGAGGGCGGCAAGACCGACGAGACCCCGGGCGTGGACATCGCCCAGCACCTCGCCCGCCATGGGGTCACGGTCGAGGTCAAGCAGATCGTCGCGCCCGACACCAAGACGGCGGACGTTCTGTTGTCCCACCTGGCCGATACATCCGCGGACCTCATGGTGCTGGGCGGCTATGGCCACTCGCGGCTGCGCGAATTCGTGCTGGGCGGCGTGACCCGCAGCATCCTCGACGCAATGACGGCGCCCACGCTGATGTCGCATTGAGGCGCCACGCAGCCTGCGACGGCGAGCGCCCGAGGACGGATTGGCTCAGCATGACCCGTGACATTCAATCCGATCTGGAGCGCCGCCTCGGCCCGCTTCATGCCAGGCAACGATTGGGAATCGAAACCGACCACGAGGCGCAGGCCTTCGGCCAGGGGCTCAATTTCTTCCACGTCGAGAACTGGTACTCGATTCATTCCGTCATCCGGAACGTCCTGCGACTGGCGGGCCTGTATGGACGCGGACTGCGCAATGCCGAGCGCGTCGACCTGCGGCGCAACGACATCAAGCTCGAACGCTTGCCGCCGTCGTTCGAGGGCTTTTGCATCCTTCACCTCAGCGATCTGCACGCCGACATGAGCGAAGGCGCCATGCGCCGGGTGATCGAGCTGGTCGACGGCATGCGCTACAACATTTGCGCGCTGACCGGCGATTTCCGCGGCAAGACATTCGGCCCCTTCGAGGCGGCGCTCGAGGGCGTGGGCCGCGTCCGCTCGCATTTGACCGGCCCCGTATATGCAGTTCTGGGCAATCACGATACGATTCGAATGGTGCCCGACCTGGAGCAGATGGGAATACGCGTCCTGCTGAATGAGACCGAGGTCATCACGCGCGGCGATGAACGCATCCATCTTGCCGGCATCGACGATGCCCATTTCTACCGCGTCGACAACATCGAGAAGGCGGCCGCCGGCATTCCCGAGGGCGCGTTCTCGATTCTGCTGTCGCATACGCCGGAAATCTACCGGCAGGCCGCGCATGCAGGATTTCGACTGCTGTTGAGCGGCCATACCCACGGCGGCCAGATTTGCCTGCCCGGATCGATCCCGATCACGCTCGATTCGAAGCTACCGAGGCGCTTGGGCTCGGGCGCCTGGAAACACCATGACATGATCGGCTACACCTCGGTCGGCGCCGGCTCGAGCATCATTCCGGTGCGCATCAACTGTCCTCCCGAGATTACGCTGCATCGCCTGCAGTGCGGTTGACGGCTGCGCGGGCGCGGCCGGCGATGATGGCGGCACCATCAACCTCGAGCAACCAGAGTCGCAGCTCTACGACTCGACCGCCGCTCTCGTCATCAGTTCCGTCGCGCTGCCCGAAAGCTCCTGCGGCGGCAGATATTGCTTCTGGGGCGTGCCTTGAAACGGCTCCGTTCGTCCCCATATAGGTCTTATCGATGATTGGTCGAACAAGTGGGTCGTTTCGCTCTCGTTTTTCACGAGCGCACACGTTTCAGACTTTTTCCCCCAAATCGACGCATTGGCAGGTTTGCCGCTGGCAGCTTGGGCACCGTCTTTCGGGCGCCCGCAGGCCATTCAGCTTTGACCACGGATGTACTGGCAAGGCTTTTGGTTCAGAGTCCCCGCGTGTGGCGCACTGGCGCGCGGGGGCTCGGCTTGCCGTGCAATTCCGAGGAGCCCGATCGCAGGAGACACCAGATGACCACGACTTCAAAAGATGCCCAGCAGCGTTCGGCCGCCGCTGCGGTGAAAGCGGAACGCGCGCTCGACAAGGCAGCGGCCATGCAGGAATACGAGGCCGAGGTGCTGGCGCTTCGGGCCAATACCGAGCGGCTTCGCGCCCTTCGGTTGGCGAGAGAAGCCGAGTTGGCGCAAGCCGCCAGCACGCAGCCGCCGGTCAAGAAGAAAGCCGCCCCGGCCCCCACGACAGCGGAACCGGCCAAGCAGAAGGCGGTAAAGCGCGTGGCGGCTCCCAAGCGTGCGGGCGGGAAGTCGCCGGAATTGTCCTGAGCCGTACTGGGTCCCGGCATTCGAGCGTGTGAGAGAATCGCCACATCTGCTCATTCCCGCGCACGCAGGAATCCAGTTCCTTCGCAAAACGCCTTGGACAAGGGGGCAACCTCAGCGTTGCTGGCAACATGGGTGCCCCACCCAAACTCTCGCCAGCGGAAGCTCAGAGCATTTTTGCGAGAGGACTGGGTCCCCGCCTTCGCGGGGACGAGCGGCTCATGTTGATTCCATGCAAACGAATCCGCTCTAGATTTCCAGAAGCTTGTCCGGCAGCTCGTCGCGCTTGAAGGCGCCGGGCGGAAAATGCGTGGCGAGTACCGTCCCGCATTGCTCGACCGCCGCCACGAATCCGTCGGCCGGCCGGCCGGCCTTGATGGCCGCGGTGAGTGCCTCGACCGCCGTCTGCCAGACCTGCGGTGTGACTTTTTGGTTGATGCCGACGTCGGCGACAATCTCCACATAGCGCTCGGCCGCCGAGGCAAAAATCAGGACACCGGTGCGGTCAACCGTCTTGTCCAGCCCTTGCGCGAAGAACTGGCGCATCGCCTCGGCGTGGGCGCGTTCGTGCTTGGCCCGTTGTGGCACGATGTGAAACCGCACCTTCGGATGCGACAGAGCGAGCGCCGCCACCATGAAGGCGACCAACTGCCCGAGATAGATGAGGGCTGCCGGCCAGTTCGTCAGAGCGACGAGCGGCAGCGGCACCAACAGCGCGATGGCGGCCGCCCAGGCGACGGGCACGAGCCGGTAGTCACTCGAATAGCGGGCGATGACGCAGAAGATTTCCCCCGCCGTGCGCACCTCCGCGGCGCGGATCGCATCGGCAACGCGGGTCTTGTCGGCATCAGATATCATCGGGCTCACCTCACCAACTTCCCGAGGCGCCGCCGCCCCCGAACGAGCCGCCACCCCCGCTGAAGGAGCCGCCGCCGCCAGACGAACCGCCGCTTGACGAGCTGCGCCCGCCGGACGAGAGCATCACGACAAGAAGCTGCAGAATCGACTGGCACATGGCGCTCCCCCTGACGGCGCAACGGATCAGCAGCCCGCCGGCGAGGAGAGCCGCCGCAATGGCCAGCCAGATCACGCCTTTGGGGAGCGGCAGGGGACGGTCCGGGGAGAGCCGCGGCGCCGCCCGGTCCTGGAACTCTTGCGCGTCCCCACTGAGCACCTGGATGATGTCCTCGACACCGCGCTTGACGCCGCCGGCATAGTCCCCGACCTTGAATCGCGGCAGGATCGAGCTCTCGATGATCAGCCTGGTGACGGCGTCGGTCAGCTCGCCTTCCAGGCCATAACCCACCTCGATGCGGGCTTTGTGCTCGTTCGGTGCCACGATGAGCAGCGCACCGTTGTTCTTGTCCTTCTGGCCGATCTGCCAGTGCCGGCCCAGCTGATATCCGTAATCCTCGATGGAGGTGCCCTGCAGCGATTTCAGGGTCACCACGACCAGCTGATCCGTCGTCTTCTGCTCGAGCGCGAGCAGCGATCCGGTCAGCGCCATGCGCGTCGCATCGTCCAGTATGCCGGCTTCGTCGACGACCCGCCCGGTCAGCGTCGGAAAGGTCAGAGCTTGCGCCGCGCAGGCGCAAACCAGGCAGACCCAGGCGATGGCCGGGAGGATCGCGCGCCGCAGCATGACGCCTCTGCTCAGAACTTGATCTGCGGCGGCTGCTTGAGGTCGTCTGCGACCGTGAACTCCTGCATCGGCTTGTTGCTCTTGTAGAGCGTAGACGCCCAGATCACCCCGGGAAATGTCCGCAATTCGGTATTGTAGACCCGCACGGCCTCGATGTAGTCGCGGCGGGCGACCGCGATGCGGTTCTCGGTGCCCTCGAGCTGCGATTGCAGGGCCAGGAAGTTCTGGTTCGATTTGAGATCCGGATAGCTCTCGGACACCGCGAGCAGGCGGCCGAGCGCGCCGGACAGCTGCGCCTGCGCTTCCTGAAACTTCTTGAAGGCTTCGGGATCGGTGATCGTGTCGGCGTTCACCTGCACGGCGGTGGCCCGCGCCCGCGCGTTGGTCACGGCCTCGAGCACGCTGCTCTCCTGCTTGGCATAGCCCTTGACGGTCTCGACCAGATTGGGAATGAGGTCGGCGCGCCGCTGATACTGGTTCTGCACCTCCGACCATTTGGCCTTGGCCTGCTCTTCCTCGGTCGGGATGTTGTTGACGCCGCACCCGGAAAGCAGGAGCCCCAGAAGCGGCACCAGGATGAGAATGCGTGCAAACGGCCAACGAAACATGACATTTCTCCATCGCGACAGTTTTGTCTCACCCGGCACGGGCGAGTCTCGGCCTTGAAAGGGGCAGATGGCGGACAGGCTCGCATTTGTCAAATGTCAGGGCAATCCGCCTGCCGGCCGCGCTGGCGTCATGCGAGCGCGTGACCCCGATGGAAAAAAGCCTATAGTCAGGCTGAAAGCAGGGCGATCAGCGGACGGGGCGCGTCGGCGTGGCCGGACGGCCTTTGCGGGTTCCCCGGACAGCGGCACAGGGCTCGAGATGCGTGACCGGATTGCAGCGCGGGCGTTTTGGCAAATCTCATTTTTTATTGCGCTGGCGTTGACCGCGTTGCCGGCGCGGGCCGCGGTTCTCGACGACAATGACACGTCGCGGCTCGCCGGCATCAACGAGGCCATCAAGTCATTCGAGGACGATGTCAGCTCGGCGCTGCACGACCTGCCGCCCGACGATGCCGAGCAGATCGAAGCCTATTCCTATGTGGAGCTCAACCTGGAAGCCGCGCATGAGCGGCTGAACACGATTTTCGTCCTGGTAGCCATTTCTACCTATGTGGAATCGTCGTCCGACCAGCTTCTGATCTTGAGCGTCATGCATGCGCAATTGTTGCGGCAGAGCAGGAATTATCTGGGCGAGAAGGAGGATGCGATCGCCAGCATGGCGGCGGCCCATCCGGCCAACAAGGCGTTCGCGGCCTATCGCATGAGGGCGGCCGCCATTCTCGGGGATCGGGCAATTCCTCTGCTCGATGAGCTCTATCGCAAGACCGGCGATCTCCCGCATTGATGCGTTGAATCATAGCCGCTCCATTACCGGAGCGAACGTCATTCGGCCGCAGTGTCCGTTTCGCCACTATTGCGGCCGTTGAACATCTCGGAGGGACCATGACCTGGCTGAAATGCACTGCCAAACGTGGGGGCGAGCCCGTCTACGTGAACCTGGACAACGCCGTGAGCGTGTATTGGAGTGACCGGGATAAAGGCACGGTCATTGCATTCGTGGGCGGCGAGAAGGACGCCGTCACGGTCGAGGAAAAGCCCGAGTATATCTTGCAGGGCAGATGATCGCCCGCACCGCGCCCGGCGCGATCTCGAACGTGATGAGTGGCGTTCTTGCGGCTTTCCTGTGCGGATGTCGTGGCCTGCGTCGCCGACCGGATCGCATGGCTGGTATGCATGCGGCCGCGGCATGATCCACCAGGTGAGACCCGCCTTTCGCCGCGGGGCGTGCCAATCAAAAAACAAACAATCGTCAAAGATTTGCTCGTCATATTAATCCATCCCGGCGATTCCGAATTGATCTTGCTGAAGCCCTTTTGTCGCCGCATTGACCAACCAAACGGTCCGCTCCCCACAAAACACGTCAACCACCACGGCCGTACGGCCGTACAACGCGTTGGAGAGCGTAATGAGACTAGCGTTTGTTTGTTTGCTTGCTTTGGTCCTGCAGTCGACGACGGGGGGTGCTGCGAGCGCGGCCTCCCGCGGCCATCACGCCCACCGTCATGACCTGCATGTTGCGCATCGATACAATTCATCCCGCCACTACGCCGATGGGCGCCCGTCCGCATGGTGCGGGTGGGAGATGCGCCAGCTGGTCGGCGGCAATCCCGGACCCGAATATAATCTCGCGCGCAATTGGGCGCATTGGGGCCGCGCGGCCGGCGGTCCGGCACCCGGCGTGATCGGGGTGATGCCGCACCATGTTTTCAAGGTGGTCCAGGTGCTGGGGCACGGCACCGTGCTGGCGATCAGCGGCAACGACGGCCATGCCGTGCGCACGCGCCCACGCTCGACCGCAGGCGTCATCGCGTGGCGCGAGGGGTGAGGGCTTCCTTCGCGGAATTTCCCCAGTGCGTCTTGGCCGGGCTTGGCCCGGCCACCCACGCCTTGCTTCGTGGCGCGAAAGACGTGGGTGCCCGGCACAGGGCCGGGCATGACGACGGAGAGATCCTGCTCAATGCGGCAGCAGTTCGCTGTAGTGCCCGCCATCATTGGATGCCTGAGTCGTGCTTGGCGCTTGAGGCAATAGTCCATCGGCCGTTTCGGCGTGCTCCCTCTCCCCAACGGGGAG